>JAAYMU010000158.1 GCA_012521215.1 Peptococcaceae bacterium | reverse complement strand
TGATGGAGGGTATGCTGCCCAGTATTATTTAGAAGATACCATCGGGCATGAGAATTTTACACCTATAATGGGGTTATGCACCTATAAACTGATACTTAGCGGAAACGATGGCTCCAAGGCAAGGTATGATAATGTTAATTCTGAACCGGCTTCCATCTTGGGAAGTACCCCTGACCCGGAAACCTTTATAGATGGCGCTAGCCATTGGTTTACCGTTAAAAACGGAGAGTTTTCAGGAAATATAGACGGAACGTCGTTTTAGCCGAATTCTAATTAAATAAATAGCTAAAGTAATAATCGGGGAATGTAGAATTCCCACTTTTCTTTTGGTGAGAAAATAGGTTCAAAAAGAGACGGTAGATCAAAAAAGGTGAGAAAAATTGGGAGATATAATGGAAGACAAGCAGAAAAATATAATAAAATCCTTTGAAAAGCTCTTTGATCAGGAAGAACTGCTGGCCAAAGTAATTGAATGCTTTCCCTACCCAATTCAGGTTTACGCTCCGGACGGAACCTCTGTGCTGGTGAATAAAGCTATGTTGGCCGAATACAATATTTCTAGACCGGAAATGATTATCGGTAGATACAATGTCCTCAAAGATCCTGCCGTTATCGCTACTGGGCAGCTTCCAATGTTGAAACGGGCTTTTCAGGGGGAAACTGTATTTTTCCCCGATGTCAAAGCGCCTTTGGAAGAAATTGTGGAACGCTACGGTATTCAAGACTTCGATGTGGAGGCCATATATCAGGACATTACCATTTTCCCTATTTCCGATGACCGGAAACGAGTGCTATATGTCGTAGCCCTGTTGATCAACAGAAGGGTTTATAAGGGCAAGGATGGAATTGGAAAGGCGAAAGAATATATAGAAAACTACTGGCAGGACAGATTTGACTTGGGCGAAGCGGCCAAAGTAGCTTGTCTCAGCAAAGCCCATTTTAGCAAGCTGTTTAAAAAACATACCTGTGTTACGCCCCATGAGTACTATATTAATTACAAAATTAGAAAATTAAAGGAGAAACTGCTGGATACCAATCTTTCCATTGCCCAGGCTTTTGCTGCCTGTAATATGAATTATAACGGCCATTCTGCTCGCGTATTTAAAGAAAAAACAGGTCTTTCTCCCTCTGCCTATCGGAAAATGCCAAGGTAAAAATGGTATAATATGAATAGCTATTTGGGATTAGGCGTTTTGTTTGAGCAATTCGGGGAGTAAAGATAATGAAAATCATTGCTTTAGGCGATTCAATCACTCAGGGCTTTCCTTTCAGCAGCAAGGAATCTTGGGTATATTACACTGCTCAGGAACTAAATCTGGATATAATTAACCAAGGAATTTGTGGTGACCTGACTAGGGATATGCTCAGGCGTTTTCAGCAGGATGTCCTGGCTTATACCGCTTATACCCCGAATCATGTTATCATTCTAGGGGGCACAAATGACGCAGCCCTAGGCTACCCTTTGGCAGAGGTAAGCACAAACTTCACAGTAATGGTAGATATGGCCTGCCGACATGACATCATTCCAATTCTCGGCCTGCCGATTCCTTTCCTAGTTAGGGAAGAAGAGCTCAAACTGATGAGCTATCGCAAGTGGTTACAAGATTATGCCGATAGGAAAAGGATTAAGATTATTGACTTTTATGGGCCGTTTAGGGCTGCAATTGAGGCGGGAACGGGTATGAAGCTTTACGCCGATGAAGTGCATCCTTCAGTTGAGGGGTATCAGCTGATGGGGAAAGTAGCAGTGGAGAGTTTAAAGGAATTGATAAGTTAGTACCCTTGAAGTGTCTACCGGAACATTTCGAGGGTATTTTTTAGTTTGAAAAAATTTGAATCTATACCTTGGGGAGTTTACTTTATCCACTTAGTGTGAATTATTAGCAATGTATTGCTATATGATAAATATTTATTGAAAAACGATAAATCATTTGCTAAAATCAACTTATGAATAGATAAGCGAGGTGCTTTTGGTGAAACGAGAAACAATTTTTTTAAAGTTCGCAGTTTTGATTATTGCACTCCCGGTTCTTGCTTTAAGCATCTTTGGGTTGTACTGGTTAACTTATAACCCGGTAAATCCGGAGTATGCCTTTGGAATATATCCCGTTTTAATAGGTGTATATTTAACGGTAATACCGTTTTACATTGCCTTATATCAGGCTTTCAGGCTTTTAGATTATATTGACAAAAACATCGCTTTCTCTGAATTATCTGTAAATGCTTTAAAGAATATAAAATACTGTGCAATCACAATCAGTGCTTTGTATGTGGTAATGATGCCATTCGTTACGATCATTGCAGATAAAGACGATGCCCCGGGACTTATAATAATGGGATTGGTGCCTATTTTTGCTTCAATGGTTGTTGCCGTATTTGCGGCGGTACTTCAAAAGCTGTTAAGAAATGCCATAGATATAAAATCAGAAAACGATTTAACGATCTGAGGTGAACAACATGGCAATTATAATCAATATTGATGTGATGCTGGCTAAAAGGAAAATGAGTGTAACTGAACTTGCGGACAAGGTCGGAATAACTATGGCAAATCTTTCGATATTAAAAAATGGCAAGGCAAAAGCGATTCGCTTTTCAACTTTAGAGGCCATATGTAAAGCGTTGGACTGTCAACCAGGAGATATTCTGGAATATAGAAGTGATGAAGACACTTCTGGATAAGAAGAAATAAACCGGATGATCACCTGCGCAGGGTATCATCCGGTTTTACATAAGAAACCAATTCCCTAATGAAAGGTTTTGAGCTAATTTTAGCCTCTGAATAAGGAGTGTGAACATATTTGCCGTAAACGCAGTTGACTGGCAATGCCGAATGTGGAGTCGGAAGTCTGCAAAATCCTTAAGAAGTGATTTGCCTCTCTAAGAACATGATCGGCAAGCAAAGGAAGAATAATCGACCTAATGCGGCAGGCCAGTATTAACTCCTCGGCAGTAGCTTTGAAATTACGGAGGTTGTTTGTAGCGATAATTTCTTCCTGAATCAGTTGATCAGGGGGACTTGCACCGCTCTCTGCTTGGGCGCGTAAATTAAAAAATAATTGCGCAAAACCATTGGCTTGGTTTATTAAAGCCGCTTCAGTGGGATCTAATAAATGAGAAATGAATTGGGCATGTTCAGCCATTTGCCTGTCCCAGAAGATTTTTTGGGCCAGGACTTCCTGAGCATAATCGATGGCGCCCGTTCTTTGCAATAACTCTAATTGCTCAATAAATAAGATTGCTTCCCGTCTAATGTGGATTATAAGAAGTGGAAAATTAAAGGTAAATAACCTGCAGGATAACATGCCGTCAAGAATTTGGGTTTTAAATTTTACCAATTCCCTGGTTAAGGCAATGGCTCTTTGATTAAGATTTTGGACATTTCCTAGTATAGCCGGATTTACATTTTCTCCGGCCGGAACAAGTCTAAGCTCTTGCGCCGTTAATGCTGTATCAATTGGGACTCCGGATAATTGCTGGGTCTTTTGTTCGGCTCTTAGAGTCATATTGGTTACAACCTCTCCGGAACTTAAAACAACCGAGTCTACATTGCCATTTGCTAAAAGAACTGCTTCAGCTAATAGGGCATTAAAGGAAGTATTAAACTGAAGAGCCTGCTCTGCCAGGGCAGCATCCTTAGAAAGAAATCCCGCTGCTAAGAACAAGGCGTGTTCTTTCATAATGCGTAAGAAGAAAAGATTTAGATCAAGAGATTGACGGATAAATAGATTTGGTGACAGTACTGCAGTATTTGTTTGTGAATCAAAAAGCATGCTTTGATTATCCCTCTTTTCTAATATTATTATTTAGTACATGTTATTCCAGAAATGACAAACAGTTACTGCCAGTACAAATAATATTACTAGAGTTCATCTTTACCAGGTCACAATCGCCATGCTGCTTATCGAATTCCGGCAGCAGTTAGCGGGCCGCGAAAAGTTAGATTACTAAGAATCTTAGCCATTTCTTCCGGTGTTTCCCGGCACCCGTTTTCCAGCCATTCCTGAACAACTCCAAAGTGGGCGGAGGCGATATAGGAAGTGAGATATTCACTGGGTACAAGTAAATTTTCCTTTTTAATGAATGGGGCGTAATTCTTTTCAAATAAATTATGCCACATTATTTTTTTAATTCTGTTTTGTAGGGCATAGTTGCCTTTGGTTGCTAAGATGGCTTGGGTTAAAGAGGCATTGGCGTTGAAATATTCAAACACTTTGATGATGATAGCCGAGGGCGTTTGGCCATTGATAAAATCAGCAACAGAGAGATTGGTTATTTCTAATAAAATACTTTCGATATCTCGGGCAATATCCTCCAGAGTCTGATCCAATAAATCATACTTATCCTTATAGTGCAGGTAAAAGGTGCCTCGATTAATATTGGCTTTGATGGCAATATCCTTTACGGTTAGAGCCTCAAAGCCTTTTTCTTCGATTAATGATACCAAGGCCTCACGTATGGCCGCCTTGGTCCGGGTAATCCGCCGGTCTTCGCTAAAATTCATTTGACCATCCTCCTCAAATTAAGAACAGCGCTTATTGAGATAATAGTTTTCTTAGATAATAAACAGATATTTACGAGATGTTCATTAGTAGTCATAAGATCAAAGTTTGTTTATTGAAGGCTAATTACCACTTTATTATAATCAAGCTGTGAAGATAATCAACTTGATGTCTAATAACTAGGAATGAGTTAAGGAGCACAGGTATGCGCAAAACAATAATTAAACAGAGAAAAGTCATGGAAAATAATCCCGGCATAGACAATTCCAAGTGTATTATTGTGCGGAATGTCAACAAATTCTTTGGCTCCAAACATGTTCTTAAAGAAATCAACTGGGAGATTCCCCATGGCCGGATATACGGCTTACTTGGTCCTTCCGGTTGTGGTAAAACGACCATGGTGAAAATTATCGCCGGCATTCTGGAAGCCACATCAGGTGAAACCTACGTCTTAGGTCAGAAGATGCCAAAACTCAGCATAATGAATAAGATAGGCTATATGGCGCAGTCCGATGCCCTCTATGGTTCTCTAACCGCCAAAGAAAACTTGCATTTCTTCGGTGCAATTTACGGAATGAGTAAGGCGGAAATTAAAAACCGAACTGAGGAGGTTATGGAATTAGTCAACCTTTCAGCGGATCTTTACAAACCGGTTCAAGCTTTTTCCGGCGGGATGAAGCGGCGTCTTTCCTTGGCTATGGCTATTATGCATAATCCACCGGTTTTAGTTTTGGATGAACCTACGGTAGGGATCGACCCCCTTTTAAGAAAAAATATTTGGGAAGAATTAGATAAATTAGCCAAGCAAGGTGTTACCATCATTGTGACAACCCACGTCATGGACGAGGCGGACAAATGTCATAACATAGCCATGATGAGAGGTGGGCGTTTGATCGCCCAAGGCACTAGCCGGGAACTGCAGGACAAAATCGGCGTTCAGAGCATTGAAGAAGCTTTTATTTATTACGGAGGGCAGCAGGATGAGAGTTAGAGCTTTGGCCTTACGCATCTTGAATCAATTGCGGCATGACCGGCGTACTCTGGCTTTAATGCTGCTTGCTCCTGTTTTTCTTTTGACGCTGGTTTACTTTATTCTGGCTGATACCACTCCGGTAATAAATATTGCTGTGGTTAATGCTCCGGCGGGTTTCGAAGATAAGCTCGAGGAATATAATGTAAGAGGTCAGCGCTACTCTAAAAATGAAGCCCGTTTAGCTTTAGAGCGGGGCGAAATAATTGCCAGCATAAAGATAGTAGGCGGCAAATCCTTTATTGAAGTGGACGGCAGCAATCCGACTAAAGCCAAAACAGCCTTGGCAGCTTTGGAACAGGCTAAGATCGATGTATTTATTTCAAGACCCGATTTAAGGTCAGAAATTACTTATCTTTATGGCAAGGAAGATTTACCGACCTTTGATAATTTTGGGGCAACCTTAATCGGCTTTATTATTTTCTTTTTTGTCTTTTTAGTGTCAGGCATTTCCTTTTTACAGGAAAGAACTTCAGGCACTTTGGAGAAACTGCTTTCTACTCCTATCAGACGCTGGGAGATTGTAGTCGGTTATGTACTGGGCTTCGGGGTGTTTACCATCTTGCAGGCTTTCCTTATTTCCTGGTACTGCGTATATGTGCTCAAGGTGATGATGATTGGTTCTTTTGGCCTTATTTTATTAATTACTTTGCTAACGGCCATAATAGCGCTTACTTTGGGGATCTTGATGTCTACCCTGGCCAATAATGAATTCCAAATGATTCAGTTTATACCCTTGATCATTGTTCCTCAGATTTTCTTTTGTGGTCTGTTTGATCTCCCTGCGGATATTGAGGTCATTGGCAATGTTATGCCTTTATATTATATAGCTGACGCCTTGACCGAAGTGATGATCAGGGGAAGTGGCCTGGGGGCCATAGCTTGGGATTTGAGTATTATACTTGTCTGTTCTGTGCTATTTATGGTTTTGAATACCCTGCTTTTGAAAAAATACCGGCGTATTTGAACTCACGGCCCTTTATTTTTGAGTTAAATATTTCGTTTAAAGATGTTTTGTTTAAGAGATAGGGACGACGGAACTTAGGGGAGGGTTTTGGGGTATGAAAAAGAATATGAAAAAGAGATTTATGTTGTTAGGACCAATACTAATAGTACTCATAGGAAGCATTTTCGTAATAAGCCGCTGGACCTCATCTGACCTGGTGCTGGAAGGGGTTGTGGAGACCAATATCTATGCACACTATAGTGAAGTGTCCGGAAAAATAATTGAACTGCCGGTTGAGCTCGGGCAAGAAGTTAAAGTCGGAGATGTTCTTGCTGTACTAGATGACAGCAAGGAACGATTTGCCTTGGAACAGTTGGAAAAAACTCTGGCCAAAAAACAAGCTGTCCTATCCGAATTAACTGCGGGGCTGGATCCCGAAGAACTGAAACAGTACCAAAATAACGTATCGTTAGCGGAAATTGCGTATGACAATGCTCGTTTGACCCAAGAACGATCCAAGCAGGATTATGAAGATGCCTTAACTTTATGGGAAGGGGGAGCGATGGCTCAATCTGAATTGAATAAAATTAAATATCAAGCCGATTTGGCCGAAGCCGCGGTGAAAACTACGGCTATGCAGCTGGATAATGCCAAGCAGCAATTGGCCTTACTCCAAAAAGGAACGCCCCAGGAAAAAATCGACGCTGCTCAAGCCGATGTGGCTTTAACAGAAGTACAAATCCACCAAACCAAAGATAATTTAGGCAAATACACAATTACCGCCCTTCATGATGGAACCATTATCAGTATAAATTACCTTCTTGGAAATATTGTCTCTCCTGGCTATGATATTATGGGTATTGCTTCCGCAACAGAAAAATATCTGGTAACTTATGTACCTAAGGAGTATCTGCCTAATATAAACTATGGACAAGAAGTAATAATTCGCAGTGGCGAGAAAGAATACAAAGGCACTATATACTTCATTGATGTCAAGGCTCAATATACTCCTAAAGATATGCAATCTGCAGCTAACAGAAATAAAGGAAGTATGAAGATCAAAGTAAAGCTTGCTCCGGAAATTCCTTTGAAAGTTGGGGAAAGAGCGGAAGTTGTTTTATATTGACCATTTCAATAATTGCGCACTTGAGACTTCAAGACACTGTGCTGCTCAAGTATAGATTGTGTAATATTGAAAGTATTCGATTTGGTGCATATAATAGTCATATCGATATTTATAGATTTGAGGTGCCGATATGGGAGACTACTATTTGGAATACGCTAGAATATTCAAGGCGCTGGGGAATCCTAAAAGGGCCATGATAGTGGATATGCTATCTTGTGGGGAACTTTGCGCTTGTATGATTTTAGAGAAGTTTGAGATGTCCCAATCTACGCTGTCTCACCACATGAAACTCTTGTGTGAATGCGGGCTGGTCAAGGGCAGAGAACAAGGTAAATGGACGTATTACTCATTGAACACGGATACTGTCAGCAAAACAAAGCAATTTTTCTGTGACATCACCTCCGCTAAAGAAAATTGCATCTGCAAAGAAGATGCAGATTGTTGTAAAGGATGTGATGAAAATGATTGAGATGAAAATGATTAACAATAAATCCTGCTGCTGCTCGAATGATAGTTGTTGCAGCACCGAGTCCATCACTCCGTATGACAAAAATGATGAATGGGTAATAGGTGAAATCTGTACTCCTAATGGCATAGTGCCTGTGGTTTCAACAAATCTTCACTTCAAAGATACGCTCGGAGCGTGGAAGGTGCGCTGGGGTACCAGCAGGATAAATTACAAGATCAGTCCTGGGCTTTACGCTATAGGGAAGCCTGATCACATCTCTCCTGTGCTGGTCAGCGCAAACTACAAGCTGACATTTGACACCTTGAGGAAAGAACTTTCAGGCCTGGATTGCTGGATTTTGATACTTGATACAAAGGGCATCAATGTTTGGTGTGCCGCAGGTAAAGGTACGTTTGGGACCGATGAACTGGTGAACCGCATATCGAAAGTTGGGCTGTCCGGGATCGTGTCGCACAGAAAATTGGTGCTGCCGCAGTTGGGTGCGCCCGGCGTGAGCGCCTACGAAGTGACCAAACAAACCGGATTCTCTGTGATTTACGGACCCGTGAGGGCGAAGGATATAAAGGACTTTCTTGATTCAGGGTTTAAAGTCACGGAAGAAATGCGTACCGTAAAATTTACGATGTGGGACAGATTGGTTCTTACCCCAGTAGAGTTGGTGGCTGCCGCAAAATCTTCATTGATGGTTTTTGGTGTTTTGTTTCTCATAAACCTATTCGCTGCAAGACCTTTCGGGCTTGCGGATTTCATCGCCTATACGGGTGCTGTGGTAACGGGAACTGTTATAACGCCTTTGCTTCTCCCCCTGATTCCCGGCAGGGCCTTCGCCTGGAAGGGCTGGCTGCTGGGGCTGTTATGGACGTTGGGATTTATCTGGCTTAGCGGCTGGTTTGTTCCCGGATTCTTACTTCTTGCCATAGGGTATTTGCTGGTATTGCCGTCATTGTCAGCGTTTCTGGCCATGAATTTCACAGGCTCATCAACTTACACATCCTTTTCCGGTGTTATCAAAGAAATGAAAATAGCTGTGCCGCTCATTGCTCTTTCATCCGTTGCGGGGATTGTATTGTTGTTGATAAAGAGTCTGTCGGCATAAAGGAGGACGCTATGAAACATAGATATTTGAAAAATGTTGCAACGCTTAGTCTGTCGGCTGAAAAATGTATTGGCTGCGGAAGATGTGCAGAGGTTTGCCCTCATGGAGTTTTTACCGTGAATGAAAAGAAAGCAAGGATTGAAGATAAAGACCATTGTATGGAATGTGGCGCTTGCGCGAAAAACTGCCCTGTAAGCGCCATCGCTGTTGATGCCGGAGTGGGATGTGCTGCGGCAGTGATTATGGGTTGGCTTACCGGTAGCGAACCGAGCTGTGATTGTTCAGGCGGTGGGAAATGCTGCTGAAATGAGAGTAGCCATTGATTTAGGGAAGAAAAACAGCATGGATAAACCGAAAGTCGCACATGTTATTCCGGAATTTTCAAACAGTTACTGCTAGTACGAAAAATAGGGTAAATAATAAACCAGAAAAGCATTACTTGTCTGACTGGTTTTTTTGACAAATATAATTCAATTGCAGAGAAAATATCTTCTCTGCCTTAATAGAAGGTATTGCTTTGGGCGGAAATAAATTAGCTGTCAATATAGTATGGTAAAATCGAGAAAAGGACGAGTAGAGTAAGGAGGAGGGAATGATGAAAAGATACTTTCAAGCAGTTGCCATTTGGATGATTATTATTCCGATAGCTATACTTAACGGTGCATTAAGAGAAAGTGTGTTGATCAAACTCGGTGCAATTGCACTCCCTTTAAGTGGGATAATATTAAGCCTTTGCATTTTTGCTGTGGCATATTTTTTAATTCCTAAAATACATAGTTGTGACAGAAAAGAATACATTGCATTTGGTGTTATATGGTTCGTGCTAACAAATTTATTTGATTTAAGTATAATTTTAATCGATGGTGGTAATTTTTCAGATTTATTAGGGGCATATAATTTTCTTAACGGAAACTTATGGATTATTGTTGTCCTAACAACCTTACTATCGCCGATAATAGTAGCAAAAATTAAAAAATTGATTGATTAATCAATTTCAATTAAGGTAAAAAGAAATCTTAATGACATTCATCTTATCCATTATTTAACCTTAAAATCGCACTTTTCTTGCTTGGGGTTTCTTATACTTTGTTATTTAACGCTATTCATAATTAGCAGGTTTTTCCTATATTAACTAGAATTACTAAAGATAGAACAATATTGTTAATTTTCTAATAAAAAAAGACAACAGGAGACGTCAACTTTTTGTAGAGAATTTGTGATGCTACTCTGTCTGCCCTACTGATTTTTCTACTTTCAATTATTTTTGAAACACTCTTTTGGTGACCTATATCTAAGTCAGGCAGGCCGAGGAAGGAGGGCTAACAATGCTAATTAAGATTCTGGTTGTTGACGACTCAGCATCTGACCGATTGATCATTAAAAATACGCTAAGCGAATATTGCGTATTAACTGCTGGCGACGGTGTGGAAGCTATGCGTGTGCTTGAAGAGCACAACGGGATTAACTTACTCCTACTTGATTTAAACCTGCCTAATATGAATGGGTTTCAAGTTCTCGAATTTCTAAAAGAGGACGAGCGGTTTCGGGAATTGCGCACCATAATATTGACTAATCATGATGAATTGGACAATGAAATCAAGGGCTTAAAGCTTGGTGCCGTAGATTATATCCGCAAACCAATTCACAGGGATTCACTTAAAGCCAGGATTGATGTTCATGTTACCCTATTACGTGCTCAGCACGCATTAGAACAGCACCTGGATGAACAGGCCCTTGCCTTGGATATGATTTTTGATCAAGCACCTATCGGCATTGCAATTTCCCATAGCTGTGATTCGGATCACCTTGGTGGAACTATTGTCAGAATTAATTCAGTGTTTGAGCGAATCTTAGGAAGAACAAAAGAAGAGCTTATTTCTTTAGGTTGGGCCAAGATAACTCATCCGGATGATTTGAAAGAAGATATAGAAAATTTTAGGAAGCTCCAAGCAGGGGAAATCAAGATTTATTCAATGGAGAAACGCTATATTAAACCAGATGGTTCAATCGTTTGGGTGCATATGGTTGTTGCCCCGCTTACTTTATCAAATGATCATCATTTCCACCATATCTGCTTAGTCCAGGATATCACCGAGCGTAAAGCGATGGAAGAAGCGCTGAATGAGAGTGAACGCAGCAAATCAGTTTTTCTTTCCCATCTTCCGGGACTGGCCTACAGGTGCAATTGTGATCAGAACTGGACAATGCAGTATGTTTCCAAAGGCTGTTTTAACCTCACAGGCTATCCCTCAGAGAGCTTGCTGTACAACAGAGACCTGTCTTATAATGATCTCATCTCTCCCGAATACCGCGAAGTTTTGCGGAAAGAATGGGAACGAATCCTTGTCCAAAGGCAGCCCTTTAAATATGAGTATAACTGCCACCGGTGAAAAGAAATGGGTTCTTGAGATGGGGCAAGGTGTATATAACGATGATGGTGAAGTTGAAGCGTTGGAAGGAATCGTTCTTGATATATCAGATCGAAAAGCAATTGAAGATACCCTAAAATATAATAATGAGCACGATAGATGGACAGGATTGTATAATCGTGACTATTTAGTGTCGTTATTAGAAAAGGATATCAAGCTGAAAAAAAGGTCAAAAAAAGCGCTCATTGGTATTAACTTAAGTACGGTTCAGCTGTTAACAGTCAATTATGGCTTCCAGTATTCTCAGAATTTAATAAAAAAAGTGGCTGATACCCTTAGTCAGCATTGTACCGATAATCGTCTTTTGTTCCGACCCCGTGAGCATCGCTTTATTTTCTATCTCTTTGACTACAAAGACAAAAACGAACTTATTGATTTCAGTAATTCTCTTATAAAAACTTTAGGCTCCTTATTTATAACTGAAAGAATAGGCGGCGGGATTGGAATTCTCGAAATCGAGCAGAACCAAAATGAAGTTGATATTGATTTACTGCTGAGAAGACTCCTGATTGCCTCAGAAAGGTATGTCAGCTTGTTTGGAAAGGACTTTAAAATTTGTTTTTACGATAAAGAGCTGGAAGCCTTAGTTAATCGCGAAAGAGATATTGTGGAAGCTCTCAATGTTATAGCAGCGAATGATCATATCACTGATGATTTGTTTTTGCAGTATCAGCCGATTGTGAATTTAAAAACAGGTTCAGTCTTCGGCTTTGAGGCCCTAGCCAGATTAAGGACGGAAAAGCTCGGACTAGTGCCACCTTTAGAATTTATTCCGATTGCCGAGAAAACAAAGCTCATTCTTCCGCTTGGCGAAAAAGTGATAGTCAAAGCATTGCGCTTTTTGAACAAGCTTAAAGAGCATGGATATGATGAAATCAAGATTTCAATCAACATTTCGATTACTCAGCTTTTGAAACCTGATTTCATAAGCAAGCTGTTTGAATTAATGAGTGAGATGCAGATTAATCCGAAAAACGTCGGTCTTGAAATTACGGAAACGGTCTTTGCTACCGATTATGATAACATCAATAATGTTATTGAGAAACTGAGGGAAGCGGGGCTTTACATAGCCATAGATGACTTTGGGACCGGTTATTCCTCACTGTCCAGAGAAACAGGATTAAAAGCTGATTGCATGAAAATTGATAAGTATTTTATCGATATGCTGTTGAGCGCGAACCTAAATAAAGCAATAACAAGCGATATCATTTCGATGGCTCATAAACTTGGTCATAGTACAATTGCCGAGGGGGTTGAGCACGATATCCAGCTGCAGTATTTAAAAGAGTACGGCTGCGACAAAATACAGGGATATCTCATCAGCAGGCCCCTTGATGAAGAAGATGCGATTGTTTTTTTGAAAAAGCATGATATCCAGGGTGAACAATTATCAATAATGTCAAGTTAAACCATATAGTACATTTCATTACTTAAACAAGGAGAATATGAGAAAAGAATATGAAGAACTTTGCAATTTTGTTGCCGCTTATTGCGGGGATACTGTGGGGATCCGTCGGAGTATTCGTAAGAAAACTTACGGCTTTCGGGATGAACAATTATACGATTTTGTCTACAAGAGTCCTGGGAGCGGCCATACTGCTCTTTATTGGAATTCTCGTTTATAATAAATCGTTTCTGAGGATAAAGATTAAAGACGTCTGGATATTTCTTGGTTGTGGCGTCATTGCTATGCTGGGATTGAATTACTGCTACACGGAAGCGATAAACAGCTTGTCATTGTCGTTGGCAGCAGTTCTGCTTAGTTTGTCACCGGTTTTCGTAATATTTATTGCGGCCATAGTTTTTAAGGAAAAGATTACCAAAAGGAAGATAGTATGCACATTAATTGCTTTTTTGGGATGTCTTCTGGTAAGCGGAATTTTAGAAAGTAACGGACTTACATGGAGTGGATTTGGCATTTTTGTCGGTACCCTGGCTGCGGTGTTCTATGCCCTTTACAGCATTCTCTCCAAGCTGGCCATGGAGCGAAACTACAGTGTTTTCACTACAATCTTTTATAGCGTGTTATTCATGGGAATTGTACTTATACCGTTCACTGACTGGCATACAGTAGTGGCTTTCGCTGCTGCAGAGCCTTCAAATAATGTGGCTTTCATGATTCTACACTCACTTTGCGCAAATGTATTACCGTATGTAGTCTATACATTCTCGCTAAATTATGTGGAGGCAGGCAATGCTTCAATCGTAGCTGCAGCTGGAGAACCATCGGCTGCGATGCTTTTTGGAATTATGTTCTTTAGTGAGATACCAAGCTTCCTGGGCGTTACAGGACTTGTGATTACCATAATCGGAATCACGTTATTAAGTGCTCCGGAACGAGGGAAGGGTTAAATACTGCGTATATCTTTGCAATAATAGAAAGATTTATATTAAAGATTAGAAGAGATGTCAACCTTTTAGTAATAGTACGTGTATAGTACGTGTAAGTAAATATGAAGCCGATAACAAAACAGAAAGGGAGAATTTGTTATGCAGGATTATAAAAGCAAGAAAAATCTTATTGCGGAGATTGAAAAAACGGCGAACCTTTTTATTAATGAGTTTTTGGATATTAAAGAAGATGACAAAGATAAGCTAATTGAAGGTGTAGACAGAACGCCCGCACAGATGATAGCTTATCAGTTGGGATGGCTTGATTTGATTATGAAATGGGATAAGGATGAAGCGGAAGGCAAACAGGTCGTTACCCCTTGTGAGGACTATAAATGGAACAATTTGGGGGGGCTTTATCAAAGCTTTTATGATAGATTTTCTTCATACACTCTGGCTGAATTACAAGATTTATTTAAAGAAAGAATCCTTGCTTTTGTTCAGTGGTTTGACGGATTTACGGAAGAAGATGTTTTCACAGCAGGTAGCCGTAAATGGGCATCTTCTACACCATCTAATTGGCCGGTGTGGAAATGGGTGCACATTAACACAGTTGCTCCGTTCAAGTCATTCCGCAGTAAAATTAGGAAGTGGAAAAAGTTAAATGCAAATGGATAAAGGTACATAAGACCGCAAAGGCTGATTGTTCACTGCGCCCTGGACAAAATATGTCCGATACGTGGAGGATACTTCACCTTGAAGGAAATTCACATGCTCATATAAAGGCTTCTTTGATGGGCTCTTCTTGCACCGTGATAATCCAGGATGGCAAACTTCTGCTCGGTACTTGGCAGGGAATCTACTTTTGCGAATTTGACGGGCCGAGAAACAGAGAATTTTATGTGAAGATTATTAGTGGTTAGTTGGGCCTATCAAAATCTAAATTCATATATACATATGAGAAGTATGCATGAAGGGGCTGTTGCACTAACAGTTCCATAAAAAAGCAAGAGACGGTGACTGGAAGATTCCAGAAACCGTCTTTTTGCTGTAAAATGTTGTTGATGAAACACAATTTACAACCAGATTATACGTCA
>JAAYMU010000157.1 GCA_012521215.1 Peptococcaceae bacterium | reverse complement strand
AGATAGCCTAAAGGTTTTGGCATGTTAGCGAGTATTTTTGTTCTTAGCTACGTGACCGGGCGAATGGAGTATTTGGGCAAGCTGAGTGAATAAAGAAGATGCCTTCAAGTTTCAAACATGAAGACATCTTCTTAAAATCATTTGGTTTGTTATTTTATTTCTACGCTGGCACCGGCTTCTTCAAGTTTAGCCTTAATTGCTTCTGCATCTTCTTTAGAAACTTTTTCTTTAACGGGCTTCGGTGCACCATCAACAAGTTCTTTAGCATCTTTTAAGCCAAGGCCTGTGATTTCGCGAACAATTTTAATAACATTAATTTTGGCCTGGCCTGCGCTGGTCAAAACAACATCGAACTCGGTTTGTTCATCAGCTGCAGGAGCGGCAGCGCCAGCATCT
The DNA here is from genome assembly GCA_012521215.1 of Peptococcaceae bacterium. GTDB lineage: Bacteria > Bacillota > Desulfitobacteriia > Desulfitobacteriales > Syntrophobotulaceae > JAAYMU01. Next base: position 40,837 of record JAAYMU010000157.1, on the reverse strand, counting down.
GCGGCGGGTGCAGCAACAACTGCGGCAGGGGCAGCAGCGCTTACACCAAATTCTTCTTCGAAAGCTTTTACGAGCTCGGCGAGCTCCAGAACAGTCATGCCTTTAACGGCTTCCAGAATTTCATTAATTTTGGACATTATAGGTATCCTCCTTAATTTTCATAATACTTTATTAATCATTAAATCAGTAACAATTGCGGCACTCTTAGTGATTACCGTAATGTACGATACACTGTGCCTCTTACTTCGAGCTTAGGACTAAGCTTGAGCCTCCTTGAGCTTCCGCACCTCTTCTAAAGCATAACCAAACTTGCGGATTGGTCCCTGCAATACATTGAACATACCTTGGAGCGGAGCCTGCATTCCCGCAAGTACCTGAGCAAGAAGTACTTCTCGTGAAGGAAGTTTAGCAAGGTCTTGCACTCCTTCGGGATCGATTACTTTACCCTCAACAACTCCGGCTTTGATTTTTAGGTTCTTATTTTTCTTACTAAACTCTGAAAGAATCTTAGCCGGGGCAACCGGGTCAGCTGAAAAAGCTAGGGCCGTAGGACCTTTCAAGAACTCATCCAGTCCCTCCAGACCAATTTCATCGGCTGCTCTGCGAACCATTGTGTTTTTCAGAACTCTGTATTCCACACCGGCTTGACGCAGGTCCACTCTAAGACTCGTAACTTCGGAAACGGTTAGACCTCTATAATCGGCAAGTACAACCCCGCTGGCATCCTGAAACTTTTGCTTGATTTCATCAACTATTTTTTGTTTTTCCTCAAAATTAGGCATTGGTGCACCTCCTTTCGACGATGCGACGTTAATTATCCAGTAAAGTAAGTAAGACTGGGGTATAAGTAAATAACCTCCGCTAAGACACGGAGGTTATAAAATACTAGTCATTCTATCGACTTTTATATTTACTTATCCTCCACCTCGGCAGGAAATTAAGCTTAAGAGCACCTGCTGTCTACAGCGGCATTTTGGTTATTAACTTTTATTTATCGCAACCCTGAACAGTATCCAGATATTATCTTTAGACTACTTTCAAGGGATTGATTTTCACACCCGGTCCCATGGTCGATGATACGGTTACGCTCTTGACGTACTGTCCTTTAGCGGCTGCAGGTCTAGCCTTCAATATGGTTTCAGCAATCATTCGATAGTTTTCTTCCAGCTTTTGCTGATCAAAAGAAACCTTACCAATCGGTACATGAATAATACCAGCCTTGTCAGCTCTGTACTCAACTTTACCGGCTTTGATTTCTTTAACTGCTTTCTCCACTTCAAATGTTACCGTACCGGTTTTGGGGTTAGGCATTAACCCTTTAGGCCCTAACAATCTACCAAGTTTACCGACGATACTCATCATATCCGGAGTAGCTACCACTACATCAAAACCGAACCAACCCTGCTGGATTTTTTCAACCATATCTTCGGCTCCAACAAAATCAGCACCTGCTGCTTCTGCTTCTTTAGCCTTATCACCTTTGGCAAAAACCAATACTGTACGGGTTTTGCCTGTTCCATGGGGAAGTACAACCGCCCCGCGGATTTGTTGATCCGCATGACGGGTATCAATACCCAGTCTGAAAGCTACTTCGACTGTTTCATCAAATTTGGCTTTAGCATTGCTTTTTACAATACCTATAGCCTCTTGAGGCTCATAAAGCGCATGTGTATCATATGCTTTTTGAGCATTAAGATAATTTTTACCTCTCTTAGCCATTAAATATTACCTCCTTGTGGTAGACGGGAATAACCCTCCCACATAAATAAGGGAACTAAATTATACAACTTCAATTCCCATACTGCGCGCCGTACCTTCTACCATACGCATAGCGGCTTCAATACTGGCGGCATTTAAATCCTTCATTTTGATCTCTGCGATTTCTTTGATCTGGTCTTTTGTCACCTTAGCAACCTTTTGTTTATTAGGAACAGCCGAGCCGGACTCAATTTTAGCAGCTTTTTTAAGTAAAACTGATGCCGGCGGAGTTTTTAAGATAAAAGAAAAGGAGCGATCTTCGTAGATTGTTATTTCTACCGGGATAATTAAACCGGCTTGATCTTTAGTTTTTTCATTATATTCTTTGCAGAAACCCATAATATTTACACCGTGCTGGCCAAGGGCTGGACCAACAGGAGGCGCCGGATTCGCTTTACCAGCGGGAATTGCTAATTTTACCAAGCCTATAACTTTTTTTGCCATAAACACACCTCCTTATATTATATAATATATCTATTTAGTCAAATCTTTCAATTTGCCCAAATTCCAACTCTACGGGAGTTTCTCTGCCAAACATAGATACCGAAACCCTTACTTTTTGCTTTTCTTCCATTATTTCTTTGACAACCCCTATAAAATCTTTAAATGGGCCGGAATTAACACGGACCGATCGTCCGATATCAACATCAATCTTAGCACGTACTTTTTCTATACCCATCTGGCTAAGAATACTGGAGACTTCATGTTCCAACAGTGGAATAGGCTTGCTACCACTACCGACAAAACCGGTTACGCCAGGAGTATTACGTACCACATACCAAGAGTCATCAGTCATATCCATTTCAACCAACACATACCCGGGAAAAACCTTGCGTTTAGTGACCTTTTTTTTGCCGTTTTTAATTTCTATCTCGTCCTCCATGGGCACCAAGACACGAAATATTTTGTCTTCCATATTCATGGACTCAACGCGTTTTTCCAGATTTGTTTTCACCTTGTTCTCGTAACCGGAATAAGTGTGAATAACATACCAATTCCTAGTCATTAACTAAAGGCCTCCTATTAAAGAATCAGCCCTCTATCAGCTTCCAAGCAAAACTGTCATCCCATAAGTCAGAGCACTGTCTACTATCCAGATAAGTACAGCGCAAATACCTACTGCTACCAAAACCACTCCCGTATAAGTCAAAAGCTGATTGCGGCTGGGCCAATGCACCTTTTTTAGTTCAAGCCAAACCTCCCGGAAATAGTTGGATCTTCTGCTGGGCTGCTGCTTAGCTCTTTTCAGAAAGCCACCGTCGCCTTTCGAGCGATCGGATTTTTTGGTCAGCGCCATTCAATCACATCCTTAGCGGTATAATACACTTCTGTCCTTATTATTTTGTTTCTTTATGAACGGTATGAGTTTTGCAGGTTTTGCAATACTTTTTCATCTCTATACGATCAGGATTATTTTTTCTATTTTTATTGGTTTGATAATTCCTGTTTTTACATTCCGTACAAGCTAATGTGATTGCAACACGCATTTTCCAAACACCTCCCCAGCAGTGGCTTTACTTCTTAATTTCGCAGTCGCACAGAATAATTTAACACAATAATAAACTCTTTGTCAAGAAAGATTGCCCCTAGGCAATATTTTTATCAATATAAACAGTTAATTTTCCCAATAGGTTAACGTAGCTGCCAAACTCATTATCATACCATCCACAAATTTTAGCATGAGTTACAGGTATATTCAGGTCTGAAATATTCTCTAGACCATAATCTCTCAAAGTTTTAGCCGAAAGCGGAATAAATCCCGTTCGGGTATGAGTTTCTACTCCCTCAATAACAATAGCTCCTTGGAAACCAATAATATCGGAAGAAACATTTTGTTTTTCACTGAAGATCAATAAATCCTTTTGCGCGCCTTGGGCTGCTTTTTTATAAATATCGTTCAAAAATTTGCGATTAATTACCGGCATTCCGGTTTCTTTATTCAGCTTAGAATGAAAAGTAACATTTAAAGTGATCAAAGAAGAGGTACTGACCGGTACTCGTACTGAATCGGCCATAAAACCGATTTGTTTGATTTCCGGCAAGATTTCCTCTAGAGCAATAGCAGCACCTGTAGTTGTAGGAATTATATTATTAAAAACAGATCTATTTCTTCTTAGGTCGGATTGTCCCTCTTTAGGAGGTGCATCGAGAATATTTTGGTTATTAGTAGCTGCATGAACGGTAGACATCGAAGCTGTAATTATTTCCGACGTTTCCTCGGTTTCCAGAAGGGGTTTAATCATATGAGCCAGTCCGGTAGTGGTACAGCTGGCGGCAGAGATGATATGATGTTCCGTCGGGTCGAAACGCATATGGTTTACACCATAAACGAACATACCGCTATCTTCAGGCATTTTTTTAGAATTATCTTTAATTTTAAATGGGGCACTGACAATAACCTTTTTCGCCCCGGCTTCCAAATGGCCGCGGACACTGCCCTTGGGATGATCGGCAGGAATTGTGGGATCAAGATATTTGCCGGTACAATCAATAACTAATTGCACACCTTCTTTAGCCCAGTTAATATCCCGCGGATTTCTGGCCTGATTAAGAAACTTAACCTGAACTCCGTTAATAGTAAATAGTCCCTCTTCCCGGTCAATAATCTTAACCTCACAAGTTTTGCCGGAATAACCATAAAGGAAAACATGCAAAGAACCGTAAGTTGAATCTTTGATTAAATAATCTATCGTATCCTCAAGGCTTTTGCCAACTTTCCTACCGGCATTGAGAACAAATCCGCTAAAATGCCCCAACCTTAGTTGATTCCAGAAAGTCAGTTTACCAATTCGGCCTATGCCATTAATGCCCAGAATTTTCTTGTTTCTAAATTGCAGATCCATGAATTATCTCCCCCATTAATTGAACTCAAATTTTACTTCATACTAAGCACTATGAATAGGATACTTTCCTAAAAAAATATTTCCTGCCTTGCCGTCAATAGAAATAAAATCACCTGCTTTCAATACTACACCATTAATAGTACATTGTTTCAAGTCATCATGCACCACTAATTCTTTACAGTTTAGGATACAGGTTTTGCCCAATTTAGTTGCAGTCACCGAGGAATGAGAAGTAACCCCTCCACGGCTCGTAATTAGCCCGTCACAGAGAAAGATCTTGTCAATATCGTCCGGAACTGTATCCGGCCTGATTAAGATGTACTTTTCGTCGGGATACTCCAATCTAAAGCGTAGCAGATCCTGCATATCGAAACAGACCATGCCGCTTAAACATTTATCTCCCGTACCAATCCCTCGTCCCAGAAGTTTCATTTTCTCCAGAGGCGTGCTAAAGAACTGCATTTTTTCTTTAGGGCTGATTATTTGTTCTCTGGTTTGAAGAATGTAGAGGTCCTCCGGGTTCTCGGACTCAAAAGTAAATTCAATTTCTTGGTTATTAAAACCAAGTTCATAGATTAATTTGGAAGCCAGTTCCTTAAGGCGATTATATATTTTAGGGAAAGCAGTTTGCAAGGAGATAGAAGAGTCGGGATAGTCCTCCAGGCGCTGATTTTCGGAAATAGGTAAAGTATGCACCAGGCCGGCCACAATATCTTCACCTTGGCTACACAAGGTAAAATCCCCATAAAGATTAATACCAGGCTTGCTTAATTTAGGATTGTGGGTAAAAACTACCCCCGAGCCCGATTTATGTGATCTATTACCCATGACCATCTTTTGAATTATGACAGCGGTTCCCCACTCCTCCGCTATCTGCAAGTGATTGCGATAAGCCTTGGCTCTTTCCGCATTCCAAGAATCCAAGACCATAAAGATAGCTTGTTTTAGTTGGCCGAAAGGTTCCTGATCCAAATACACTTTATAGCCGGCCAAGACTTCCTTATACTCAGCAACGAGTTCCTTCATCTGGCGTGCAGTGAAATCTGCCTTTTTGGCAATGCCATATTTTTGTTTAGCCTCGTCCATGAGGTTATTAAAAATTGTCCGCCGTATGCCCTTGGACATGCCCCAACATTGGATAAGGCGGCGATAGGAGTCCCAAGTCATCCAGGCATTTTCCTGCTTTTGGGCCAAAATTTCTACAATCTCGTCTGTAAGACCGACATTTAAAAAAGTACTCATGGCTCCCGGCAAGGAAATAGCTGTTCCGGAACGCACCGAAAGTAAAAGCGGCCGCTCAGGATTACCGAATTCGAGTCCGGACACCCGTTCAATTTCAGCCACATGTTTAGCCAGAAGCTCTTCGAATTCTAAATTCATATTCATATGTTCCATAACTGTATCCTTATGACGAAAAACTTCTGTGGTTAAAATAAATCCGGGCGGTACAGGGAAATTGTAGGAAATCAGTTTCTTTAAATAATAAGCCTTAGCTCCAAGAAACGCCCTGTTATCCAACTCCTCGGTGGAAGTTTCAAAAGTGCTGACTGTTAGATCAGGATCATAAGTCATCATATTGTTAATTTGTTTCTCGGAGTAGTCATTCATAATCTTCCTTAATTTGTTAATAGCATAAGCAATAAAATTATCCAAAAGTTGGATCAAAAAAGCCGAAGATAAAACTTCCCGATAAAAGGTTTCGGACTTTTTGTACAAAGTCTCCTTAGAATTGTCAAAAAGCTGGGGAACAACCACATTTAGAGCATCATCATAAAATCGAATAAAATACTCGTTAATTATTTCTTTAATATCCAAGGCCATAAACTCAAAAATATTAATAAACTGGCCTAGGGTAAAACTGGGGGAAGTTAAACAAAAACGAAACATTTCCAAATTGGAATTAAAGTTTTGGTTTTCCATACCGTCCAAGGCCAAACCGGTCTTAAATAAAATTAATACCTCATAAATTTTTTTTAAGGTTTTGGCAGTAATATAATCCAGTTTAAAATCGGCCAAAATATTTTCCATTATTCTGGAAGCCACTTTTTCCAACCTATACATTAGTCCCAAGGCTTCAAACTTTGGCTCTCTATACTGGCCATACATGGAAGGAATGCCGATGGCAATATGTCTCTTGTAATATATATCTTCCTGAGCAACACTTTCTTTTGGGTCTAAAATTATATCCTTAAGCTTGGCCATTATAGCATAGACCGTCTTTAAGGACCCATAATAATCCTCTTCAGTCAGTTGTTTTTGAAGAGTTGCTATTTGCTCAGGGCTGCTAAACCCGCTTTTAGACAGAACCCCTGCCAAATCAGGAGTTTCCAGAGAATACTTTTCCAAAAGAAGACTATTCAATTGAATTAAATAAATGAAACGTTTCTTTTCTCTCTTGTTATTTAAAGGATAGTCCTCTATGAAGTTAATTACCTCTTGCTCCGGCAAAGCCAGGAGCCCCAGAGGATCTACCCCAAAGTGCTGACAGGCAGCTACCATTAGCCGGTGAACTTCAACAAAATAGGGACCGGTAAGGTCAATGGCCTCCAATACATCTGGAGGTAGAATGCTTTGCAAAGGCTCAATATCTCCGTTGAACCAGAAAACCGCCACACTTCTAATCAAGGAAATATGGGTATTGTTACTTTCGGAATGGATTTGTTTCCTCACAAAATGTATAAGACGGTCTTTCCGATGCCCCAACTCATCAATAGCGGTAGTAACATCGCGAAGCTTACCTTCAGCACCGATTTCCCGAAAATAGACCGGAAACAAACGAGCCAGCTCTTTAATTTGTTTATAAACCGCACTGATATCCGAATTCAATAGTTTGGTTATATCCCTTTGGAAAAGATCCGTATCAGCAATAAAGATCCCTCCCAGTTTGAGATTGACATTTAGAGCAGCCAGCAGTTCGCGGAAGTTTTGGGGCGAGCTCTTAATTAGTTCCAGCCAGACCCTAATATTTACAATATGATTAGGATTAACTTTGACCTGCCAATCACTTGTTATTTGCTGCTTTCCCGGATAAATAAAACCAATATTAATTAAACTTTTGCAAAAATAAGAAATTATCTCCGGATTATTGATACGGGCTATCTCTTTACCTAAAGTAGACACGCACTCCAGAATTGTACCGGCATGCTCGTCCTTAAATTCCTTAAAAAGACTCGACATCTCATCTATAAACCAATAGATTTCTTCAGGAGTTAAAGAGGTTAAAGCATCTTTCAAAAGACGGTTAATATCATAAAGCAAATGACTTTCTATCTGCTTCATTCCCGGTAAATGCATAGCATAAAAAAGGTAATGAATTTTTTCCAAGGGTAATTCGAATTCTTCGCTAAATTGACGAAAATGATTGGCTATATCATTAAAAAAGAAATTGGAAACCATATCCTCCCAAGTTTCAGTACTTTTGATTTGCTCTCTTAAGCCTTTGAAAAAGTCTCTGCCAATTAAGCGCAGTTTTGGTTCATAATCTTTATGAAATAAATCTTTTTTAGTGGCAAACCACTCTTCCGCCCTGGTAGTATTTTCCCAATACTCTACTCCTTTAAGCAGAATAGTTCTCGTTAAATTTATTATTTCGTCCCTGAACTCCGGAATGGCGGCCACCCGGCCTAAATATGTTTTAAAATATCCCCCGTTACGAACATATATTTCCTCCTGTTCCTGCATACCTTTAGCAATTAGGTTTACAATTCTCCCAATTACCTTAGAAGTAGGTTGTCCGACTTTAATCAATTTGTCAATAAACTTAAATAAGGTGGTCATTAGCCGTTCTGTCTCTCTCAGACTGAGCTTAGCCTGAGAAAGCTCTTCAAAAATCCCCGTTAAAAAAAATAAGGCCTCTTCGGACTCTGGAATGGATAGATAAAACCACAAATCCGTAAGGCATATATTGTGAAGTTCTTCTAAAACATACTCATAGTTTATATACTTATGGTTATATTCCTTAATAAATTCAACGGTCCTCTTATTCATTCCCCAACATTCTGCCGAAAGGTCAATAAACCACTGGTGTTTAGCCGGAATTTGAATTTCTTCGTGTCTGGTTTCAACTAAATTAGCCTCTAGGGCTTTAGATCTAAAATTCCTTTCCATGTGAACACCTCAAGTAAAATAAAGTCTATCCTTAATTCCTTAGCTAATATATTCGGCACCCGTTATTATACCATACTTATTCCCAAATGAACTTCAATATCTAGTTTTGCTCACAGTCCTACCTATAGTTCTGCTCAGCTCTGGCCATCATTTCCCCAATTAAGTAACCTGGTAGATTCTTTGGCAAACCAGCGAACGTTATAAGTTACAACAGACACTTCCAGCCAAGCATGCATAAAAAAGTTGGAATTCGGTGTGTTTTCCAACCATTCCGTAAGCAGGGCGTTCAACTTACTCCAAACACGCGGTGCAGGGTAGATTACCGCTTCCTCACCTTTGATTTTCTTCTGCAGTTCAGAATTATAGGTGGTAGCATTAAAAATCACATTTACCAGCATTTCAAAAATATTATGAAATTCACTGCTAGTGGAAGAGGCATTGGCCCGTTCCCGACGCACCCTTCTCTCCTCAGCCAGAAACAGTAAATCCTGCGATCTCTGCCAAAGTTCCCGGTTATAATTCAGGTATTCCCTGAAAAGCTGTTGTTCTGATTTATGCTTAGCATGTTTCTTTTTGCTGGGAAAAAGACCTACATTCCACTCATAGCGTAACAAATTAAACAGTTTTTCTGTTTCTTCCAGCAAAGTAGCATAGTGGTTTTGGTTTCTTTTCATTTCTTCCTCCGTTGCCGGAGTCAGGTATAAATATTTATTAACAGAATCAACAAAGCATTGTACTACAAAGGTATTGAGTTCCAAAAATTTAGCGATCAGAGCTTCACGATAATGCGGAGGAGATATAATAAAATTGATGATATTGGCAATAGCCATACCTATTAAAATAGCCAATACCCTGGTAAAAACATGTTGCGAGAATTCTTCATGGGGAGCGGAAAGAATGAATATTGCAGACATGATGCCTAAAACAATCTGATTAGGGGTCTTAAATACTTTAGTGCACAACAGAATCATAATCACGGTAGCCAAAGCCATACTTAAATAATCTATCGGTATAGTCAGGCCAAGGATTACCGCGACAACAACAGCTGACAAATTGACAATTATTTGTTCGAGACCGTTTCTAAACCCTTTGCCAATAGACTGCTGCATACATACTACGGCAGAAGCAGCAGCAAAAATAGCCGGTCCCACATTAAACAGCACACTGATATATACACTTAAAGCGACGGCAATGGAAGTTTTAATAGTCCTGGCGCCGATATTCAAGATTAACCACCTTTTCCTTTCACCTTAGTAATAATAACACAGAGTATTTATCTATTGAGAGATTATATCATGCCCGTCTAATAAGATGGGAACATATTTATATTATATAAACTTTTTTTGCATAAGACCGTTTTCTTCTCCAAACAATAAGTCATAAACACTGGGAGTTATTTTAAAGGAGGAACAGTTTCATGAAACATAATCCAGATGATCGCCGGGACAATGTAGACAAAATTCAGTTTAATATCAACCATACCATCCGTAATATGGAACTGGCTGAAGAAATGATCGCCAAAACGGATAACGAACAAACCCGGCGTGAACTCAAAGAAAAAAACAAGCGCCGCCGCCAAGCTTTAAAGGGCATGAGGGCTGAAATTCGGGATGAGGCACTGGCCAAAGAGAATGATTATCAAGAATAATGAAGCTAAAATTTTTTGCTGAAATAGCTATTCATTAGCAAGACGGTTCCTTAAGTTTTTGCTGACAAACACGGACCGTCTTGCTATGTATCGAACAAAAATAAAACTTCTAGGTTACCCCAGAAGTCGTGGATTTCTTTGGTTGCGGGGGCCGGATTTGAACCGACGACCTTCGGGTTATGAGCCCGACGAGCTACCGCTGCTCCACCCCGCGACGTGTTCGAGATTTGATATTCTGTTTGAATACCCAATTCCCTAAAATATTTAGTTAGATAATCCTGATCCCTGTGATCAAGTGATTAAATAAATGTTAGTGGTGGGTAGGGATGGATTCGAACCATCGTACCTCTCGGAACAGATTTACAGTCTGCCGCCTTTAACCACTCGGCCACCTACCCATATTCTTTTGGAGCCGTCGATGGGACTCGAACCCGCAACCTGCTGATTACAAATCAGCTGCTCTGCCAATTGAGCTACGACGGCGTCAGACACCAATGTATTGTAACAGATCCCCCTGGCTTTTGTCAACTTAAAAATAAAGTTTTTGCTTGGAATATTCTGTCATGGATGTCCGGCTTTTTGAGGATTATCAGGGTACTCTATGTTCAAGATATCTTTCCAGTTTTCTTTTTACTCTCTGGAGAGCATTGTCAATTGATTTAACGTGCCTACGTAGATCAACTGCAATCTCCTGATAGGATTTACCCTCAAGATAAGCCATTAATACCTCCCATTCCAGGGAACTCAGTATCTCACCCATTTTCTCTTCAATATCATCGAATTCTTCCCTGCTGATAATAAGCTCTTCAGGATCTGTGATCTTCGTCCCGGAAATGATATCCAGCAAGGTTCGGTCTGAATCCTCATCATAAATAGGCTTATTGAGAGATACATAAGAATTAAGTGGTATATGTTTTTGCCGGGTAGCAGTTTTTATAGCTGTAATTATCTGCCTGTTAATGCACAGCTCGGCAAAAGCTCGAAAGGAAGAGAGCTTGTCCCCCCGGAAATCACGAATGGCTTTATATAGGCCAATCATTCCCTCTTGGATAATATCTTCTCGATCTGCACCGATCAAGAAATAAGATCTTGCTTTCGCTCTTACAAAGTTTTTATATTTATTAATCAAATACTCTTGAGCTACAGCGTCACCATTTTTAGCCAATTCAACTAACTCTTCATCAACTATGGTATCATTTGCTTCAAAATCGTCCGGCATCTCCGATTGGAGAGTAAAAGTCAAGTCCATCCCTCCCGAAACCAATCCACGAAGGAAACGGTGGCGCCGCGTGAATCTCTGTCAAATCATAAATAATTATAACTGAAGTGTTCAAATAGCGTCAAGACGAAGATTAGCGGTAAATGTCGGCCAAGCCTTGTTTCCTCTGCCTTATAACCTCATAAAGGATAATAGAGCCAGCAACGCTTGCATTTAAAGAAGATATCTTCCCTAACATGGGCAAAGAAATAATTTCATCACAGCTTTCTCTAACCAATCTGCTTAGTCCTTTATCTTCACCGCCGATCACAATCACTCTCGGCCCTCGCAGATCAGTTTGGAATATATCCTTACCGCCGGCTTCAGCCCCCGTTACCCAACAGCCTTGCCCCTGCAAATATTTAATGGTCTGAACCAAATTGCTTACCCTGGCCACGGCAACATATTCTACAGCGCCGGCTGATGTTCTGGCTACCGCAGGCGTGAGCCCTACACTTCTCCTTTTGGGGATTATAACACCATGAACACCGGTAGCCTCTGCTGACCTCAGAAGCGCCCCCAAGTTATGCGGATCCTCAACTCCATCCAGCATAAGGATAAGGGGGTCTTCACCTTTTGTATGGGCTAATTCTAAAATATCTTCCGGTTCTACATACTCTTTAGCCGCCGTAAAGGCCAACACTCCCTGATGTTTTTTGCCGGCACTGTATTTAGCCAACACACCATTATCCACAAACTGATAAGGAATTCCTTTTACCTTAAGCAAATATAGAATATCGGAGTTCCTTCCCTCTTTCTGATTACTAAGAAGAACCTTATGGACAGGGTTGCCGGATTTTATTAGTTCGATTACAGAATTCCGCCCGTAGACAATATTCTCATCCATTTTCGTCTACCTCAAATTCTTTCGTACTTAACAAAGCAGAATGGAGTATCGTTATAGATTTTCCACTCGCTTTGCGAAACTAACTTCCAATCCTGACTCTCATCCAAATTGATTAAAAATCTGTCTGCCGGGAAAGTGCGGTCAATTTTAGTGATATATGCTTTCCGGCAATAAGGCAATAACTGGTGGAAAACTTTTTCGCCGCCAATAACAAATATATCTTCGGGTTTATACTTTTTAAGTTCTTGCAATAATAATTCCAAAGTACGGCAGATAATTAAACCATCGTCCCGGGACGTCATTTTACTGCTGAGAACAATATTGGTTCTGTCCTTTAAAGGTTGTTTTCCCGGTAGTGATTCAAAGGTTCCCCGGCCCATAACGACAACTTTGCCCACCGTCATTTGTTTAAAAAACTTCATGTCTTCCGGAATCCTGAGTAATAATTGTCCTTGATAGCCTATGCCCCAATTCCGGTCAGCAGATAAAATAATCTTCATAATCTTACCCTACCTCTTATTAAATAGCCACGGGGATATTCTTAACCGGTTCTCCGCATTGATAATTTTTCAGGATAAAATCCTCCACCTTAAAATCATAAAAGTCTTTCTTGTCCGGATTTATGATTAACTTCGGAGCCGGATAAGGTTTTCTTTGTATCAGTTCGGTTACTAACGGTATATGCCTGTCATAAATATGCGCATCAGCTATGACATGGACAAGTTCTCCGGCCTCAAGGTTGCTTACCTGAGCCAGCATATAAACCAAAATCGAGTATTGAATTACATTCCAGTTATTGGCCACTAATATATCCTGAGAGCGCTGATTAAGGATAGCATTAAGTTTTCTGCCGGTAACATTGAAAGTCATGCTGTAGGCACAGGGATACAGATTCATGGCATGCAGATCATTATGATTATACATATTAACAATGATTCGCCTGCTGTAAGGATTATGCTTCAAATCATACAGCACCCGATCCACCTGGTCAAACTCACCTTCAGGGTACTTATGTTTGACACCCAATTGATAACCGTAAGCCTTGCCGATAGAGCCGTTTTCGTCAGCCCAACTGTCCCAGATACGACTGTTGAGGTCTTTAATATTATTAGACTTTTTTTGCCAAATCCAAAGTAACTCGTCAATAGCGGCTTTCCAATTAATTTTTCTCAAAGTAAGAATCGGAAATTCCTCTGCAAGGTTATACCTACTGACAATGGCGAATTTTTTAATAGTATGGGCGGGAGTACCGTCAGCCCATTTGGCTCTCACTTTTTGCCCTTGCGAAGAATACCCGTTATCAATAATATCTCGACACATAGAAATGAATATTTCATCCGCTTTACTCATAAAGATTATTCCTTTCACTATAATCAAGCAAAAGTCCTATCAGGAGTCAACATTAACCGCCGGCAATTTCTCTAAGATACCGTCAATTCTGCTAAATATATCAGTCATACGCTCCAAATTGCCCGTTAGGTACCAATAGCCGACCAGGGCTTCAAAAGCGGTGGCATGACGATAAGTTACAACGCTTACATTGCGAGGATAATGGCCTTTGGCATTGCGTCCTCTTAAGACTACGCTGGTTTCGGTTTCATCCAAATCCGCCATAAGCTCTTTCAAGATGGCAGCCTGGGTTTTGGCTTGAACATAATAGGTGGTCTTTTTGTGTAGCTCATCAACTTTGGCCAGTCCCTGTTCTATAAGGTGCTTTCTTACCCAAAGTTCATAAACTCCGTCTCCCAGATAGGCAAGCAGCAAGATATTAATATCCTGCCATTTCTTATTAATTTTTGCGGGCGGATAATATGTCAATTTGTTCCCTTCCTTATGTTCCCTTTCCTTGTTTATTTAAAATACCATCTGCTTCCTTCAGGAGTATCTTCAATCGTAATACCGATTTCCTTCATTTTATCCCGAATCAAATCCGCAGTCGCCCAATCCTTCTGTTGGCGAGCCTTAACTCTGATCTCCAAAAGCAGATCCATAACCCGAGACAGTTTTTCCGCCGTCTCCGACTGAGCTTCATTCTCTGCTCCCAGGTTAAAGCCAAGAACTCCGGCCAGCTCTTCCAAGGTAGCAACCGCTTCAGTCAAAGCATAGGCTTGATTGTTTTCTCCGGCCAAATAGGTATTGATATGTTTAGCGATTTCGAACAAAGCCGCATAAGCTTGAGCCGAATTAAAATCGTCATCCATAGCCTCAATAAAACCCTCTTTGGCTGCTGCGACCGCTTTAAGCAACTCGTCCTCTACCTGGGGCAAAGAGCCAAGGGGACGGTTAGGTGTGGGCAGCCCTTTGGCGAGAGCCTCTTTGGCCAGGCGAACACTGTTTTTCAGTCTTTCTAAACCCTTGGAGGCCATAACCAATTTATCATGGTCAAAATCCAAGGGACTGCGATAATGAGTACCGAGAAGATAGAAACGGATGACTTCGCCGGGAAATTTTTCCAGTACTTCCCGGACCAAGAAAAAGTTTCCCAGTGATTTGGACATCTTTTCCTGGTTAACGGTAATAAAGGCATTGTGTACCCAATATTTGGCGAATTGTTGTCCGTCCAGGCATCCCTCGGACTGAGCAATTTCATTCTCATGGTGCGGGAAGATTAAGTCTCCGCCCCCGCCATGGATGTCAAATCCCGGACCCAGGTACTTGAGCGACATAGCCGAACATTCGATATGCCAGCCCGGCCGGCCTTTTCCCCAGGGGCTCTCCCAGGAAGGCTCGCCTTCTTTAGCCTTTTTCCACAGAGCAAAGTCCAGAGGGTTTTGTTTTTTTTCATCAACTTCCACTCTGGCTCCAGCCTGCATATCTTCAAGGGTCCTGCCGGAGAGCTTGCCGTAACCGGGGAACCGTTCTACAGCAAAATAAACATCACCATCAACATTATAGGCCAGTCCTTTTTTTTCTAATTTCTCGATAAGGGCGATCATGTCCTGAATATGTTCCGTAGCTTTAGGATGTACATCAGCCTTGAGAATGTTTAAAGAGGCGGCATCCTTATAATATTCATCGATATATCTTTGAGCCAGCTCCATGGGATTGCAGCCTTCTTCGTCCGCTCTGTTAATAATCTTATCGTCAACATCGGTAAAATTCTGAACATAGGTAACCTGATATCCTCTGTATTGCAAATAACGCCTGACCATATCAAAAACAACCAGCATGCGGGCATTACCTAAGTGAAAAAAATTATAGGTTGTCGGTCCGCAAGCATAAATGGCCACTTTTCCGGGTTCCCTAGGAATAAAGTCTTCTTTGCGGCGGGTCATGGTATTATACAGTCTGATGGCCATCGCGCAACTTCCTCCTTAGTCTTTTAATGCTTTTTTCTATAAACCTAATCCAAACTCTATGCTACCGGTCCTTCTAGAGTCTAGCCTAATCTTGCTTTAAATACTTGGCAGTCTTATTTAATCTTTGTTCTATACTATTTGGGCCCAAAAGGGCAAGTATGGCATCAAGATCAGGGCCGTGCATTTGGCCTGTAAGGGCAATACGTATCGGCATAAAGACATCTCTGCCTTTAAGTTTTAATTCTTTACCAATTTGTTTTAAGATGGTTTTGGCCGCCGGCGAATCAAGTTCCGAGGTAGAATGCACTTTTTCCCGAAGGAGTTTAAGTACAGCCGGAACGGTCGGTGCTTGTAAAATTTGTTTAGCCTCTTCATCTGTTACATCCACTTCCTCGCCGGTAAAGAACTTAATATAATCTCTGATTTCACTGAGATTATTTATTTTCTCCCTGACCGCTTTCAGGAAAGTAGCTATCCACTGTCTCTGCTCCTCGCTAAGAATATCTCCCCCGTTAAAAAGGCCTTCGGCTCTTAAAAAGGGCAGGGCTAAGTCAATCAAATCCTCAAGCGGAGTTTGCTTTAGATAGTAAGAATTAATATGGTTCAATTTATTAAGATCGAAGACAGCAGGGCTTTTGGAGACTTTCTCCAGGGAAAATTCTTTAATCAGTTCTTCCATAGAGAAAAATTCTTGTTCTCCTGACGGAGACCAGCCCAGCAGGGCAATAAAGTTAACTAGCGCTTGGGGAAGATAGCCTTTGTTGAAATAATCAACAATTGCCGTGTCGCCGTCACGTTTGCTCATCTTGCGTCCTTCGCTATTTAAAATGAGGGAGATATGGGCAAAATCCGGCACCTTTATACCTAGGGCTTCATAGATTAACACCTGGCGCGGCGTATTGGACAAGTGTTCTTCTCCCCGGATAACATGAGTTATCTTCATCAAAAGGTCATCTATAACTACAGCATAATTATAGGTTGGTATACCGTCGGATTTGACAATAATATAATCCCCAATCCCATCGCTCTCAAACACAACTTTACCGCGCACAAGGTCATTAATGACTATCTCACGGCCTGCCGGGACTTTAAATCTAACCACGGGTTTGCGTCCCTGAGCCTCAAGCTCCCGGCGCTGTTCAGCAGTCAAATCACGACATTTGCCCAAATAACGCGGTGTTTCCCCCCGGGCCATAAGCTCCTGCCTTTCTTGTTCCAACTCTTCTTCCGTGCAGTAGCAATAGTAGGCCTGGCCTGCAGCCAGGAGCTTTTCCGTATATTGTCTATAAATATTAAGTCTTTCCGTTTGCCGATAGGGGCCATTATCCCCTCCGACCTCAATGCCTTCGTCCCAGTTGATTCCTAAGCGACGCAAGGCATCGATAATGCCTATCTCCGATTCGCGGCTTGACCTTTCCAGGTCAGTATCTTCTATCCTTAAAATAAAAGTTCCGTCCTTACCGGCGGCAAACAAATAATTAAATAGAGCCGATCTGGCTCCTCCAATATGAAGAGGTCCGGTCGGACTGGGTGCAAATCTTACTCTAACGGACATTACTTTTAACCTCACTTCTATAATATTAAACAATATTTAAGCCCAGCATTAGCCATAGACTCACTAAATTTCCATACTGATGGTGGCATCAAAGGCTACGTGGGAGTCTGATTCCAATTATAGCAGTTTAGGTTGGTATTAGACAAACAACAGCCTGGGCTGAAATGCCTTCTTCCCTGCCTTCAAATCCTAATTGTTCGGTTGTTGTTGCTTTAACTGAAATGTTTCTAAGGTCAGTATTCAATACTTTGGCCATATTTAATCTCATCTCGTCCAGATAAGGATTAAGCTTGGGGCGCTGAGCGATAATAATACTGTCCAGATTACCCAATTTAAACCCCTGATCCTCAACAAGATTCTTAACCTCGCTCAAAAGTTTTAGGCTGGAAATTCCCTTATATTGTTGAGCGGAATCAGGAAAATGACGCCCAATGTCCCCTAGGGCGCAGGCCCCGAGCAGCGCATCCATAACAGCGTGCACAAGTACGTCCGCGTCGGAATGACCAAGCAGGCCCTTGGTATGTGGGATGACAACCCCGCCCAGAATTAATGGCCGTCCTTCCACCAATTTATGAACATCATACCCTATTCCTATTCTCATAAATGAACATCATCCTTTTTAGCATCATCATGCTTTAACATCATCACCCTTATCAGACAAGGAGGATCGCTGTCGGAGAATTAGTTCAGCCAACAGCATATCCTCAGGAGTTGTTACTTTTATATTTTCATAAGAGCCACTTAATACTTTTACCCTGTGGCCCCGCCATTCCAGCAAAGAGGAATCATCGGTAGTATAGTACTGGCACTCTTGAGCCAGCTTGTGCACCTTTTCCAAAAGTACCCTGTCAAAAACCTGAGGTGTTTGAACCGCGCACAATTCGTCTCGGACAAGGGTTTTTACCGCCCAGGCCTCTTTATCGACTAGCTTGATGGTATCTTTTGGTTTAACCGCCATGACCGCAGCCTCATAAAAGGCAGCTTGTTCCAAAAAATTATTTAATTCTTGAACAGTCAACAAGGGTCTTGCTCCGTCATGGATAACAATCCTGTCGGTTTGAGAATCTACAGCCTGAAGGGCAAGGTAGACGGATTCCTGTCTTTCCTTGCCGCCCCGGACAATAGCTCTGACTTTGCTGATACCGTTTTGGTGTACAATTTCCGCTATTTTCGGAATATCATGCTCAGTCGCCGGAAGAATAATGTCCGAAATATAAGGACATTGCTCCAATGTTCTTAAAACGTAAAGAAGAACAGGGGTCCCGGCAAGTTTAAGCAAAAGCTTATTGCCTTGGCCCCCCATCCTTTGGCCCTGTCCGGCGGCAGGTACTATAGCACATATCTTAGCCAAACGCATTATACTCATGTGAATACTCCTCCGGGGATTTTTCCATCATACCTTTAGGTTTCGCAAATATCATCCTGCCGGCAGCTGTTTGCAATACAGTAGTGACCAGGACAGTGGTATGTTGCCCGATATAACGGCGTCCGCTGTCAATAACGACCATGGTGCCGTCATCTAAATAGGCCACCCCTTGTCCCGCTTCTTTACCTTCTTTCATAACCTGAACATTCATTTCTTCACCCGGAAGAACTACAGGCTTCACGGCATTAGCCAGTTCGTTGATATTCAGAACTTTTATGCCCTGTAGCTCTGCTACTTTATTAAGATTATAATCGTTGGTTAAAATAGGAATACCCATGGTACTGGCCAGTTTCAAAAGTTTACTGTCTACTTCCGTAATATCTTCAAAATCTCCTTCGAAGATTTCCACTTTTATGGCCGATTCTTTAGAAATTTGATTTAGAATATCAAGACCCCTTCGGCCACGGTTACGTTTAAGCATATCTGAGGAATCGGCAATATGTCGGAGTTCTTCGAGAATAAAGCCAGGTATAAGAAGTACTCCTTCCAGAAATCCGGTTTTAACAATGTCGGCTATTCGTCCGTCTATAATTACACTGGTATCAAGCACTTTGTAACCAAGATTGTTTTGTTTAGTTTGAGTTTTGAATTCTTTTTGCTTTTCACCTTTCTCCATTTTGAATTTAGGAAAAAAATTAAAAAACGCAAAAAGGTCTTCCTTGCGTTTAACTCCAATAACTAAACCCACATAACCCAAAAATACACTGATAGCTACCGCAAGAGCAGGTCCGACATAGGGTATATCTGTTAAAGAACCGCTTAATAGCCTGGCAATAAGCAAACCGATGATTATACCTATTGATCCACCGATTAAGTCATGAACCGGAGTTCTAGTAAGCTTACTTTCCAGCCATTTGAAAAGTCCAACAAAAAGTTTCATGATAGACGGGGCAAGCAGAAAACCAATAACCCCAAATAATATAAAGGAAAAGATATAAGTCCAAAATAATTTAATAGGAAACCCTAGACTCGCACTTAATTGTTCAATGCTGATTATGTCCATAAGAAAACTATCTAAGAATATTCCCAAGGAAGCAATGATCAAAGTAATGATTGCATGAACTATCCTATGAATCATTAAACCACCTCCTTTCTATATTCTGGCTAAAAAAACCGGTCCTTATACTTGAGCTGGTTACAATTTGAGTAAGGCTAATTTAATGACTCGCTTCTTACTAATAATAATTATAACAGGTAGCCTAAGGCCTGAAAAGCAAACGACAAAAAAGTACTATAATTATCTTCGATTGTTAAGTTTTCTTCATGCTCTTAAATTGACAATAATTGATTAAGCTGTCTATAATTGAATTGACGGAAAGGAGTGCTAGTTAATGATTCCTACCCATGATGATTTTCAGAAGACCGTTGATTCCATGCTTATCCGGCATCAAAGTATTCTCGACATTATTTCGAAAATACAGGAATCTTCCGCCAGAGTGAATAGGGCTGTGGTCAAAGCCGTTACCTCCTGCGGTTGTATTGCTATTGAAGCCGAAAAAAGCACTATCCCGGAAAACGCTACTTTAGCCGATCTAAAATTCATCTTGAACAGCCATCTTAGAGGGGTATTATGCCCAAATTGCAAAGAAATGGTCGAAACCGAGCTAGGTAAACAGTTTTTTTATCTGGCCGCTTTAGCCAACACTTTGGGCATCTCCATTGGTGAGGTGCTGAAAAAAGAAGAAGAAAAACTAAAAACGCTTACTGTATATAATCTTAGATGAAATTCCTTAAAAATGAATTAGAATTTTTATAATAGTTCTACTTAACTGCCGCTGACTAAATGTAAACGGCATTTATGCAGAATGTGTTGGCTTGCTTATAGCAAGTCTTTTATTTTTAGTCAAAAATTTCTATAATTTGTTCTATAGTATGCACGGCATAAATATTATTGTTTTTTACACCCAGCCGCTTGAAATTTACCTCCGGGATAAAGACATGATTGTACCCGAACTTTTCTGCTTCTTTTAGTCTTTGCTCAATTTGAGATACTCCTCTGACCTCGCCTGTTAAACCCAATTCCCCGATAAAAGCAGTCCCGGCCAGGGATTTTTCTTTTAAACCGGAAATAATTGCCGCCACCACGGCTAAGTCGGCTGCCGGTTCACTTACTTCCAGCCCCCCGGCTATATTAATAAATACATCCTTAGCTCCAAAGGAACAGCTTGTCTTTTTGTCCAGGACAGCCAGTAACATCAAAAGCCGATGATAATCCATGCCATTTACTGTTCTGCGGGGCGGAGCATAGACTGAGGAAGTGACCAAAGATTGGATTTCGACCAAAAGAGGCCTTGTCCCTTCCATGGTAACAGCTACGGCCGAACCCGGCGCTGTCTGCAGACCGTCTCCTACAAACAAGGCAGACGGGTTGCCAACTTCCTTTAACCCGTCGTTTCTCATCTCGAAGACCCCGATTTCGTTGGCAGGACCGAAACGATTTTTAACTGTTCTAAGCAGCCTAAAAATATGGTGTTGATCCCCTTCGAAATATAAAACAGTATCCACCATATGTTCTAAAACCCGGGGTCCGGCAATAGACCCGTCTTTAGTAACATGACCGGCTAAAAAGACCGTTATCTCTTTCTCCTTGGCCAGACTCAAAAGATAAGCCGCACCTTCTCTAATCTGGCTGACGCTTCCCGGTGCTGACTGCAATTCATCAAGTACCATGGTTTGGATGGAATCTATAAATAAAATCTTATAGTCCCGGCTTAGAACTGCTTCACGTACAGAGTTCAAAGAGTTTTCGGCCAGAATATGTACATGGGGAGAACATATATTCAATCTGTCGGCTCGGAGCTTAATTTGCCTGGCGGACTCTTCTCCCGAAACATATAAAACCTCAGTACTATGGGACAAAGATTCGGCCATTTGCAAAAAAAGCGTGGATTTGCCTATACCGGGCTCGCCACTTAACAGAATAAAAGCCCCGGCTACAACTCCGCCACCTAACACCCTGTTTAATTCCACACTCTTAGTATCTATTCTTTGACCTTCCTGGGAATTAATTTGAGTTAAGGGGGTCGCTTCAGGGACCCCCTTAATTCTAATTCCGGAGGTTGTCTTGGTCAGCTGTTCCTCGATTAAGGTATTCCATTCGCCGCACCCGGGACAACGTCCCAACCAACGGGCACTCTCCTGGCCGCATTCACAGCAGAAGAATTTCGTTTTCGCCTTAGACAACAGACATCCTCCTAGTATCTTTAATTCCTTTATCGTTCATACCTTTATTGATTGTCTTCAGTGATTTCTTGTTTTTTCCTGCCTGTCGAAGAAGATTTTTCTTTTTCGGTTTGTTGAAGTTTAAACACGATCTTACCTCTAGAGAAATCAACTTTTATAGAGTCACCGGCCTTGAACTTCCCTTCCAAAATCTTTTCGGAAAGCGGATCTTCGATGAGTTTTTGAATAGCCCTTCTCAGAGGACGAGCTCCAAAGGTGGGATCATTACCTTCTTCAGCGATATACTCCAGTACTTTAGGCGTGAAAGTCAGACTGTATTCTTGTTCTTTAAGCCTCTGCCCAATATCCTTAACTAATATTTCCGTAATTTTAATCAGATCATCTTTCTTCAACTGATGGAAGACCACCATTTCATCCACCCTGTTCAGAAACTCCGGCCGGAAAGTTTTTTTCAATTCATCCATAACTCTGGAACTCATAGCTTTGTGTTCACTTTCCTCATCGCGGTTGGAGACAAATCCCAGGGATTCCCTTTTTAGATAAGATGCTCCGACGTTAGAGGTCATTATCACTACACAGTTGCGAAAATCAACAACTCTTCCTTTAGAATCAGTCAATCTACCATCTTCAAGTACTTGGAGCAGAATATTAAACACTTCCGGATGGGCCTTTTCAATTTCGTCAAAAAGTATAACACTGTAAGGTTTCCTGCGCACTAATTCTGTCAATTGACCGCCTTCATCATGACCGACATACCCCGGAGGTGAGCCCACCATTCTGGAAACAGCATGTTTTTCCATGTACTCCGACATATCAATTCTGATCAGCGCATTTTCATCGCCGAATAAGGCTTCGGCCAAGGTCCTGGCAAGCTGGGTTTTACCGACACCGGTTGGTCCTAGGAAGATAAAGGAACCAATAGGCCTCTTGGGGTCTTTTAGGCCGGCTCTGGCCCTCCTTACCGAACGAGCCACGGCACTCACAGCTTCATTTTGACCAATGACTTTTTCATGGAGAATTTGTTCTAATTGCAGTAACCTTTCGCTTTCTTCCTCGGCCAGTTTGTTTACAGGAATCCCTGTCCAACTGGATACAATATTGGCCACATCCTCAGGACCGACTACCATGACTTCTTTCTCTCTGGCTTCCTCCCAATTATTACGGAGTTCGGCCAATTCTTGCTGTTTTTTCTGTTCTTCGTCTCGGATTTGGGCCGCTTTTTCAAACTCCTGCCTTTTAACCGCTGCTTCTTTTTCCTTTTTGAGATTGTCAATGATTTCCTCTAGTTCTTTCATATCCGGAGGAGCTGTGAAACCGCGGAGACGAACTCTGGATGCAGCTTCATCGATTAGGTCAATGGCTTTATCCGGTAAAAATCTGTCCGATATATATCTGTCGGAAAGGCGGACCGCAGCCTGAATGGCTTCATCGGTGATTTTAACCCGATGATGCGCTTCATAACGGTCCCTTAAGCCCTGAAGGATAGCCATAGCTTCCTCAGTAGTGGGTTCTCCGACCAGGATAGGCTGGAACCTTCTTTCCAGAGCGGAATCGCGTTCAATGTGTTTGCGATACTCGTCAAGAGTCGTGGCTCCAATACATTGCATTTCACCCCTAGCCAGGGCGGGTTTCAAAATATTTGCCGCGTCAATAGCACCTTCCGCCGCTCCGGCACCAATTAAAGTGTGAAGCTCGTCTATAAAAACGATAACGTTACCGGCTACCCGGATCTCTTCCATGACCTTTTTCATTCTTTCTTCGAATTCACCACGATATTTAGTGCCTGCCACCATAGAGGACAGATCAAGGGTACAAACTCTTTTATCAGCTAAAATTTCCGGGACTTTATTGTCAATTATTCTTTGGGCCAGACCTTCGGCAATCGCTGTTTTGCCAACACCGGGTTCGCCAATAAGAACCGGGTTATTCTTTGTCCGGCGACTTAATACCTGAATAACTCTCTCAATTTCATTTTCTCGGCCGACAACCGGATCCAGTTTTCCCTCAACCGCCATGACCGTTAAGTCCCGGCCAAATTCATTTAAAGTTGGGGTATTGTTTGCTTGTCCTGTTTTAGGGCTAACAGCCCCACTACCCGGCATCGGAACTCCCTCCACTTCGCCCCCCAAAAGAGTAATGACTTGCTCCCAGACTTTTTCAGGTTTTACTTTTAGGTCAGCCAAAACTCGGGCGGCAATGCCTTCTCCTTCAATAATTAAACCTAAGAGAATATGCTCGGTACCTACATAATTTACCCCTTGGCGAGCAGCCTCTTCCATAGATAGCTGAATCACTCTTTTCACCCGTGGGGATAGACCTACTTCGCCGATAATGGCAGGATTAGTACCGGTTATTTGTATAACTTTATTTTTTATTTTTTCAAAATCCAGTCCTAATTCTTTCAAAGCTTTGGCCGCAATTCCTTCTCCCTCTTCAATAAGAGCAAGCAGTAAATGCTCCGTACCGATAACTTTATGACCTAAACTTCTAGCAATGTTCTCCGAAAGGGAAAAAACTCTCTCCGCTCTCTGGGTAAATCTTCTATTCATATTTTAACCATCCTTTCTTGTATAGGATTGACGAAGAAAATTTGCTCTGACGACATTTAGAGCCTGCCCGTCAAGAGTATTTTTAGTATGATATTGCAAGCATCCCGGCAAAGAATTTATCAACAAAGAAACAAAACCGGGGGATACCTTGGGTAGTATTTGCATCTCTATACCCAAGCGGTCTTCCGAAAGAAAGGTAAAAGTTTCTTCAGTTGTGAGCAACCGAGCATTTTCCAAGGTTCCACGTGCCCGCCAAACTTTGTCTTCAATAAGTATCTGGGTTTGTTTTTTTAAGGCTTCCCTGGCATTCATCTCGTGCTCTACCAGCTGTTTGATTACAGCTTCAAGATGGGTAAGGGTATCCTCTTCCCTTTTCCCTAAAGTTATTTGATTAGATACCTGATATATGTTACCGTAAGCTTTAGATCCTTCTCCATATAAACCGCGCACAGCCAAACCCAAGGACGGAAGTGCCGCTAGAATTTGTTGAACCTGGTTAGTAAGGGCCAGAGCCGGCAAATGAACCATTACTGATACCCTTAAGCCCGTACCTACATTAGTGGGACAAGAAGTTAAATAGCCGAACTTTTCCTTATAAGCCAAGTCCAAACAGCGATCAAAATGATCATCTATCTCTCCGGCCAATTGAAGGGCCCTTTCCAAGCAATTTCCGGGCATCAGTACCTGAATACGCAGATGGTCTTCTTCGTTAACCATGATTGATATTTTGTTACTTTCAGTAAGAGCAACCCCCCTTGCAGTCCCGGCTTCGCTAAAAATCGGACTAATTAGGTGTTTTTCGACCAATACCTTTTTCTCTATTGGAGAAAGTTTGGCCAGCGATAAATAAACAATCTTTTCTCCCTCTAATTCCAAATTCTGAAGGCATTCCATTACGTTATTTTCTACTTTCTTAGCCTCTTCTTCACTTAAGGCATGTGGAAAAGCTATCCCGGCAAGATTTCTCGCTAATCTGACCCTGGTACTCAACACAATAGGAAGGTCAACATCTTGCATCCAATAGCTGTCCCGGGAAAGCATGGCCCTGTAAGGCATTATTCCTCACCCCCAGCCATTTTTTCCAAATCTCTTATTCTGTCCCTGACCTGAGCTGCTTCCTCAAATTCTTCCTTTTGAATCAATTCCTGCAGCCTGCTGCGCAAACGCCTAAGCTCCTGTTTATTCCTAATTGAAGCTGCATAACGCAACGGTACTTTGCCCACATGAGCACCGCCACCATGAATCTGGCGCAAAAGAGGTTCAATCAGGGATTCAAATTTATCATAACATTGACTACAGCCCATGCGACCTGCTTGCTGAATTTGGCTAAATGTCCGGCCGCAGCCCGGACATTTAGCCTGGTTGTTAAGGCTTACTGTTTGACCGGTTTGATTTAGGGAATTCATACCAAAAAGAGCTTGCAAAAAGTGGGTTGCCATTCCGGGATAAAAATTAAAGCTAAAGCCTTGCGCTTTTTGAGCACATTCTTGGCAAAGAAGCATCTGCACCCCTTGGCCGTTTACTATCTTTGTAAAGTGCACAGAAGCTTGCCGCTGTTGACAATTTTGACAAAGCATTGCTATCCCTCCGAGCTCATAAATTCTAATAGAAAATTTAAACACCAATAATATATGAATATATGATATATGCATTTTTTTGTTATTAATTCTCTATTTATTAACATCATCCCTGCAGATATTAGCCAGAATATTTTTCATCAATCTGGCCCGCAGCTTATTAGGCTTAGGTGTTAAATCAGCCAGCAAACGATCTGCAAATATACCTTTTATTATTACCGCTTCTCTTTCGGTTAAGATCTCTTCCTCTAACAATCTTTCGATGAGATTGTAGGCTCTTGTCTGAGACATCTCTTCCCCGATTAGTTCTGCCATCAAGCGCTGAAATTTGCCCTCCGGATCTAAGCCCAGCTTTATTATCCGTAAATACCCCCCGCCGCCTCTTCTACTTTCTACAATATAACCCTTTTCGGCGGTAAATCTGGTTGTTAATACATAGTTTATTTGCGAAGGTGCACAGGAGAAAAAATCGGCGAGAAAACCTCTTTGCAATACAACATAGCCTTCTTGGGCATCATCAAGTATCATCTTCAAATATTCTTCAATTCTGTCCGCCAAATTACCCAAAATGTATCCCTCACTTTTCGTTGACCAATACTGATATTGTGACCTTCTCTGACCTTAATTAATATTCTAACCTTTTTTGACCTTTTTGCAAGCTAAATTTTAAAAAAAAAATAGCATTAAGCTATTTTTTACAAAAAAAATTTATTTATCCAGGAAAGTAAAAAAAAGTAATAATAAATACTTACCTTCCTAAAAAGTAAAACCAAAAACCAAAAGTAAGAGCTGCAACCACGATCATTAACAGAATAAGCTTCCAGCCCTTAAAAAACGGTTCGGAATTATTATCAATTTCATTACTGAAAAGCATAACATTTTCCGTATCGTCAAGAAAAAAATTCTTTTCCTTTTCGGGCACCTCATCTTGGTTTTGTTTTTTATCTCCCTCAGTCTGCATGGCTTCGGGCTCGGAAGTGGCAGATATCTCTTGGATATGACTTAAATCAATCTGCCGGTCTTTAATAATCTTACTCTCGCCTAAAAGAATAGCCCTTACCTTTTTATCTTCATCGCTGTCTATAAAGTTGTTGACGATATCTTGAGTAGCATGATCATGCTCGATTTGATCATGCTTGGCTTTCGGTTCCGGATTGATTTCTTCATTATCAACAGGCAATTGACGATTAATAGTGACGGAGTTTTCAGGTGCTAATTTAGGCTCAATATCTTTCCAGTATAATCCACCTTCCAGAAGTTGTTGTATTTCCTCAGGGTTTAGCAAAATTTCTTTTTCATTTTCATTATTCATTTTATATTAACCTCCACGGCAGGCAAATTAGAGTATATCAATTTAGGGCACGGTATATATGATAATTCTACA
Source organism: Peptococcaceae bacterium (assembly GCA_012521215.1). GTDB lineage: Bacteria > Bacillota > Desulfitobacteriia > Desulfitobacteriales > Syntrophobotulaceae > JAAYMU01. The sequence continues at coordinate 13,403 of JAAYMU010000157.1, read as the reverse complement.
CCAGAATATAGAATCCCTTTATCAAAAGATAGTAAATCAAAAAAATCCGCTCAATCCTTCATTTTTCAACCTTTGTTTGGTCTGGTTTATCCAGAATTAGACTGCAAAAACATAACTTTCAATAGTAAAAAATATTAACCTGTAAAACACTAAACATACCATGTTAAGACGTTTTATATTTTACGGGTTTTTAGGATGGACAATTGAAATTATGTTTACCGGTATGGACTCGCTGATTCGCGGAGACCTAAGGTTGATTGGTTTTACTAACCTGTGGATGTTTTTCATTTATGGTCTGGCTGTTTTTTTGGAACCGGTGCATGACCATATCGCCGGCTGGAAATGGCCATTTCGTGGAATATTGTGGATGCTTCTTTTTTGGGGAATCGAGTATGTGACCGGGTTTATGCTGGTAAATATTCTTGGTGTTTATCCTTGGCATTATACTGATGTTTATGCTATCAACGGCTTAATCACCTTGCGTTTTGCACCCTTTTGGTTTGCTGCCGGCCTACTGTTTGAAAAAATACATCGTTTTTTAGACAGTCTGGAGATTGTTCGGTATCGATATAGGAGATAATAAAAAAACTTATTGGTTGAGAATATCTTTTAATTTCTGAGGACTGTCTACCGGTTCTTGACAAGCAAAATCCCGGCAAAGATAAACGGCTACATTTTCCTTAACAGGATAAGAAGCAAGTTTAGGGACAAATTGGGCTATAGTACCTTCATTATAAGAAATAACGGAAAAAGGTCGGAAGTCTTCAAAAATCACCGCTTGCATGGCAGTCGTTTGAGTTGTTAAGGGCCCGGTTAAGACCAATTCATCTATTGTGCCGAGGTAAAACTGAATACCCTGAAGCGCAGCAGTATATCCGGCGGGGTAATCTTCCAGGCTATCGCGAAGAAAATTTCCTTGCTTTTCGGCCAGTTCTTGCCATTTTTGCTCACCCGTCAGTCGCCATAGTCTCGCCAGGTTATAAAGGCTAATAGAATTACCGGAGGGCATGGCCCCGTCATATACTTCCTTGGGCCTAAACAGTAATTCTTCGGCATCATTACCGGTAAAGAAATAACCTCCTCCTTCCTTATCTCTAAACAGTCTCTCTTGCTCCTGCTGAAGATTAAGGGCCAGTTCCAAGTACTTCGGTTGGCCACAGGCCGTATAAAGTTCCAGCAAACCATAGATAAAAAAGGCATAATCGTCCAAATATCCCAAGTAGCCGGCTTCCCCTTCCCGGTAACGGGCCAGAAGCCTACCTGAGGAATCGAATAAGGCAAAGCGGATAAAATCCACGGCTTTTTCCGCAGCCTGTAGAAATTCCTGTCTTTCTTCTTGAACTATATTTCGGTTAATAAAGACCTGGGCTACTTTCGCCAGGGCCGCTATTATCAGACCATTCCAGGCCGTAAGGATTTTGTCGTCTTTAGCCGGCTTAACTCGCTTTTCCCGTTCTTCATAAAGAACTCGATTACAAGCCCTGAGCAGTTGTTCTAATTCCTCGATTGTCAGCTTATAACGGGCGGCGATTTGTTCCCAATTGCTGAAAATTCTGCTAGGAATATTTTTGCCTTTAAAATTTCCTTTAGCGCTAATACCATAAGCCTCACAATAAAGATCCGCTAATTTTTCCGGTCCGGCAAGCTTACTTAAAACCGAAACCGCATCCGGCAAACCTTTTTGGAGAATTTTTACGATCTCGGCTTTGCTCCAGACATAAAACTTCCCCTCTATTCCCTCTGAATCAGCATCTTCCGCACTGTAAAAACCTCCTTCAGGGGAAGTCATATCTCTTAAAACATAATGTAATATATCCCGAGCCACCTGCGCATATCTTTCGTCTTTCATAAGCTGAAAAGCTTCCAAATAAACAAAGGCCAGCCCGGCATTATCATAAAGCATTTTCTCAAAGTGGGGAATCAGCCAGTAGCGATCCGTACTGTAACGGGCAAAGCCATAGCCGATATGATCCCAAATTCCTCCATCGGCCATGCTGTCCAAGGTCTTTTTAGCCATTTCCATGGCCCGGCTTTGAGGTTCTAAGAGGGCATAACGCAGCAAAAATCCCAGGTTATGAGGTGTCGGGAATTTAGGTTCCCTACCAAAGCCACCGTATTGGGAGTCAAAATTTTGCTCCAAGATAGCGTAGCCTTTACTGATAACATCTTTACCCCAGCGGGCAATATTGTTTACGTCTGTTACATTATCTTTATTTAAAACATAGCGTTCAGCCACGGCCTGGTAAAGATCATCGGCATTTTCTTTAACCTTGTCTTTTTCTTCCTGCCAAAGCATAGCCACTGAATTCAAAAGATCAATTAACCCCGGGCGACCGTAATTACTCTCTTTCGGAAAATATGTACCGGCAAAAAAAGGCTTTTTATCCGGAGTGAGAATTACAGTGAGCGGCCATCCTCCCGAACCAGTCATGGCCTGACAATAAGTCATATACATATGGTCAAGATCGGGCCTTTCTTCCCTGTCCACTTTAATTGAGATAAAACTATTATTCAATACTTCAGCTACTTCTTGATCCTCGAAAGACTCCCGCTCCATGACATGACACCAATGACAAGTTGAATATCCAATAGATAAGAAGATAGGCTTATCTTCGTCTTTTGCTTTTTTTAGTGCTTCATCGCCCCAAGGGAACCAATTGACTGGATTGTAAGCATGCTGCAAAAGATAAGGTGATTTTTCATTAATCAGTCTATTGGCATACTTATTATTTTCGCTCAAAACAATACATCCTTTCGACACATCGATATTTATTCCTAGTATTTGAAAATATGGATTTAGTATGCAAAGCAAGCTATTATTTAACAAAATTATTTTACGATACAAGCTTTAAGCCAATTGTTGAAAATAAAATCAGGGCTATAAACGCCAGTCTCCTCCAGTCCCTCGATTCGCCATAAAACACCATTCCAACTAAGGTGCCGCCTACTACACCAATTCCTGTCCAAATTGCATACCCTGTCCCCATGGCCACAAATCTCAAAGAATATCCTAAAAGTGCGAGACTTATACCAAATCCAAATATTAATAAAACTACTGTTTGCCAATTCCGCTTCCTTCTTAAGCGGCTAATCATCGCCACCCCAAATGCTTCAAATACTCCTGCAATAATTAAAGAAAACCAAGCCATCAGGATTCAGCTCCTTTCATGCTTGTTATCTGTGATTACTTTCAAACCAATAATGCCAATCAATATTAACAAGATTAAAAGAATTTTTTCCCATTTAAATGGCTCCCCAAAAAAGAGAAGCTCCGAAATTACGGTACCTGCGGTTCCTAAGCCTACAAAAACAGCATAGACAGTTCCGGCAGGAAGAACTTGTCCTGCTGTTATCATTAAATAATTGCTGATAATAAGCGCAATTATTGTTCCTATCCAGGTCCAAAGATTATAGGCATGAGCTAAGCCAATAACCCACAAGACCTCAAGGACGGCTGCGACAAATACCTTTAACCAATTACGACTCATCCAAAAGTACCTCTAAATTATTTTTTTGAATTATTTTTGAGCTATTTCTTTTGAACTGCTTCCTTATAAGAGTAATTACTTCATCAACAGGTTTCTTATTAATTAATTCCTTTTAAAAAAACTGAGAGGATAAGTTATAAAATTACCTCCCAGGATCTTGTCCTTCCGTGACAGCAACAATTATCATATTATTATATAAAAATTTAAGCAAAACCGGAAGAGAGTACCATTATATATTAAATGCCTCCAAGCGTGGTGGATCTATCTTGGCGGCAAATCTTTTTATTTAAGGTAAGGGGCTGTGAAGTTAGGATTTCAGCCCTAATTGTTTATATAGGGCGGAACCCAGTAATTGGAAAATTATGAAAACCTACTCCTCCTTTATTATTCTTAGATCCTTATGTGAAGAGCTGGCGGTATTAAATTTTCTTATTATTTATTTTTAATAGGTTCCTTATTAACGGACTCTAAAATCTGATTGTATCTAGGTCTTTCCCTCGGACTGGACTCAATACAATAATTCTGCTCCGCCATCTTTTCTAATTTTTTATTAATGTCATTTAGCCCTGTGAGTATTTCCATTAAAAGCCTAATAATTTTTTCCTCTGACATATGTTCCACCCTCTTCTGGAATTAAATATATTCCAAAGGAAATACTATTGAGCTTATTCCCCCGTAAATTTGACATAACTCCGGCTATTTTATATAAAATCATCAATTAATTATGAATAAATGATACTTAATACAATAAGTTCCATATATTATACTGTTGGATAATTTTGGCATTTGACAGGTTTTTTCACAATTTCTTTGAGCTTAAAGTTGATTTTTAAGTGCGTTAGAAAACTAACTATATTGTACAAGGAGGTGTAGAAGAAAATAAAAATGCATCACGTTCACCATTATTACAATAAAACCACTTTTGATCAGGGGCATACTCATAAAATGCGCGGTGTAACCAGCTATGAAATCCCTTCTGGAAATTCCCATGTTCATTCTTATAACGGTGTAACCACTGTTGATCTTGCCCATGCTCATCATTACTCCGGAGTAACGGGACCGGCAATCCCTTTAGCCGGAGGAGGTCATACGCATGAATATCAGGGGCCTACAACAATTGACCGGGGACACCGTCATCACTTCAAGTCCCTGACGGGTAAGGAAAAAGCCACTTGTTTTTTCACCTGACCGCAAGGTTTTCCGAGCGGAAAGGCGTGCATCCGGCATGTGTGGTTAATTATTGTCGTTTTGCTCCCTTTTCGCCTTATTGGCGGGAAGGGAGTTTTTGATTAAGTAAGGGGCTAAAAGCAAATGGACCAAAGAATTGGAATTATCGGTATTGTTATCAAAGATCTTTCCTGCGCAGAACAGGTCAATGCCATCCTCCATGAACATGCAACGGGATTTTCGACAGACGCAACGCCGGAAAATCCTCTCTGATCAACACCCTGACGGAACAAGCTATTGCGCTCACCCCCGAGGTGCCGGGAACAACAACAGACCCCGTTAACAAAGCTATGGAACTTGGCTCGCTCGGGCCTGTAGTGTTAATTGATACCGCGAGTCTAGATGATACGAGCGAATTAGGCGCTTCAACCTTTCCCTGCCGCCAGCCTCGCTTGGCAAACTATTTAACTTAAGATAAGACAAAATATGTGCAATTTTGCCTTACCGGCTCTTCCTATTTACAATCATCTCCCATTTTTTGTATAATCAGAATAGGCCCATTTATTTTATTAAAATTTGCTCAGAGCAGGGTAAACTACTAGGAAAATAGAATGTCAGTGCCCATGCATAGCACATGCTGCCAACACATCTCACCAGCACATCCTAAATACACATCTCACCAGCACATCCTAAATATAGAAAAACCCTGCCTGAAGGGGGAGGGGTTTATTTATGATGGGTAAATTTTGTGTTTCTACTGATTCGGGCTGTGACCTGCCTGCAGTATTCTGCAAGGATAGGGGCATTTACGCCTACCATATGAAATATATTATAGACGAAAAACAATATACTGACCAAATGAACCCAGAAGACTGTATTGCATTCTATAACCATATGAGAAAAGGTGCCGTACCTCGTACCAGCCAGATGACGCCATATGAGTTTGTAGATCATTGGACAAAATTATGGAAGGAATTTGAGCTACCCATAGTCCATATTGCTATGGGCAGCGGTATCTCAGGCACATTTTCCAATGCTGTAATTGCCCAAAACCTCTTCCTGGATGCTCAACCCGCAGCCCAGGTTTTTGTTGTGGACTCTACCCTCGCTTCTATAGGATACGGCATGTTATGTATCTGGGCCGCTGATATGCGAGACGCCGGCGAAACGCCAGAAGCTTGTGTAAAATGGTTAGAAGAGCATAAGATATTCGTAAATACCTATTACACTTGTGACGACCTTAAGTATCTCTATCGCAGTGGACGGGTAAGCAGGGCCGGGGCAACTGTGGCTACGGTCTTGAATATCAACCCCATTCTCAACCTTGATAAAGAAGGCCACCTTATCGTCCGCGAAAAAGCAAGGGGACGTAAGAAAGCTTTAAAACGCATTTACGATATTGTTCAGGAACTGGTAGTGAATCCTAGTGAGCAAAAGGTTTATATCTGTCATTCTGATTGTAAGGCTAAAGAAGTTGAAACTTTTTCGCAAACTCTCATAGACCTATGTGGCTTTCAGGATTCTTTTATAAGCTACATAGGTCCTACTATAGGCTCCCATTGTGGCCCGGGCCTTATTGCAGCCTTTTTCCTAGGTAAACCCAGGTTTTTATAATTCTATATTCAAACTGTTAATGCAATCCAGTATTGACAATGGCTGTAAGATCATCTATGCTGGAATTAATAGTTACAGGCATTTCCCTTGCTGTTTGGGAAGTGTCTTTTGTACTTTTTTCTTTTTCTCTTTTTTTATTTAGCCTTCCTGTTTTAGGCCTTTATTATATAGAAATAGAAAGTAATTCGAGAGGAGAACAAATAATGGCTCGCAAAATTTTTATCACCGAATCGGATAAACACAAAATTTTAAAAATTATTAGCCAAACTAAATATGATTCATTAAAAAACAAGGAATTTTTGAACGAGCTTGAAGAAGAAATAAATAGAGCCGTCGTCAAAAGTCCTGACCAACTACCGGGGGATGTAATTTCCATGCACAGCAAGGTTCTTTTAGCATTTGGGGACGAAGAGGAAGAGTATACACTTGTTTATCCTGACGAAGCAGATATCTCTCAAAATAGAATTTCTGTATTATCCCCGATCGGTACAGCTATTCTTGGCTATCCGGAAGGCAGCGTCATAGAATGGAAAGTGCCGGATGGAACCGTAAAAATTACAGTCAAAAAAATACTTTTTCAACCGGAAGCGTCAGGTAGATATGATTTATAAACTAGGCCATTAATCCTAAGAACAGCTATTATGCTGCCAGCAATGCTGTTCTTTTTATTTCTCTGCCTTTAGAACCCTAACTCAGCTTGTTTTTTTATTCACAAAGGTTGTATAATTGTATTAATATGGATTAGGTGTAAGGTTGAGGGAGGAACTTTTCATGAATTCGCTGGAACATATGCTTAGCCCAATGATACTTCAATCCAACCATACTATAGACAAAAACCTTACCAATAACGAATTTGCACTTATGGATCGGATCCGCAAATATAAAATTGATTTGCTTATTCATCGCAAAAGTTCCTCACAGGTTGATTTTGTTCGCCCGGTAATTGTGGAATCATGGTTAAGATCCTATAATTACGGTCTCAATATTTTTGATTATAACCGTGCCCCAGTTTTAAACTCATCTGACTTTGCTGAACTATTACATGAAAAAGATATTTTTTTGAAAGCGGCGGACCCCAATATTCGGCGGTTGGAGAGCATTTTAACCAATACAGAAAGTATTATCTATCTGACTGATGAACAAGGAGTTTTTCTACGGGTAATTGTCGGAAATTCCAAACTTTTACTGGAACAAAACAATAGATTTGAAATTATAGAAGGGTCGGTGTGGTCGGAAAAAACGGTCGGCACTTGCGGCCATACTTTAAGCCTGATTCTAGGGATACCCATCCAGATTTGCGGTCCGGAACATTACTGTGAAAAGCACGATAAAATTGCTTGTTCTACGGCCCCCATTTTCGATAATAACAACGTTCTGGCCGGAACTCTTTCTATTGTTACTCCCACTTTTTATCATCAAAACTCCCACACCTTAGCTTTAGCTATAAATATGGCCGGAGCTATTCAGAATGAATTTCGTTATAAATTAAACAACAAACTTTTAGGATTATCATTCGAAATTGCTGACGAGGCTGTGATTACTTTAAATAAAGACGGTTATATTGTCTACTTCAATGAAATAACAAGAAAACTGTTTGCGAAATATAACAAAGAACTGCTAGGCAAATCAATTGAAGAGATATTAGGAAAACAATTTTTGGTGAAATCAGCTCTAAAAAACAGTAAATCCGTTTACGAAACCGTAATCGAAAGTGAATTTGTTAAGCAAAAGCTTCTATGTTCTATTAAACCACTAATTGATAGCGGAATTAATTACGGTTATGTCCTGACCCTAAGGAAAATAAACACCTTAAAGAAAGAATCTTCCTGTACGAGCAGTACAAATATAAGCAGTGCCAGGGCAAAGTATTCTTTTGCCAAAATAATCGGCAGTTCTCCCCAAATAAGGAAAGCTGTTCACTTGGCCCAAAGGTTTGCGCCCCAGGATGAATGTATCCTGATTCAAGGGGAGAGCGGTACCGGTAAAGAAGTATTCGCTCAGGCCATACATAACGCTAGCCGCCCCAACGGACCGTTTATCGCTGTTAATTGCGGTGCTCTTGCTCGGAATTTAATCGAAAGTGAACTTTTCGGTTATGAGAAAGGCTCTTTTACAGGGGCAGAACGTCAAGGACGGGCAGGGAAAATTGAAATGGCCCACGGCGGGACTCTTTTTTTAGATGAAATAGGTGATTTTCCCTATGAACTGCAATCTACATTGTTAAGGGTAATAGAAGAAAAGCAGGTTTTACGCATAGGAGGAAACCGCTACATCGATGTGGATTTCCGATTAATTGTAGCCACTAATAAAGACTTAATGACATTAGTCCAAAACAACCAATTTCGAGAAGATCTCTACTTTCGTTTATCTGTTTTCACCTTAGTGTTACCCCCCTTACGGGAAAGAAAGTCTGATATCAATAGCTTGCTAAAATATTTTGTAACCGAAGCAGCGGAGAAACTGCAAATTACCCCGCCATCCATAAGCAGCGCCACCAAATATTTACTATTAGAATATAACTGGCCGGGAAACGTTAGACAATTGAAAAACGCTATTTCTTACGCCATGACTGTACATAACAATGGGATAATAAGACCTCAAGACCTTCCGCCGCTGATTGTTGACTTTATGAATAAATCAGCTGCGGAAAAGAGTATAGGATCGGAGTTAATTACGGAAGAGACAGTACAGGAACAAAACCTATCTATGAAGGAATTGGAAAGAGAAATCATCAGAGAGGTATTGGAGGAAAAGAACTATTGTATAAGCCATGCTGCAAAAAGCCTTGGTTTTAGCAGAGCTACTCTTTATCGAAAAATGAAAAAATATAATTTGCGCGGCTAAATTATATTCAGTAAGTATAACAGTAATATCCATAATAAGTTACTACATATAAGTAGCAGCCACCTATATGTAACTGCCTATACCTCTTTTGAGTGTTTAAATTTGATACACTGTTTATTAGTATATGTTTAGTTTTTTTGATCCTTTGTTACATTGCTTTAGAAATAAGTAACAATTGTTTCTGTCAGGAGTTTCGACAGTCCTTATTTCCTGGATTTAAGCTGATTCAAGCTTTGGCATGTATATTGCATTATTATTTTTTAGAAAGCAAAAAAGGCCTCAAGTGAGTTTTGATCATGGCAAGGGCCAAACCCGGAAAGGTGGTGCATAAGCTTAAGGGTTTTCAGTGCCGACCCATTGATCAAGCCCTTGAGCCAGTATTACTTCAAAAATTATTAAGTAAGGAGAAGGTGAGTCTAATGGAAGTCAGAATTAACACCCATGGCAAAGATAAGCTTGCTACCAAGGTTTTTTTCAGCGACGAGAAACAAGGCTTTGAGGTTTCTTCCGTAATCATCATGGGGAAAAAGGATTGCGCCCTGATTGATACCCAATGGTCATTAGCTAATGGACACCGTGTAGCCGCTGAAATTCTGGAGACGGGTTTAGATTTAAAGACTATTTACATTACCCACGCTCACCCCGATCATTATTTCGGTCTTCAGCCCATCGTTGAAGCCTACCCTAATGCCCGCGTCATTGCTCTCCCGGAAGTAGCTAAGGTAATTAATAAACAGTTTATAGACAAAATGGAGCATTGGGAAGAACAAATAGGTAAATTCAACTATCCTACCAAACCTATTCCCATTGAGCCTATGACGGAGAACTACTTCGAACTTGAAGGCGAGAGAATTGAAATTATACCAAAAATAATGGGAGACCTGAAATATAATACTGTGGTTTGGATTCCTTCAATCAAGACCTTAATCGGCAGTGACGTTCTCTTCAACCAGGCTCATCCGTTTACCTGTGAAGTAACTGCCGAAGAACGCCAACAATGGATTGAAGATATTGAAAAACTGGAAAAACTGGGGGCCGAGGTAGTTATTCCGGGTCACGCCAAGCCTGGCATGCCTTTTGATAACAGTTCCTTTGAATTTACTAAAGAATATATTAAAGCTACAGAGGAAGAACTCGCCAGAACCAAGACCGTAGGCGAATTCTACTACAACATGTGCCAACGTTTCCCTGATGCTAACCTTTTCATCAGCAATGAAATGAACTCCAATGTATTTAAAGGCCAAAGAGAATGGGATTGGAGAGAAGACGAAGAATAATGAAAGTGCCCTAAATGGGCACCTATTTAGGAAGGATAAATAATTGTTTATTAACTGGTTCGTGAGTGGTCAGCTTGAGGTTATGCTTGTGAATTTTCCCATTTATTTACAAAGTGAGGGATATTTATATGGAACAACAGAAAATGATCAAAGGTTATGAAAACTGGATGGTGTTCATCCTTTGTCTCGCCTTCGGTTTTGTTATGTTTGACCGCTTTGCTTTATCAAACCTGCAGAACTACATCATGGCTGACTTAGGTATTAGTTATACACAACTAGGCTTAGCAACTTCTGTTTTTGCGCTCACTTGGGCTGTTATAGGACTGTTTGGTAGTTATTTTGCCGATACAAAAGTTTCTCGCAAAAACTTGCTAGCGATCTTTGTCTTATGTTTTTCTATCTGTTCCATGCTCACAGGTCTGGTTACCGGTTTTATAATGCTTTTAATTGTCCGCGCGTTAATGGGTTGTTTTGAAGGACCGGTAATGCCTGTATCTCAGGGTTTCATCATCCCCCAATCATCCCCTCACCGCCGAGGTATGAACATGGGCCTAATGCAGGTGTCAGCAGTGGGATTAATTTCATCACTTTTAGGACCTCTTGTTCAAGTAGCTTTGGCCGAGTCGATTGGCTGGAGAATGACATTTGTACTCACCATTATACCAGGTATTATAATTTCATTTTTAATATGGAAAATACTAGTTAACCCTACCACCGGGGCCGAGGCAGAAACTTCCGAAAAGAAACCCAAAGAAAAAATTAATTACGGTGAAGTTATCTTCAAAAACAGAAACGTTGTTCTTTCCATTATCGGGACTCTCTTCTTACTTTGCTGGTATGTTTGTACTCTTACCTTTGCTCCTGGTTTCCTGACTACAGTCAAAGGCTTAACCAACGTACAAATGAGCTATGTAATGTCCTGTTTCGGTGTAGGAGCTATCCTTTGGGGTGTCTTAATTCCCCGCTTATCTGATTCATTCGGCCGTAAACCGCTGGTTATTATCGCCGCTGCCATGGGGATTATCGGTAATTTAGGTATCTTATACGGACCCGCCAACCTAGGTTTTCTCATGTTTATTGCTTTCGTAGGCTGGGGAGGCACCGGCGTTTGCGCCCTTATGCAATCTACTATCCCTGCAGAGTCCGGCGACCCGCGTTTTGTATCCACCATTATCGGCTCTAACCAGTTAACCGGGGAATTAATAGGTGCCACTCTTGGAGCAACCCTCCTTGGTATAGTGGCGGACAAGGCCGGTCTGGGAGCAGTCATGCTGGCAACAGCAGGTTGTATGTGTGTTTGCTTAATTGTCAGCTTTTTCTATAAAGAATCTGCTCCTCTGGTAGTAGCCAGGAGAAAAGCCAAAGAAACTGCTGCAAAATAATAAACATAATTTAGCGTTAACTTTATAGATGCTTATAAAAACTTTACAAATAAATACCAAACTTTATTTCAAAAGGAGGCTTTGAATATGGATGGTCGTTTAAAAGGAAAGGTCGCCCTTATTACAGGCGGAGGAACTGGGCTTGGGGCTGATTTTGCTAAACGATTTGTAGCCGAAGGTGCTAAAGTTGTTATCACAGGCCGACGCAAAGGGGTACTGGAAAAAGTCGCAGCCGAGTTACCTGAAGGCTCGATATCCGTGTTCGCCGGTGATGTAACTACGGATGCTCAGGCCATGGTTGAGGCTACTTTAGAATTTGGCGGTAAGATTGATATCCTGGTAAATAACGCCGGTATTGATCCCCCGGGAACTGTAGTTGAAATTCCCATAGAACAATGGCAAAGAATTATAGATACCAACCTTACGGGGCCGTTTTTGACTATGAGGGCTGCTATTCCTAATATGATTAAAAACGGTGGCGGCTCTATCATCAATATCGGTTCCTTGGCTGGGGTACGCTGCATTCCGGCTATGCCCGCATACTCGGCATCAAAATCCGGTCTGATTGGCCTATCTCAAGCAACCGCTCTTGATTATGGCAAATCAAATATTCGCTGTAATGTTGTTTGTCCCGGACCTATCCGGACAGAAATGTTAGAGCAAGCTATGACACCTTTAGCCCAATCTCTTAATACTGATATTGCCGGAGCGTTAGGAGCAATGACCAGATTCTCTCCATTGCCCAGGTTTGCTACTCCGGATGAAGTTTCGGGATTAGTGGCCTTCTTGGCAGGCGATGAAGCTTCCTTTATTACCGGAGCGGTATTTATGGTAGACGGAGGAGCATGTATCGTTGATCCCTGCGGAGCAGCTGTTGCCAGTGCCGGAATGAACTGGGGCGGCGGAAAATAATTGATGTTTTTTCTAACAAAAGTTGGACCGGAAAATTTCCGGTCCAACTTTTGTTTTTATTTCAGGAACACAATCATTAAAATGTGCGGTAAATTATTAGCATAACAGCTAAATTGTATTGCTGCAGTTTAGAACATCTCTGATTTTATGTTTGACCATGTTCTTAATGGCTTCTCTGGCCGGTTTAAGATACTGGCGGGGATCAAAGTCGGCAGGGTTAGTGGCCAAGTATTCCCGGATAGAAGCTGTCATAGCGAGGCGAAGATCGGTATCGATATTGATTTTACATACTCCCATAGTCCCGGCCTTACGAAGCATCTCTTCAGGAACCCCTTGAGCACCTTTGATTTCACCGCCATATTGGTTGCATTTAGCCACAAACTCCGGCAAGACAGTTGAAGCGCCATGTAATACAAGAGGAAATCCGGGGAGAAGCGAAGCAATCTTGGCCAGGCGTTCAAAATCCAGTTTTGGCTCGCCCTTGAACTTATAAGCTCCATGGCTGGTTCCAATCGCAATAGCCAAAGAATCACAGCCTGTTCTTTCCACAAATTCAGCAGCTTGTTCAGGATCAGTATAACTACTGTCTTGGGCACTGACCTTAATGTCATCTTCTACTCCTGCCAGTCTTCCTAACTCCGCCTCCACTACAACTCCTTTGGCATGGGCATATTCTACGACTTTCTTCGTTAACGCAACGTTTTCCTCAAAAGGCAGTT
>JAAYMU010000156.1 GCA_012521215.1 Peptococcaceae bacterium | reverse complement strand
GTTTATTAAGGTAAAGCAAAATTAAAATTACAAATTATTACATTATATGATTATGGAGTTATTATTCTAATATTATTTTGAAAATTATTTTTTATTTGTTTTCCAACAATTACTTGACACTATCAATTTAAATATATGTATTGCTATTGTATAATATATATGATATTATTATGTTGTAGGAAAATAATATAAAAAGTGGATAAATAATTATTTATCCACGGAGGGTGATAAGCAATAGGGGAGTAGTGTGCCCAATTGCTTATTTTAATTAAAAAGAAAAACAGGCAAGTAAATACTTGCCTGTGGAGGTTGATAAGAAAAAAGGGAGGATGATAAGATGAAAAAAGCATTAATTATAATTAATGAAACACACTCTATGATGGATGAGCAAAAGTCCATCATAGAGGAAAGGTACCAAAAATACGAGGTTCTGAAAGTCCCATCCCAAGGATGGGACATAGATGAAATGATTGATAAGATTTTTAAACTTCACGATAAGGCTTGTGAAGAAGGAATCGATATAATCTTCATTAGCCCCATCCCGTTGATGATACGGGAACTAACGGAGATGGCCATGTGTCCTAGGGGCACTGGCAAAAAAAGGTACGGGGTCAAGCTGTTTCATAATGATCGCAGGGAGAAAAAAGAACTCCCTGACGGTCGCATAATATCAGTTGTGGCTCAAACTGGGTGGCAACTGGTATAAAGGGTAATAAGATGCCCCTGTTGTTTAACAGGGGCGGAGGTTGATAAGAAAAAAGGGAGGAGATAAGAATGTTAATGGAAAATAAAAACGAAAGAAGAGAAAGAAAAATAGAGAAAGAGGAATCTATGTTTTGGATGTTACGCACATTAGTAAGGCAAGGTAAGCTTGAACCTGCCTTTGCCAGACAAATATATGAAAAACACCTTTTATTGTCTGGCAAAAAAGAAATACCATTTGGCCATGCCATATGGTTTGGGCATGGCTGGGCGTATGACAAAGCAGTTTGGGGCAGTAAAGAGGCTGCCAAAGATTATTATGATAGTTACAAAGGTAGCCCATACTGCCCAGTAGACAAACTGCCTTCTGTCACAGGATATGATAGAAGAAAGTTGAAAGCAAGGGTATTTGAACTGCCCTTGTCAAGTAGACAAAGTAGACAATCAATTTTATTAAAATTTATGCACTTTTGGATGCGTGGTATCTATACTCTAAAAAATAAAGCAGGCAAGTAAATACTTGCCTGTGGAGGTTGATAAGAATTTATAAAAGGAGGTTATAAGATGAAAATAAAAAAAATTGCTATTGAAACAACCAAAAAAGGTTACCCTGCTCATTGGGAGCAGGGAGGTGGCTATACCAATACTGGTGTAGCTACTATCATTGCAGGTAAAAATGGCGAGCCAAAGAAGCCCATTTATGTTAGGGCACGTGGTCATCTTGCAAACGGGAAGCATGCTTTGATCCCGCTTGAAATTGGCGACTACATTATAGAAGCCGACCATTACAGAAAAAACTTCTATATTTCTGTTATGAAAATTGTTGATATAGAAGAACATAATGAAAAAACTTTAGGCAACAGTATTGAAAATTTGACTGTTGCTGAGTATGATGAAAAATACCCTCCATTTGGAGACTTGGGTGAAACTGTTTCACAAGGTGTAAACGGATACCCAATCAAGAAGTTGCCAAATGGAAATTATGTCATGGCTAAAGGTCGTGATGAAATTTGGGGATATACAATCTATCCCGAGGTGGAAAAGATAGAAATGTATGCAACCCTAGAACCCTTTGCCAATTTCAACAAAGGAGAATGGGACAACAAAGACATCGAAAGAGTATTGTCGGCTTGGGAAGTTGATGACCTAGAAAGTATAAAAGACATAGATGATGAAATATACAATCTATGTCGGGCCATTTTAGCTGCAGAAGAAAAAGCTACCTGCTATCATTGCAGGAGCCCACACTATATAGCGGAATAGTGTGGATAAGATTAAGATGCCCCTGTTGTTTAACAGGGGCGGAGGTTGATAAGAAAAAAGGAGGATATTATGTATGAAAGAAAAAATTATAATCTTCACTATTGAAAATGGGAAAGTGAAGGAAGGAGCCAGGGTTGACTCCTTCACGCTGAAAGGTGTAGGAGTTACCATCCCAGCTATCATTGTTGGGGAAGAAGGGAGAGGAAGGAAGCTTGGTGTATTGCCAGTCCACCTTCTTCCCGATGATTACAAGGAATGGCAAGAGAATGGATATACTTATATCCATTCCGCAGAAGTAGGGGAAACAAAGGCAGGAAGGCCTAAATTGTTCCAAATAGAAGATTCAGACACACTGGAAAAGTGCATCTGCGTCTTCCGTACTGGGATAGGCTTCAGGGGAGGAAACTCCCATACTGGAGATAAGGAAGACGAATATTGGGTACGCGAATCTTTCGCAAGTTTTCCAGAAAGCGTGCCTAGTAAGGAAAGGTATACTTGGGAGGAGGTGGAGAAATACGGCCTTGAATATCTCAAGGAAAGACACCCAGGGAAAGAAGACATTTATCCTCCCGACATCGCATTTAAGCGAAAGGTGTCTTATCACCCCTTCCCGGGTGAAATACTATCTTCCGGCGTCATAGCCCAAGGGGACGCTGGAAGAATGGGAAGAGGCGAGCAGTTAATAGCCACCCTCCCAGCAGATGTAGTTTTTAGAACTGGTTACAGTGGAAGGTTATATGGGCGACCAGCGGAACACTACTATATTTTTAGGGATGGGAAATTGCTCTCCGCTACTTGGGAGGAGAGAGCAATTTCTGATATATTCTAGTTCCCAAGGACAAGAAAAGCAAGGGCTAAAAACCCTTGCGAACTATAATAAAATATCTCCAAGTAGATAATCTAATTTTAATTAATTAGACTGTCTACTTTGGAGGTATTTTTATAGGAAGAAAACCAAAATTTTACAAAACAAGGGAGGAATTAAAGAATGAAAAAGGGGGACAAAGTAAAAAGGAGGTTTATAAGATTAATATCTTTTCTTTCTTGGATG
>JAAYMU010000155.1 GCA_012521215.1 Peptococcaceae bacterium | reverse complement strand
GCCGCCGGCTTCCTTCAGATTCCCCCTCGCGAGGGACACCCTTGCCTTAAGCTAATGGTTGGCAACTACCAGCCCCCATAGCGGACTTTCACCGCCTAGCTACGCACCATGCGTGGCGCACCAAAAAAACAACTGTACGGTTATCAGTACAGTTGTCAGGGTAACCGTACACCTAGTATTTTATACATATTTATATTTTGCCCTGGGTATTCTATTTGTGGATAGAATATTGGATTAAATTTAAGAAAAGCTCAAAAATAGCTACATCTAATCTTATTTTTGCTTCTAACAGCCAAATTCCGAAAGAAATTAACATTTTATAATTATCCAACTTTTTTCCAGGCTGTTGGCACGATTTTTGCATTAAATAACCAGTAAGCGGTAGCACCCGCGAAAGGTATTAAATGGAGGTGAAGTTTAAATGGCAGATTTAACTTGCCCAATCACTGGAAAGGTTCTAGAAGTTAACGTATCCGTAGGTCAGGCTGTAACCGAAGATGATGAATTGTTCATCATTGAGGCTATGAAGATGGAAAACCCCGTCTTTTGCGATGCTGCTGGTACAGTAAAAGAAGTTAAGGTTAAAGTCGGTGACCAAGTTGAAGAAGGCGAAGTCCTAGCCGTAATCGAGTAATTTAATTAATCCAGCAACATTTGTAGTACTGCTATATGCTACCGAAAGGAGGTTTTACAATGGGAAGCCGTGGATATTCTTTGCATCCATACTTTAAAGAAATGCCGGGTATCGGTAAAGAATTAACCCGGGTTAACAAAAAGAATATGGAAGAAATTAAGAGTGTGGAAGCAGAGATTGCCAAAGAGGTCGATCGAGTTAAAAATTTTGGTAAACCAACTGAAAAGATGAATGAAAAGGGCGAATGGACCGCTTGGCAACGTATAGAATATTTGGTTGATCCGGGAACCTGGTGCCCATTGCATACCATTTACGATCCGGCCGGCAATGAAGAAGGTCAAACCGGAGTCATTGACGGCTTAGGCAAAATTAACGGCAGGTGGGCGGTTATTATTGCCTCCAACAATAAAGTAATGGCAGGAGCATGGCTAACAGGACAGTCGGATAATGTTTTAAGAGTAACCGACATTGCTAAAATGCTCCACCTGCCCTTAGTATGGGTTCTTAACTGCAGCGGCGTTAAATTAATGGAGCAAGAAACAATTTATGCTAACCGCAGAGGCAGTGGTACCACATTTTTCCGTCACGCTGAACTGCAAAAACTCGGTATACCGATTATTGTAGGTATCTGGGGAACCAACCCGGCAGGCGGTGGTTATCACGCCATCAGTCCGACAATTTTATTAGCTCACAAGGATTCCAATATGGCTGTAGGCGGTGGCGGAATCGTCGGCGGTATGAATCCAAAAGGTTATTTTGACGAAGAAGCTGCAGATGAGTTGATTGAAGCGACCCGTAAGTACAAAGCTGTTCCTCCGGGTAGAGTGGAAATTCACCATAACGGAACCGGTTTTATGAGAAGTGTCTTTGATACCGAAGCTGAAGTGCTAGACGAAATCAAGAGGTACATGAAGATTCTTCCCGCTTATGATACAGAATTCTTCCGTGTAGCTGAACCGGCTGAACCGAAATTCCCGATTGACGACTTGTACAGTATTGTTCCATTCAACCAAAAACGCACTTATTCCATGCCTGAAGTCCTGGCCAGATTGTTTGACAACAGTGAGCATCTGGAATTCAAACCGGACTATGGGCCGGAAATGTACTGCGGTTTAGCAAAAATCGACGGCCTATTGTGCGGATTTATTGCTAACAACCAAGGTCTTCTGGGAGCTGATTACCCCAAATATGCTGATTATCAGGGAATTGGCGGTAAATTATACCGCGAAGGCTTAATCAAAATGAACGAATTTGTTACCTTCTGCGGCCGTGACCGGATACCGCTTATCTGGGTTCAGGATACCACGGGTATTGATGTCGGCGACCCAGCGGAATTAGCTGAGTTGCTCGGACTTGGTCAATCCCTGATTTACTCCATTGAGCAGTCTGATATCCCCATGATGACCATTGTTTTACGTAAGGGATCAGCTGCTGCCCACTATATACTGGGTGGCCCCCAGGCTAATAACAATAACGTGTTTACTCTGGGAACAGCTACTACCGAGATTTATGTCATGCACGGAGAAACTGCTGCCGCTGCTTCTTATTCTCGCCGCTTGGTTAAGGATAAGGATGCAGGCAAGCCGTTAGATTCTACTATCCAAAAGATGAATGACATGATCCAGCAGTACCAGGATAAATCCAGACCTGATTTCTGTGCCAAGAAGGGTCTGGTAGATGAAATCGTCAATATGAACGATCTGCGCAAATACTGCCAGGCCTTTGTAGGAGCCTATTACCAGAATCCTAAATCAATCTGCGCCATTCATCAAATGATTACCCCGAGAGTAATTAAAGGATAATTGTTTCCTTGGTGTCAGAAACTGCAGTCAGGAATCAGAGTACAAGAGTCAGAAAGATTCTTGAATTCCGAGTTCCTGACTCTTGATTATTAACTACTTATCTAATAACCACTTATCAATAACCACTTTCACAGCATGTTATATTAGTATGCCTGAAAGTGGTTATTAACTTGCATCCAGCCTTTAATTATGATAATTTGAAATAAAGAAGCAAGACTCTAAAACATGAGATGTTAACAAAAAGATAATATATTATTTAACAGAAACAAAGAGAGAAAAATGTAATGGTTAACAATATTTACTACGAAAATAAGGGCGAAAATAAGGATCGTTCCCTGCGATCTAAAAAGATTTATTTGCGGGGAAGAGATGTTTATATATACCGTGAAGTATCTTCCACGAACAGTATCGCCAAGTCACTAGCCGCAAACGGTGCTCCGGACGGCACCATCGTTTTGAGCAGATTTCAAACAGCAGGGAAGGGAAGGTTTCAACGGCAATGGGTTTGTCCGCCCGGAAAAGGTCTTTTATTGTCAATGATCTTAAGACCGAACATAGATAGACAGTCTATTCCATTGCTTACCCTGCTTGGGGGTGTGGTAGTCGCCGAAAGCATTCAAAGAATTTGCGGACTAAAAGCAGGTATAAAATGGCCGAATGACATCCTGATTAATGGCCGAAAAGTCTGTGGTATACTGGCCCAGAATTCTTTTTCCAGAGGGAACTCCGAGTTTGTTGTTCTAGGGATAGGCATAAATGTTAACTTAAACAGAGAACAGTTACCGGCTGATTGCAGAGAGACCACTACTTCACTTTTATTAGAAGCGGGCTTTAAAGTATCTCGTTTTGAATTGTTGAAGCTGTTTTCATCTATCTGGGATCGACACTACCGTTGTTTCTTACAATCCAGCCATTCCTATCTTCGTTCCCAATGGCTTGCTAACAATATTACCTTAGGTCGAGAAGTCTCCATCAAAAAGGATACTCATACTCTTAGGGGTAAAGCTGTAGACATTAGCCCAAGGGGCGGTTTGATCGTAGTTTTTCCCGACGGATCCAGAAATGAGTATTTGGCCGAAGATGTAAGCTTAGGAAAGGAGGAATACTATGCCGGCTTCGAACATTCTAAACCCAGCATCCTTGCTGACAGTAAAACAAATGATGAACAAAAATTTTCAGGTCCTGTATCCTGAGGATACATTGCGTACTGTAATGGAATATTACGTGAAATATAGAATCTATACTTTACCTGTTGTGGATAAGAATCAAAACCTAATTGGTGTTCTCCCTAAAAAAAGATTATACCAAGCCCTTTTAGACGGTGCAGAATTGGATGATCCCTGTGGTTCCTATATGGTTAAAAACCCGGTTTATATATCTGAAGATATGACCTATAATGAAGTATCGTTAGTGGTAAGAATTACTCAAAGTCGGGTCGCCTATGTTGTTGTTGTAGACCGTTTTAATAAAGTCGTCGGTATGATAGGAACTGCCGAATACTTGCGAGAAAGCCTGAATGTAATCATGGCCTCAAGTGCCTTACTCGAATCCCTGTTCCGGGCTAATTATGAAGGAATTATTATCACCGATCGCGACTTCCATATAATGCGAGTTAACCCGGCTGCTGAAAAAATGTTTAAACTAAGCTTTGCTGATATAAAGGGAAAACATATAAATGAGATTCTGCCGGAAATTGTAGTTTCTAATGAACGTCGCTTGGGTATCAAGGCAAGCATCAGATCCGTACCGGTTATTATGAATCAGGTCCCTATTGTGGAAGATGAAGTCCAAATCGGAACAAGTTTTGTTTTTAATGACCGAACCAATATAGTAAAAATAGCTCAAGAACTAGAGATGGTCAAAGAGCTGCAAACTACACTTAGTGCGGTACTCGAGGCTTCTTCGGACGGCGTCTTCGTTACTGATAGCTTCGGAATAATAAGGTATATCAACGAAGCAGCCGCCCAGCTGTTGAACAAAAAAGCAGAAAATATTATCGATAAACCTTTAAAATATTTTCTGCCGGTTAAGGACCCGGCTGAAATAGCAAAAACAGACACTTTGGAAGTTAGGGTTAATAATATCAATGGAAAAAACTGCATTGTATCTCATGTCCCGATCAAAGAAGAAGAAGACGGGCGTATTGTGAGAGCCGGAATTGTGAGCACCGTTTATCTGGGCAATAATCCTTTAACCGAAGAAATTTCCCGCAAATGGTTTACTTTAAATCAACAGGTACAATATTACCGTAATGAACTGGAAAAGCGGGACGGAAAAACCAGCAGTTTCGACCGTATTGTTACCAGAAATCCGGAATTCATCAAGATGAAAAAAGACGGACAACGAATCGCCCGCAGCAGCTCCACCGTCCTCATTACCGGTGAAAGCGGCGTAGGAAAAGATATGTTTGCCAGGGCTATCCATGAAGCCAGTCCCAGAGCTAAACATCCTTTTGTCAAAGTTAACTGTGTTGCTATCCCGGAATCCTTACTGGAATCCGAACTCTTTGGTTATGCCCCGGGAGCCTTTACCGGAGCGTCTAAGCACGGAAAATCGGGATATTTTGAACGGGCCAATAAGGGAACAATCTTCCTGGATGAGATTGGTGACATGCCACTATCCATCCAAGTAAAAATCTTGCAGGTCTTGCAAGACAAAGAGTTCGTACGGGTAGGCGGGAACACTAAGCAAGAAGTTGATGTCCGTATTATCGCTGCCACCAACAAAAATTTGCGAGAAGCTATAGCCAATAAAACTTTCCGCGAGGATCTGTTTTACCGTTTAAATGTCATTGGATTTCATCTGCCGCCCTTAAGGGATAGAGCAGAGGACATCATTCCTTTGGCTGAAACATTTATTAGAAAATATAATAAAATATTGGGTTCCAACGTCACCGGCATAAAACCGGAGGCCAAAAAAGCCCTGACCAATTATTCCTGGCCAGGCAATATTAGAGAACTAGAAAATGCTATTGAACGGGCAGCAAATTACGTATGGGAAGGGGAAATAAGCTGCGAGGACCTTCCCGAGCAAATCTTCCAGACCAAACAAGAACCTCTTGATTTTTCCGCCTACCGCAGTACCCTGGAAGAAAAGGATAAGGAAATGCTGCTTGAAGCCCTAAAAAGGGCCAACGGCAATAAAAGCGAAGCCGCCCGGATGTTAAAAATCAGCCGTTCAGCTTTCTATGAAAAACTGGCGAAATACGATATATTAAATTAAAAACTCCGGAATAAAGGCTTATGGTTTAAAACCAAGCCCATATTGATAGCAAGAAATAACCGAACTGCACACCCCCTGAAGCAGGACGGTTATTTCTTGTAAGGCAGTTTAATCTTACTCTAGGTTAGTTATTAAAATAAGTGTCTGGAAAACTGTACACTGTCTGGATAACTGTACAACCTCAAATTGGCTCTAATTATGATCAAATCTTTATCCCCCCATAATTTGCCTCATTTTATATAATTTCCTGGTATCAATGTCTAATAAAAATAATTATAATATACCTGTATGCCGCTGATACTGCATTTTTTTGCTATTAAATACTATTTTTTTATTAATTACTTTTTTTATAAATCCTGGCACGGTTCTTGCTATATATTTAATGTGAAAAGATTTATTTCATTATTTCAAGCCTGATTCCTAAAAACATGCTTCTTAAAAATTTGGAAGTGGGTGATATTTAGTAATTATTAAAAAGGTTTATAATTTTCCAAAATTAATATATTTAAAACTTTAGGGGAGGTTATTATTTATGAATTTCGCTTTAACTGAAGAGCAACAAATGGTACAGGACATGGCTAGGAATTTTGCCGAGAAGGAAATCGCTCCTTATGTTGAAGAAGACGAAGAAAATCATTACTATCGTAGAGAAATTCTCACCAAAATGGGAGAATTAGGTTTACTGGGCTGGAGTATTCCTGAGGAATACGGCGGCAATGGCATGGGATGGATGGAAGGCGTTATTGCTCTATATGAAATCGCTAAAGTCCATACTTCCTGGAGACTGAGCATTAGTGGTAACTGCTGGGGTCCGGCTATGACCATTAATGAGTATGGTACACCTGAACAGAAAGAAAAGTATATTCCCGGCTTAGTAAGCGGTGAATACGTGGGCAGCTTTGCCATTACAGAAGCCAACTCCGGCTCTGATGTCGCCAGCATGAAAATGACTGCTGAAGACAAAGGCGATCATTTTGTACTGAACGGTTCTAAAATGTGGATTTCCGGCGGCCACACATCTGATGTGGGATTAGTTTATGCAGTTACTAATCCTGGTGCCGGCGCTAAAGGAATATCCTGTTTTATCGTTGACTACAACAATACTCCTGGCATTGAAAGAATCCCGATCCATACCAAATTCGGTATGTGGCCTGCTCCTACTTCAGAGTTAGTATTTGAAAATGCCATTATACCTAAAGAGAACCTTTTAGGGCCCCTCAATGGTGGATTTAAGATCTGCATGTGGATGCTCAACAATACCCGTATGGGTTGCGCTACCGGTGCTGCTGCCCTTTCCGCAGCCTGCTTGGAAGGTGCTGTTCAATACGCTAATGAACGCACCCAGTTTGGTCAGCCTATCGGTAAATTCCAGATGATTCAACAGCAAATCGCTGAAATGAAACTGGAAGATGAAGCCGCAAAATATCTGGTTTATAAAGCAGCTTGGCTTAAAGATAATAAACTGCCCAGCCAACAGGCTACTTCCATGGCTAAACTATACGCCTGCAACGCTGCAGTTCATGCTGCCAACTTGGCTATGAAGATCTATGGTTCCTACGGTTACTCCACCGAATACCCGTGTGCAAGATGGCTGCGCGACGCCAAACAGTTTGAAACTCTGGAAGGAACCTCTAATATCCATACCATGATTGTTGCCGGTATTGAACTTGGTTACCAGCCCGACAGATAAAACTAAAATTAAGTATGCATATCTCATAATTAAATATACTAACCAAAACAAAAATGCCGTTCCCGGCAGAAAAGTTGAAAGAGAGGCTGAATTTAATGTATTTTGATACCAATGAAGACCATATTATGATGCGTAAAATGGTCCGTGACTTTGCTGAAACCGAAGTTGCACCCGGTGCTGAAGAACGCGATGAAAAAGAAGAATTTCCTATGGATTTATGGAAACAATGCGGTGAATTAGGCTTAACAGGTATTACTTTTCCTGAAGAATACGGCGGTGTAGGTGCAGATTATACTTCCTACGCTATTACCATCGAAGAGCTTTCCCGGGTGGATGCTTCCCTGGGGGTTACAATTTCCGCTCACTCCAGCTTAGGATCCAATCCGATTTATAAATTCGGAACAGAAGAGCAAAAACAGAAATATTTAGTTCCCCTGGCTACCGGTGAAAAAATGGGTGCTCTCGGTTTAACAGAAAGTATGGCTGGTTCCGATGCATCCGCCACCAGGACTACAGCTGTTAAAGACGGCAACGAGTATGTGATCAACGGCTCTAAAATCTTTATCACTAACGGTTATTATGCCGACACCTATATCGTTACTGCTCAAATGGACAAAAGCAAAGGCCATAAAGGCATAGCTGCATTTATCGTGGAAAAAGGTACTCCCGGCTTTACTTTCGGTAAAAAAGAAAAGAAAATGGGCATCCGTTCTTCCGCCACTTACGAGCTTGTGTTTGAAGATATGCGTATTCCTGCCGAAAACCTACTGGGTGAAGAAGGACAAGGCTTCAAAATCGCTCTGGTTACTCTTGACTACGGCCGTATCGGCATCGCTGCTCAAGCTCTGGGTATTGCCCAAGGGGCTTATGACCAAGCTCTCAAATATGCTAAAGAAAGAGTCCAGTTTGGCAAACCGATCTCCCAATTACAAGCTATTCAATTCAAACTGGCTGATATGGAAACCCAAATTACAGCTGCCCGTCTAATGGTCTACAAGGCCTGTGAGCTGGCTACTGCTGGTAAACCGGTATCTCAGGCAGCCGCTATGGCTAAAGTATTTGCTGCTGAAGTCGCCAACTGGGTAACCAAAGAAGCTGTTCAAATCTTAGGTGGTTATGGTTATACCCGTGAATATCCTGTAGAGCGCATGATGAGAGATGCCAAAATTACAGAAATTTATGAAGGAACCAGTGAAATTCAGCGCGTTGTTATTGCTAATAACATTCTGAAAGACTGACCTCCATTGAAATACTTTTAAAATTTTAAGCAAAGGAGAAGTGGAGCATGAATATTGTCGTAGTTATTAAACAGACATTCGACACTGAAGCAAAGATCGTTCTGAAAGACGGTCAGATCGATCCCAGCGGTGTAAGTCTGGTCATTAACCCCTATGATGAATTTGCTATTGAAGAAGCACTCCGCATTCAGAAGAAATTCGGCGGTGAAGTTACCGTAGTCAGCTGTGGCGGACCTCGTTCCCAAGAAGCTATCCGCACCGCTTTAGCTATGGGTTGTGACAAAGGCGTACAAATTGACGAAACAGCCTTAGAAAGCGTTGACGAATATGTAAGAGCTGAAGTTCTGGCTAAAGCTATATCCGAGATGCCTTATGATATTATTTTGGGCGGCCGTATTGCAGTCGACGATCGTTCCAGCCAGGTTGCTGTTCGTTTAGCCGAAGCCTTAAATATCCCTTCCGTCAGCAGTGTAGTTAAACTTGACATTGAGAACAACATTGCCACTGCTACCCGGGAAATTGACGGCGGTACAGAAATCATTGAAGTACCTCTACCGGCAATGATTACTGCTCAAAAAGGACTTAACGAACCTCGTTATCCGACCATGCCCGGAATTATGAAAGCTAGGAAAAAAGAACTTAAAGTTATTAACCCTGCTGATCTGGGTGTTAGCGACTTAAGTGCTAAAATGAAAGTACAAAACTACAGCTTACCAACTCCTCGCCAAGGCGGTAAAAAGATCGAAGGTGAACCTGCAGAAGCAGCTCGCGAATTAGCCCGTCTCTTGCGCGAAGAAGCTAAAGTTCTGTAAGGGGAGGAATGATCATGTCAAAAGGTATATGGATTGTTGTTGAACAACGCAACGCTCAAATTCGTAAAGTTTCTTTAGAACTCTTAAGTCAAGCACGCTTAATCGCCAATGAAACCGGAGATCCGTTGGTAGCTGTTGTCCTCGGTCAAAATATTCAAGATCTGGCTCAGGAAGTTGCCTCTTATGGTGCTGACAAAGTTATTTTGGTAGACAATGAAAAATTAGCTGAATATACAACGGGCGCTTATACTTCAGTACTCAACAAACTTATTCGCAAAAAAGAGCCCAATGCTGTTTTAATTGGTAATACAGCTATGGGTAAAGACCTTGCACCCCGGCTCGCTCAACGTCTGGGAGTAGGTCTGGCTTCTGACTGCACAGGCATGGAAAAAGACGATGCTAATTTCTTAACCTTTAAACGTCCGATCTATGGCGGCAAAGCCTTCGCTCAAGTTGCAACTGACTCTAAACCGGTCATGGCTACTATCCGACCCAATACTTTCCCGATTGCTGCTCCTGATACAGCTCACCAGGCAGAAGTTGTTACTGAAGCCGCTGAAATTGATCAGGATGATCTGCGCGCTATTCTTAAAGAAGTAATTATCGCTGCTTCTGAGCGTCCTGAGCTTACAGAAGCCGAAATCATCGTTTCCGGTGGCCGTGCTATGAAGGGACCGGAAAACTTCCCGATGCTGGAAGCCCTGGCTGATGTAGTCGGCGGAGCAGTGGGAGCTTCCCGTGCTGCGGTAGACGCTGGTTGGATTGATCAAGAATTCCAAGTTGGTCAAACCGGTAAAACCGTTTCACCAGTTCTTTATATAGCCTGCGGAATTTCCGGAGCTATCCAACATTTAGCCGGTATGAGTTCCTCCAAAGTAATTGTGGCTATTAACAAGGATCCGGAAGCCAACATTTTCAATGTAGCAGATTATGGTATAGTCGGGGATATTTTTGAAATTGTTCCGCTGCTTACCGAAGAAATCAAGAAATTAGTAAGTTAATCGTACCAGTCTTATAGCATAATAAACTGATAAATTACACTTCACGACTTACTATTTAATATAGCCCAACTAGCTTAAACACAGGCAAACATAACGGAGCACTGTGAAGTGCTCCGTTATGCTAAAGAAAATTTTTATAAGTATACAGTATACTTATATTTTAACACAAATACTTTATTTTCATTATAATTCTTTGACCTACATTTTTACCTAATCTGGCACTTAATTTAAGAAACCCCTGTAAGGAGGGATAACCACTATGTTTTCAGGATCACAATTAATAGTTATGGGTGTTATTATTGTTATTATGCTTGTTATATATGTAATTATGATTCGCAAGGAAATCAGCTAACCCCAGCGCCGATTCATGTTAATATGCTACTTAATCTCGATCAAAGGAGGGAAAGACTACCATGAATCCTATTTCAGCATCAATTCAAATTTATGCTTTGTCATTTATTATTTGTTTTTTCATGGCTTGTTTAATTAAGGTAATGCTTTTCGTTATCCGTCGTTTTTCCGGTGACAATAAAACCCAGACTAAAAACTAATCATAGCTTTTATACTTAGTTAGAAAGTGAGGATTGCATAAATGGATCTTATGCATTTATTTCAAGGAATTGGCACCTTATTTATGGTTGACACCAAAATTGCCATTGCCAGAATAGTATTTGTGCTGTTCGGTATCCTGATGGTTTACCTGGGTGCTAAAAATGTTTTAGAACCTCTCATCATGATACCGTTGGGCTTTGGTATGGCTGCGGTTAATGCCGGCGTACTCATTATGGACGCTCATACGACCGGAACAATTTTTATTGAACCTATGGTCTCCGAAACCGATGCATTAATGAGTGCCCTGCAAATTAACTTTTTACAGCCTATTTATACCTTTACCTTTAGCAACGGTCTGATTGCCTGCCTTATCTTTATGGGTATTGGGGTAATTACCGACCTTAGTTTTGTATTATCTTACCCGTTTACCAGTATGCTGCTGGCCATGTTCGCCGAACTGGGTACCTTCGTCGTTTTACCGCTGGGAATAGCGATGGGCCTTACCCCTGGCCAGTCTGCCGCAGTTTCAACTATCGGCGGCGCAGACGCCCCCATGGTTTTATTTGCCTCGCTTCAGATGGCGCCTGAGCTTTTCGTTCCTATTACCGTAGTAGCCTACTTATATTTAAGTTTAGCCTACGCCGGCTACCCGTTCCTTTTAAGAATGTTAGTCCCTAAAGAATTGCGGGGAATAGCAGTTAAAACCACCAAACGGACCAATGTTACTTCTAGGGAAAAATTGATATTTGCTATTGTGGCCTGCACGCTCCTGTGCTTCCTTATCCCGATTGCTGCACCTCTCTTCTCATCTCTCTTCCTCGGCATTGCTATCAGGGAATCCGGAGTAACAAAATATGTTAAGTTATTAGAGGAAGTTTTACTATACGGTTCTTCTTTCTTTTTGGGCTTGCTGCTGGGCACTTTGTGCGAAGCAAGGATACTTCTGGACCCTCAAGTGTTACCGATCGTGGTCCTGGGAATGTTGTCCCTCCTCATCTCAGGTGTTGGGGGAATTATCGGCGGTTACTTGGTCTATTTTATCAATCGCAAAAACTTCAACCCGGCCATTGGTATGGCGGGCGTATCTTGTGTCCCAACCACAGCTAAAATTGTGCAAAGCGAGGTAGCCAAAGCCAACAGGAGAGTTATGGTTCTCCAGTATGCAATGGGCGCCAATATAAGCGGCGTTATTACTTCGGCAGTTATAGCAGGAATTCTGATTACTGTTCACCAATTGATATAATTACGATTGATATTCAGAATAGTGAACAATACCAAAACAATAATCCCGGCGTTCTTAGTTTATACCTTTTGAAACTAAGAACGTCGGGATTACTAATATTCAAGCTGTAGGAAAGCTCATTCTGTACTCGGTAATTAGTTGACGAAAAGAATCTAAGGGGGCATTTTGTAGAATTAAAGCCCGGGCTTTTTCAAAAAGATGCTGATGAACATCTTCCCGCTCTCCTAGAAACCGAATCATTTTTTGCAGTTTAGGATCACAGGTCATTGTAAAATGAAGATTATACAGTTGTTTGGCTCGGATTTCGGCCTCAGCATCCGCTTGGAGCATCGCTATCGGGTCCAGACTCTGGTCAACATACTCGATACTCCAAGGAACACCTTGTGAATTCACATAACAAAGCGGAGGCCCCCCTAATTTTTGAATAGAAGTGGCTACCATTTCCATATGACTATGTTCTTCAGCTGCAATCAGGTTTAATAGTTCGCGCACATATGGGTTAGGCATATTATAACTATGATTCATATATTGAGTAGCTGCAGAGAATTCACTATCCTTACCGCCATAGTGTTCGAACATCACTCGCCCAAATTCCGGATCAGGATAACTAACCTCAACAGGGTACAATAGCCCGTTGAAATACTTAAACAACTTAATCCCTCCTATATACTTAAGGTAATGTATTATACTGTAATTCTGCCGTAATAGTTCCTCCCAAAGAGCAGGCAGG
>JAAYMU010000154.1 GCA_012521215.1 Peptococcaceae bacterium | reverse complement strand
GCCGAAGGTGGGAGTCGATAGAACTAATGTTCTATAGTGTTGTCTGGTGCCGATATGCCCGTTTAGCGGGCTTTTTTGCGTGTGAGGGTGTTTCTATGTCCGCCCAGTATTGCCCTGTTATGAAAATTGCATGGGCAAATGATGGGCAAGCTCCTTATTTAAATGCTTGGGAGAAGTGGACGGGAGCATATGTGTGAATCTGTCGAGATTTATCTGGACAAATAGTGAAACATTAATGTTATTAGCTCAAACGGTACAGCGTATTTTGTCTGCGGCACATAATACCCTGTTCACGCTGCTAGCAGAATGTTTTCCACAACAATATACTTGACTTCGTTCGTCACGGCGAGTAATATAGATGGAGAGGTGTGTTAGGAAATGGAAGGATACTTATCTGTTGCCGAAGCGGCCGAGCGTTTTGGTCTGTCTAGGCGACGTGTACAATTACTTTGTGAACAAGGAAGAATTGAGAATGCCTACAAACTTAGTGGGGTGTGGCTCATTCCTGCAAATGTGGAAAAGCCACAAGACGGTAGAGTGAGAAAGAATATTAACGGAGAACAACTCAGGTTGTTTGATATCGATGACGATGGTACTGATGGTTGTGCTGCCGATGTTAATGGCGAACTGTTAACATTGTACGAGGTCTGTGAGTTACTCTCGATTTCAACTGCAACAGGAAGAAATTGGGTGAGGCTCAAAAAGATTAGACCGGCAGCAACACAAGGTAGGAACCTTCTTTTTTCACGTTCGGATATCGACGAAATACTGAAGGCTGTTTCAAATGGCGAATCAGAGGCACTAAATAGACGTAGAAACAAGAAAAAGATGAATAAGGTATCTTTATACGAGAGCTACGTTTCAGATAATGGAAACATCGGAGTCATAAACGAGATCGTCTCAGACTTTGGTACATCGATAAACGGCGCAACAATTCGCGCAATACTTGCAAACTTTGCTCTACAGCTTATTTGTCAGAAGCAAAGGCGTTCATTGTCAAGTAATAACTTGGTGAAAAGTTTCGTTGATGGCACTCTAGATGTTTCAGGCTTTAGCAAGTTGATCGACGACTTGCTTGGTTGTAGGAACGAGTTGGTTGACAATGTAGATCTGGATTCACCCGTTTTCGAACATAAGGTGGACTATGTTGAAGATGACGACACCTTAGGATTCGCCTATATATCGTTGATGAACTTAGGGCGTAGGAAATCCAAGGGGACATACTACACGCCCGTAGAGGTAGTAAAGAAGCTAGTATTCCATTTAAAAGATACATCTGTTATCACAGGCAAATACGTCCTTGACCCATGCTGCGGTTCAGGGAACTTTCTCTTAGAGATCGGAAAGCACACAGGCACACCTGAACTGTTATATGGACAAGATATAGACCCAATAGCTATCCACATTACAAGGATAAGTTTTGCTCTCAAATTTGACATTTTAGATTTGAATTTCCTGTATTCACACTTTACTTGTGCAGATACATTCCGATCATTGCCGGTTGATTCGCCTGACATTATCATTGGCAACCCACCTTGGGGCGGGGATATTCCTGAAGACCAACTAGAGGACTTGTCTAGCAGGTTTGAGACTGCGCGAAAACGTACTATGGATACATTTAGTTTATTCACCGAGTATGCCTTGAAGTTGTTACCTCCGAATGGTATATTGGCGTTCGTTTTACCTGAATCCATTCTCACTGTAAAAGCGCATAGTATAATTCGAAGCGTCGTACTTAGGGAATGTAACTTTAAGTTTGCTCATTATCTTGGGGAAGCTTTCAAGGGGGTTCAATGCCCTTCAATCATTCTCGGAGTGGAAAAATCTGAGGCAAAGGTCCCAGGTGTACCAAAGGTCTACCACAATGGGGAGTGCTATTCGCTCCAATCCAATCGGCAGATTTCCGTTGAACGGTTTAATTTCCGAGTAACGGATGAGATTCAGGACTGTCTTGACATGTTATCGAACAACATTGACTTCACCTACTTGCTCAATCAAGCGGAGTTTGCCCTAGGTATTGTTACTGGAAATAATGCCTCCTACGTATCGAATGCACGTTTGCCCGGATATGAACCTGTCCTCAAAGGGAGCGACATAAGTAAATATCGATTTGCTTTCAACGGCAACTACATTAAGTTTGAGCCACAGAACTTTCAACAGGTAGCGCCGACTGAATTGTACCGTGCCCCAGAAAAGTTGCTGTATAGATTCATTAGCGACACGTTGGTGTTTGCATATGATGACCAGCAAACATTATCTCTAAATAGCTGCAATATCTTAATACCGAAAATACCAGGTCTTAAGGTCAAATACGTGTTGGCGATTCTAAATTCTCGTGTTGCTAGTTTCTTTTTTACACATATGTATGGCTCGGTCAAGGTACTTCGGAGCCACCTCGAGCATATCCCCATTCCAGTTGCTTCGGAAAAAGAACAAGAAGAGGTTGTTCGTATGGTGAATTTGCTACTTTCAAACGAGGCAAATGTGGGTGGTCTTTATGATGAACTAGATAAGTATATTATGTCCCTATACAAACTTGGGTCACGAGAAAGGGATATTGTCGAACGCTCTATGGTTGGGAAAAAATTATTCTTGCCTTAAAGGTTGCTGAAAAGGTTATACAGATCTTCATATGTGAGCCATTGGATGAAACGGTTTTTCATGTGATAGTCTATCGTTCTTTGGTTTATGTGGAACTGTCCCTCGCCTTGATTTCCCTTATGTTGAAAGTCTGAGTAACCAGGGATATCTAAGATTTCCTCACTTTTGGCCTTAAATATTGCTATTTTATCAGCGAAGAACAGTCCATAGAATAACACGTCGAATTCTATTCGCTTAATCTGTTGAATATTGCAGTCAAAAGCAAAAAACTCTATTTCGTTACTTTTCATGGCTCGATTTCCTAAGTTAGCTTTTTTACATTGTTCGATGACATTCGTTGCGGTAATTCGAGCATCATTCTCTTTCATCACTGTGGAGAATTTAATCTCCACCCGCCTATCGTTTACACTGTCATAACGGTCGTGGAATTGGTTTTGGGATTCATTAAGCCGATAAAGTGCTTCGATCATCAATTCCGCTACTGTTCCAAAGCGGCGGGTGCGTAATGCAAAGATACCATCTCGAAACTCTTTAATTTCGTTGGTCATTTCTCTAAAAGGCTCCTTCCTGATCTTTGTGTTTCAAACTCCCTATACGTTAGCGCTTACTGCAAAGGCATGTAC
Source organism: Peptococcaceae bacterium (assembly GCA_012521215.1). Classification (GTDB taxonomy): domain Bacteria; phylum Bacillota; class Desulfitobacteriia; order Desulfitobacteriales; family Syntrophobotulaceae; genus JAAYMU01. Next base: position 865 of record JAAYMU010000154.1, on the reverse strand, counting down.
TGCCATGTCAGTGTGAGTATTCCGATCGAATGAGGCCCGCCTTCACGAACAAATAGAGCCACCTTGACGATCAAGCAAGACCACTGTCACGGACCACAAGGCCACCTTATAAAAGTGAGTGATGGTTGTCGCCTAACTGACATTCCAGCAGTATTTAAGTTCGTTTCAGTCGATATACCATATGTATCTTCTGGCAGCCCATTGGGCTCAGAAGGTGATACTCTCAGGACCTGCGATAGACACCAGCAGGGTTTTCGCCCACAAGTTTCGCTTGGCGATCAATGTGGCACACGTGCAATATCTAACATGCGGTAACAGGCTTTACATTAGGCGTTTCTATTGGTTAACATCCGGGAGGAGCACCAGCATGCCCTTCTTACCTTCGTGGCTGGCAACATGGTCGGTTTCGAATAAGAAGTAGACCTGCGGGCATGGCACAGGAAAGCTCGATAGTGCTAATTTTGGCCACATGGCCTAGCCAAACATGAACGTGGCCTTCTTACCCCGTTATGGTGGCCTTATCTCTCCGTGACACTGGTCTTTTCTTACCAGAATATACAGACTTATCGCTAACTAGAATTCGTTTTTCGTAGGATATCTGCACTTTAGATTTTATCACTGTTTGTCCAAGCTATAAGAACTGGTCAGAGTTCCGTCTTTGATATGGTATTGTATATCGCTTGCCTTGCAAAACTCGATAACATCCGCGACTTTTTGATTGTAAAATTTTTTGTGGTTGGTAAATGAACTCACTTCTTTGTTATAGTTGGTTCGCCCGAAGATGATTTTGTCGGTGAATGAAATAGCCTCTAGAATTGGTATTAAGTCTTGATCAAGTAGATTGGGTGTTGGGTAGGGTTCTATG
>JAAYMU010000153.1 GCA_012521215.1 Peptococcaceae bacterium | reverse complement strand
TTTGGCTTAACTGGTCTCTTAATTCCGCCTCTATCTTCTCCAAGCGAGCAGTGGAGAAAATTTGTCTGACTTTGATCATTTTTGGAAGGGGAACGGCTTCCAATAATTGTTCAATTATGCTGCTCATTAATTTGGCCTCCGTTAGTTTATTCCTCCAGCAGTCGCATAGGATTCTCAGCTGCCAGGAGGACAATATCCTTCTTGCTTAAACCGCACTCGTATAGACATTGAGCAAAGACTCGCAAGCTTTCATGGGGCATGGGATTATGGCGCTGCCCGCTATCACTGGTAATTATAGCATTGACCGGTTTTATTTCCTTTATGGCGGCAGCCACCTGTTGCACTGTAGCATGGCGCCACATCGGCGAAACTGTGCAGTAACAAAACTCCGCTTTAGCTCCCAAGGCAATCAGTTCCCGTAACTGGTCTAAACTTAAGCCCGGTGTTTTCAGAAAGGGGTGAGTAATCAGGATTTTTTGCACCCCAATGGTGCGGGCTGTTTTCACCAGAGAGTATATTTCTTGAGGAGCCAAATGGCAAGTGCTTAAAATCACTTTGTATTCAGCAACTAATTTTAGAATTTCTTGCACATTTTTTTTGATCTTTCCCTGTTCATCCAGGACCGTCAACCCTCTTGACTCCTGATTTGGACTTGCCGCGCCTTCCAGGACATCGTACTTTCCCTTGGAGCCGTATATTTGAGCATGGTAGTCGGCATCAATCGTGGGCATCCACACTACTCTGCCGCCCAATTTTAGGCTTTCTTCCACCAGCTGAGGATTAAATCCGCCAACATACTCATTGAGAACTATTCCGCCATAAATTTTAAGGTTGGGAAACTCCCGGCGCAGCTTTTCGGCCCGACTAACTGTGCTTTCATGATGGGATTTAAGCATAATCCCGCCTATCCCGGCCTCATGTGCAGCCCGGACACATCCTCGATCATCGGTAAGACGAGGAAAGAGACAGGGGGAAGTATGAACATGCAAATCATAAAAACCCCGCACATCGATCATATTTTTTCAATCCTCCGCCCTTCTTAACTACTTAGGCAAATATCCGGTATCCACTAAATCCGTAATCAAAGCTTGGGTATCTATTTCCTTATCAATAATGCCGTTAGCTTGAAGAAAATCAGCTGATTCTTTGAGTTTGTTCACATTTTGTTGGTCGATCTCCAAACTAAAATCAAATTTAGGATAAAGAACATTCACGGCCTTGAGGTCCATATTGTTAACTTCCGCAGCCAAGTTTAAAGCTTCTTCGGAATTATTGATTGACCACTGCCAAGCCTCCTTTTGTACTTGGAGGAACTTTCGAGCCAGATCCGGATACTGCTCTAAAAACTCGCTGCGGGCAGCAATTACGGATTGTCCCAAAATAAGGTCTTCGGCGTTACGGAGCAATACTGTTTCCCCGGAAGCCAAAGTTTTCATCAATAAGGGGTCAGGAAGAACTGCTGCATCCACCTGTTTGAGTAAAACGGCATTAGCCGCATTAGCTGATTCCATGTCCACGACTTCAAGGTCCTCAACCTTAACCTGGGCCTCCTCTAAGGCTTTGATCAGCATTTCTTGTAGCATAGTACCCTTTTTGACAGCTATTTTTTTACCTTTAAGGTCTGCCACTGACTCTACACCTGAGTCTTTAGAAGCAAGCAAGCCTATGGCCTGCGGGAATTGAGCAAAGCTGGAAATTATGTTAATTTGATTGCCACTGGCTTTGGATATTATGGCTGTTACATAATTTAAAGATACGGCCATATCGATAGCTCCGGCGGCTAAGGCTTCGGTCGTGGACGGGCCTTCTAATTCATGCCACTTAACTTCAATCCCGTCTTCCGCAAATGCTTGTTCAAACATGTTTTTTTCCTGGGCCACGATAGTCGGCACATTTAAGGGTCGTAAAGAATAACCAATATTTATAACCTCCGGTTTTTCAGGAACTTGAGATTGTTGAGCACCGCAACCCGTCAGGTTAAACATTAAAAGGGCCACAAGCAAAACAGTTATTATAATAGCACTCTTGTCGGTTCTGATCATAAATTTACCTCCTTATTAACTTTCATCATTAACATTCACCTATGTTTACAACTTGATGTTTACAACTTGCACCCATGATATAACATTCAGCTCTAAAGTAACATTTTTATGTTTATTATCTGTTAATTATTAATGTTTAGCACCGATATTCTTATGTATATATTCTTTCCTTTCCTGAAAAGCAGGACTGTTCTGCTCCCTGGGGTAAGGTAAATCAATTGCCAACACTTCCTTAACCGAACCGGGAGCGGGAGACATAATAATTATTTTTTGGCTTAATACCAGCGCTTCAGCTATGTTATGAGTAACCAGGATAATGGTCTTGCCTGTTTTGTGCCAAAGTTCCAGTAGTTCCCCTTGCAGCCTGGCCCGGGTGCTGACATCCAAAGAGGAAAAAGGCTCATCCAGCAGGAGCGCTGCCGGTTCAAAAGCAAGGGCCCGGCCGATAGCCACTCGTTGAGCCATTCCTCCCGACAATTCATGGGGATAAGCTTGCCGGAAATCTTTAAGTCCAACCAAAGCCAGGGACTTGTCGGTTAAAGACTCGACTTCTTGTTTACTCCTGCTGTCCCGGATACCAAAAGCAATATTCTGTTCTACTGTTAGCCAGGGAAAAAGCCTTGGTTCCTGGAATACTATCGCTCGGTCATGCCCCGGTCCCAGTACTTGGCTGCCCTTAAACAATACTTCCCCCGTAGTCTGGCGTTCCAAGCCGGCAATTATTCTTAGCAAAGTTGTCTTACCGCAGCCGCTAGGCCCCACAATTGTAACAAACTCTCCCCGGTGGCAAGAAAAAGTCAAGTTCCGTAAAGCCTGAACCTTCCCCCAATTACTGGTGAATGTTTTACTTATATTATTTACCTGTATAAGGATTTCTTTATTGCTGTTTTCTGGATTTCTTTTTTTATTTGAATTATTGGTATTAGTGCTCATCGCTTATCCTCAGGATACTTTTTTTTCCAAGGCATAAATCTATGTTCCATTCTTTTAAGAATAATATCAATTATTAAACCGACCACCCCAATAGTAAACACGGCGACAAATATTCTATCCGGCTGCATTAGATCTCGGCCTTCCCAAATTTGAGCCCCAATACCCGTGGTACGGGTAATCATCTCAGCCATAACCAGCGCTCGCCAGCAATTGCTTAAGCCCAGTCTTAGGCCCACAAATATCGACATACCGGCTGAAGGAATATAGACCCGTTGAATCATGCGCAGGGAAGACAGCATATAGGCCCGGCCCACCTCAACCAGTTTAGGGTCTACACTGTTCACCCCTTGAACGGTATTTAAGAAAACCGGAAAAAAAGCAGCGTAGATAATAACCGCAATTTTAGGTGCTTCATAAATACCCAGGGCTAAAATAAAAATTGGGATCCAGGCGATAGGCGGTATTTGCTGCAAGAAAGACAAGGTTGGACTAATCCAGTGCTGGAAACTTCTGGCCCTACCGACCACAATACCTAAAGGTACTGCCAGACAAACCGTAATCAAAAATCCGTAAGCTAAACGCTTCATGCTGGCCAGCAAGTTTACAGCCCAAGAACCGTCGGCTACCATTTGGACAAAAGCATACCCGATTTTACTGGGGGCCGGCAGAAATAAAGCATTTAAGTAGCCTAAGCGGGCGGTGATTTCCCAAACAAGTATTAATAGTAAGGGAAAGGCCACGCCTTTAAGGACTATTGTATAGTCAATTTTTTTAACCATATAACACTACTCTTTTTAACACTACTCTTTTAAAGTAAATCTCCAGATACAATAGTAATCTTGATTGGTAATTTCCGGCGGACAGCTAATTACTTCCGTCTCAAAACGTTCGTCAATGGTTTTAGCAAAAAGACCGTATTCTATAAGACCGACGGAACGGCAGGGAAAATCCTGCATTCCTTTTCTTCGCCTAGCGGCTTGTACCCTGCAGGTTTTTACTCGGTATTCCAACACATTGTCATCCAAAATCACAATTTCATCTTCATTCAAAGGAGCATATAACCTGAAACAAAGCGCTTTTTTTAAGCCGGCAATACCCGAATTCTCGCCCAACTGCAAAAAGTCAATCAGACGTTTGGCTTCAATCACCGTAAACTTGCGCCAGGCTTCCTCGTCCATCTCGATGGCTACATCCATATTATACTTAGCTTCAATGGCTTGAAACCATAAACCGTCATGAGCCAACCAATTTTTAGCATATATCTTGCAAAGTTCCAATAGTTCTTCTCGGGATAAATCCTCAATAACATTTGCTTTTATCATGTTTCGTTTCCTCCAAAAGATATCGGGCCGTTAAGGTTTGTTTGTACAAAATTTATTTAAACAATTTGCCCGTCACCGTAAACCATATATTTAAATGTAGTCAGTTCAGGCAGAGCCATAGGACCGCGGGCATGAAGCTTTTGAGTACTGATACCGATTTCCGCTCCAAACCCAAATCTTCCCCCATCAGTAAAGCGGGTAGAGACATTGGTATAAACCGCAGCAGCGTCTATTTCGTTAATAAACCTCTGAGCAGTGGAATAATTCTCGGTAATAATAGTTTCCGAATGCTGGGTACTGTATTTATAAATGTGATCCAAAGCTTCATCCAGATCCCGCACCACTTTTACGCTGATGATTAGGTCCAGATACTCCGCCCCCCAGTCTTCCTCTTGAGCGGGTTGGGCATAAGGAAGAATGCGCTGCACTTTTTCACAACCTCTGATTTCTACCCCATAATCCTTAAATTTCTGTCCGATTAATGGCAAATAGTTTTCCGCTACGTCTTCATGCACCAGTAAAGTCTCCAGGGCATTGCATACTTCCGGTTTTTGGGTCTTAGAGTTAAAAACAATATTTACCGCCTTTTCCAAATCGGCATCTTTATCCACAAAAGCGTGACAAACACCTGTACCGGTTTCAATTACCGGAACCGTGGAATTTTCAATTACAGTTCTGATCAAGCCTGTCCCGCCACGGGGTATAATAACGTCGATATACTTATTCATTCTCATTAATTGGACGGCATACTGTCTATCAGTGTTAGCCACCAACTGAATAGACCCCGCAGGACACCCACAGTTTTCTGCTGCCTCGGCTATAATTTGAGCCAAAACCTTATTACTCTCGATGGCTTCCGAACCCCCGCGCAAAACGCAGGCGTTACCGGACTTTAAGCATAAGGCGGCCGCATCAACTGTAACGTTGGGCCTAGCCTCATAGATCATGGCCACCACACCCAGCGGTACCCTGGTTTTATGAATTCTCAGGCCATTAGGACGGGTCCAAAATTCTCCTGCTCCGACAGGATCAGGTAAGGCTATAACATCTTGAATAGCCTCGCTCATTTCTATAATTTTTTTTTCAGTAAGTTGAAGACGATTAATTAAACTCTTGCGAAGTCCCTTCTTCTCGGCCGCCTCAACATCTTGGACGTTAGCGCTTAGAATATGAGTCTGATTTTGGAGTAGAGCCTCCGCCATGGCCGCCAAGGCTTTGTTCTTGGTTTCCGTTCCCATAAAAGCAAGCCTACGGGCCGCGTCTTTAGCTTTTTGTCCAATAGCTATCATTTCCTGAGAAATTTCCATAAAATAACCCCCTTACACTTATTTGACCTTTGCTTACCTTCTCCTTATCTTTCTTGACTTTCCTTTATTTGACCTTACTTTACCTTATTTTTATTTTTTTTTGACCTTCTATAACCAATAGTCTTGCGGTAAGCTATTGTCAACTTTATAAGATAGTCATGTTATCCCTATGCACTAATTCCTCAGCCTTTAAATCTTTAAACAAAGCCAAAATTTCATCGGAGTGCAGGCCCTTGGCCTGTTCGGTTTCCGTGCCACTAAGTTCCGCCACACCTCTGGCAATTTCCTCGCCTTTAACATTAATGATACGAATAATATCCTTGCGATCCCAATCTCCCTCCACCTTGATTACACCGGAGGCTAGCAAACTTTTACGGTTTTGGAGCAAAGCCTTTTCCGCACCCTCATCAATCATTACCGTGCCCATGGAAAGAGCGGCATAGGCCATCCACCGTTTTTTGCCCGTTAACTTATGTTTATGCGGTGGGAACAAGGTCCCCAGGGGATAATCGCCTTCAGGAATTTTGACAATTTCCTGTAAGCGGGATGCGTTCATCAAGAAGGTAGAAATTCCGAAACGGGAAGCTATTTCCGCCGCTTTCAATTTCGTGATCATCCCGCCGGTCCCTAGCTCTGAACCCACTCCCTCAGCCAAGGCCTTGACGGAAGTTACATCCTCCACCAACGGAATAAGCTTGGCATCTTTATTTTTGGCCGGGTTAGCCGTAAACAAGCCGTCAACATCCGTAAGCAAGATAAGCATATCGGCATCTACAATCCCGGCAACTAAGGCCGAGAGTTTATCATTATCACCAAAACAAAGTTCTTCAAATACTACAGTGTCGTTTTCATTTACTATAGGCACAATACCATATTTTAAAAGCCTTTCCAAGGTATTTTGAGCATTACGATAATGAGCCGACTCTACTAAATCAATTCTGGAAAGTAGGATCTGAGCACAGGTAAGATTATATTTTTGAAAAAAGTAAGCATACTTTTCGATCAGTATACCTTGTCCCACAGCGGCGGCTGCCTGTTTACCGGCAATATCTTTGGGCTTTTTCTTAAGCCCCAGCTTATCCATACCGGCAGCAACTGCACCCGAAGAAACCAGGATGCACTCTATTCTACGTTCTCTTAAGGCAGCTATAGTCCAGGCCAGCCGGTCAATAACCACTCCGTTAAGCCCGCCCTGAACCGAACTCAAAGCATGACTGCCAATTTTGATTACAGCCCTTTTCAGGCTACTCATCCCGTATACTCTCCTTCCATCTCCTCAGCCCGCTTCCAACATGCTTGCATTGCTTGCCCGACAAGTTCCTGTAACCCTTGCTTACGGAAAACTTCCAGGGCTTCATAGGTAGTTCCGTTCGGAGAAGTAACAGCCTCTCTTAATTCCTGGGGTGACCTGGGGTCTTCAGCCAGCATCCTGCCGGCTCCCACCAGTGTTTCACGGGCTAAAAAATCAGCTTCTTCCTTGCTTAAGCCCAGCTTTTCACCTACCTGAGCCATGATCTCCGTAAATAGGTAAAAATATGCGGGACCACTGCCGCTAACCGCTGTCACAGCATTAATTTGCCGGTCTTCAACCCATAAATATTTGCCCACCGCGGAAAATATTTGTTCCGCAATCTTAGCTTGCTGTTCCGTAACTGCCTGCCCCCGCACCATACCGGTTACCGCTTGAAGTACGGCACAGGATGTATTGGGCATAACCCGCACAACTGCCACTCCCGGCAAAGCCTGTTCATAAACGGACAGCCCTATTCCTGCGGCCACCGTAATAATCAGCTTATCGCTTAATTCGTAGGCCTTCAAGTCCTGCAACAAATCCTTAATATCCTTAGGTTTTACAGCTAATAAGAAGACGTCGGCAGTCTTGACCAGTTCAGGAAAATCGCATGCTTTTGCTTTATACTGCCGGGCCAAAAGATCAGCCTTTTCCGGTAAGATATCATATAAGTAAATGTCAAAATCCTTACTTTTTTGCTGCAAACCTTTTAGGATAGAAGAAGCCAGATTACCCGTGCCGATAAATCCAAGTTTAATCATTGTTCACCCTCCCAATTCTTTTTTTGGGCCTGCCGATTTAAAAAAACTTCTCCCGTCCCTGACTAAGGACGAAAGAAGTCTTCTCCCGCGGTATATGGCCGCACTTCACGACTGGATTTCTGTTAACGTTCAGGAGAACTTCCATTTATATTATGATAACATAAAATTCTTTCCTAAGCAGCAAATATCCTGCATTTATATCAATTATATCCATTAAATACAAAAGATGAATACAAAACTAAGTTCTAGCCCAAGGCCGCCACGACAGCATCTCCCATTTCCCTGGTTCCGATAACTTTTTCTTGCGGTGCTGCTAAATCTCCCGTTCTATAACCCTGATCCAGTACTTTCCTTACCGCCTGTTCCACCCGAGCTGCCTGCTGTTCTAAACCAAAGGTAAAACGTAACATCATGGCTGCTGAAAGAATAATGGCTAAAGGATTGGCCTTATTTTGACCGGCAATATCCGGCGCCGAACCATGGGCCGGTTCATACAGGCCTTTCTTGCCGTTCATACTGGCCGAGGCCAGCATACCGATTGAGCCCCCGAGCATGGAAGCCAGGTCGGTTAAGATATCGCCAAACATATTCTCCGTGACCATAACATCAAATTGTTCCGGATAGCGAATGAGCTGCATTGCAGCATTATCCACATACATATGGGTCAGCTCAACTTCAGGATAGTCTTTAGCCATTTCTTCGGCAATCTCCCGCCAGAAACGGGATGACTCCAAAACATTGGCTTTATCCACCGAGCAAAGTTTTTTCTTTCTAGCTTGAGCCGTCTCGAAACCAATTTTTAATATCCGGCGAATTTCCTCTTCGGTATAGTAAAGCAGGTCATAGGCCGCCGGCGGATTGGATCTTCTCCCTTTTTCTCCAAAATAAATGCCTCCGGTTAGCTCTCTGATAACTACCAGATCAACATTTTGAACTACATGTTCTTTCAGAGTGGATGCTGAGATTAAAGCCGGAATCATCTTGACCGGCCTAATGTTGGCATAAAGTCCCAATTCCTTTCTTAAGGGCAGAAGCGCACCCCGTTCCGGTCTTTCATCGGCCGGCAGATTATCCCATTTAGGTCCGCCCATAGCTCCCAGTAGAACAGCATCCGCTTCTTGACAAGCCTTAAGGGTTTCCGGCGGTAAGGCTTTACCGGTCTGATCAATGGCGGCCCCGCCTACCAGGTATTCTTTGATGTCAAACTCTTTTATTTTATCCCCGAGAACCGCCCGCAACACTTTAAGTGCTTCGGGCACAATTTCTTGGCCGATTCCGTCCCCGGGAAGAATCGCTATTTTAGGCATTTTTCGTCTTCTCCTTTACGTAAGGAATAAGGCCGCCGGCATTAATCAGCTCTTGCATAAATGGCGGAAAGGGTCTGGCTTGAAAGGTAGCTTTCTTGGTTTTATTCTCAATCCGACCGCTTACAAGATCGACTTCAACCTCATCACCGGCTTCAATTCCGGCTACGGCTTCGGGACATTCCAAAATGGGCAAACCGATATTAAGGGCATTGCGATAAAAAATACGAGCGTAGGATTCAGCAATTACGGCTTTAACGCCTGCTGCTTTAATAGCGATAGGAGCATGCTCTCTTGATGAACCGCAGCCAAAATTTTTACCGGCCACAATAATATCCCCTTTTTTTACATTAGGGGCAAACGAAACGTCGGCATCTTCCATACAATGAGCCGCCAAATGTTCAGGCTCGGACCTATTCATATAACGGGCCGGAATAATAGCATCAGTATCAATATCATGACCGAATTTCCATGCTCTACCCATTGTTCATTACCTCCCTGGGATGAACTATCTCACCGCGAACCGCTGAAGCGGCGGCTACAGCCGGATTACAAAGATAAACCTCACTTTGCGGGTGCCCCATCCGACCGACGAAATTGCGGTTGGTGGTGGAAAGGGCCCGTTCCCCTTTAGCCAGAATTCCCATATGGCCGCCGAGACATGGCCCGCAGGTTGGAGTGCTGACTGCAGCACCGGCTTCAATCATGGTTTCAATCCAGCCACGACGCATAGCTTCAAGTAAGATTTGCTGAGTGCCCGGGAATATCAAACAACGAACTTCCGGGTGAATCTTCTTTCCTTTTAAAATTTTAGCCGTTACTTCCAAATCTTCCAGCCTACCGTTAGTGCAGGAACCGATAACTATCTGATCAATCTTTAGGCCGCTGGCTTCGTCCACCGATTTGGTGTTCTCCGGCAAATGAGGAAAAGCTACCTGGAGCGGAATTTCCTCGGTGTTAAACTCGTAAATCTTTTCGTATACAGCATCGGGGTCACTTTTATATACTTTGTATTCTCTTTTAGCCCGAGGTTTTACATATTCTAACGTAATCTCATCAGGCTCAATAATTCCGGTTTTGGCCCCCGCTTCAATGGCCATATTACAGATCGTCAGCCTGTTATCCATAGAGAGACAGCGAATACCTTCGCCGGCAAACTCCATAGCTTTGTAGCGAGCACCGTCAACCCCTATTTTACCTATGATATAAAGAATAAGATCTTTACCGCTAACCCAGGGTTGGAATCTAGTACCATGGAAAACAAATTTTAGAGACTCCGGTACCCGAAACCAGGCTTCCCCGGTAGCCATGCCGGCGGCACAGTCCGTACTGCCGACACCAGTAGCAAAGGCACCCAAGGCCCCGTAAGTACAAGTATGGGAATCTGCACCGATAATCAAATCCCCGGGAAGAACCACCCCTTGTTCAGGAAGCAAGCAGTGTTCAATCCCCACTCTACCAACTTCCCAATAATGCTTAATTTCCATTTTTTGAGCAAATTCCTTCATAACTTTGCTCTGTTCGGCTGAAGGAATATCTTTATTGGGAGTAAAATGGTCGGGGACCAAGGTTATTTTTTCTTTATCAAATACTTGCTCAAGACCCAATTTGTTAAACTCTTTAATCGCAACCGGTCCGGTGACATCGTTGGCATGAACTATATCTAATTTGGCATTTATTATTTCTCCGGGTACTACCTTGTCGAGTCCGGCATGAGCAGCCAATATTTTTTCGCTGATGGTCATTCCCATACAGGGCCCTCCTTTGTTCTTTTATTACTTCTTCTGCAACCAAGTCATCATAGAGCGAAGTTCTTTACCGACTTTCTCAATAAGGTGTTCTTCATCCATCCGGGTCCTGGCGTTGAATACAGGCCTGCCAACTTGGTTCTCGAGCAGCCAATTTTTCGCAAATTCTCCTGTTTGAATTTCCTTTAACACCTGGCGCATTTCTTCCCGGGTTTCTTCGGTAATTATCCGTCTACCGACCATCAGATCACCGTACTGAGCGGTATCGGAAATGGAATAACGCATGTTGCTAATGCCGCCTTCATACATAAGATCCACGATAAGCTTTAATTCATGTAAACATTCAAAATATGCTATCTCCGGCTGATAACCCGCCTCTACCAAAGTATCAAAACCTGCTCTTACCAACTCACTTACCCCACCGCAGAGTACAGCCTGTTCCCCAAAGAGGTCCGTTTCTGTTTCTTCTTTAAAGGTAGTTTCCAAGACACCGGCGCGGGTGGTCCCAATTCCTTTGGCATAAGCTAAACCAATTTGGCGGGCCTTGCCGCTGGCATCCTGATGAATCGCAATTAAGGCCGGAGTACCGGCTCCTTCGAGGTAAGTACGTCTGACAAGATGTCCCGGACTTTTAGGAGCTACCATAATAACGTCTACATCCGCCAGAGGTACAATTTGTCCGAAATGAATATTGAAGCCATGAGAAAAACCCAATACTTTTCCTGGTTTTAAATGAGGCAGGATTTCCTCTTGATAAACCTTGCTTTGCTGTTCATCAGGCAGAAGAATTTGGATAAAATCGGCCTGAGCAGCCGCCTCAGCCACGGTCATAACTTTGAGACCGGCTGCCTCGGCTTGGGCCCATCTGGCACTTCCCCGACGTAAGCCCACTATTACGTCTAAACCGGAATCTTTTAGATTTTGCGATTGAGCATGGCCTTGGCTTCCCCAGCCCATAACAGCTATTGTTTTTCCTTTTAGAATTCCTAAATCAGCATCAGCATCATAATAAATTTTAGCCATGGTTTATTCACTCCATTAGTATTTATATTTTTATTTTGCATTTTATATTATTTTAGCATTTTAACAATTTTTTATATTGATCTTAACCCATTAACCTCAACTAATCAGCTTTCCGAACGAGCGATAGCAATTTTTCCCGTTCTGACCAGTTCCAGAATTCCGTAAGTTTTCATGGTTCGGACAAACGCATCAATTTTATCCTCATCCCCGGTTAATTCGATGGTCAGACTGTTTCGGCCCAAATCTACTACCCTGCCGCGAAAAATATCTACAGTTTGCAGAATTTCCAACCTGGTTTCCTGTTTAACTTTAACCCTGATTAAAGCCAGTTCTCGATCAACAACCGCCTCATTGCTTAAATTGGTAACCTTATGCACAACAACAAGTTTATGTAGTTGCTTGGTAACTTGTTCAATCACCTGGCTATCTCCTTCCACCACAATGGTCATGATGGATAAGGAGGGATTCTCCGTCTGGCAGACTGCCAGGCTATGAATATTATAGGCCCGTCTTGAAAAAAGACCGGATATTCTTGCCAGAACACCCGGATTATTCTCAACGAGAACAGCCAAAGTGTGTCGCATTAATCTTCACCTCCCAGGACTTCGGTGATCACTTTTCCGGAAGGCACCATAGGTAGTACAACTTCATCCGGAGAAATTGTGAAGTCCAGTAAAAAAGGGCCGGGATAATCTATAGCCGTAATCAGTGCCGGTTCAACCTCTTCAGGTTTATCCACTCTTAAGCCTTTAACTCCGTAAGCTTCTGCTACCTTAACGAAGTTAGGATTAGCATGTAATTGAATTTGGTTAAAACGCTCGTTATAAAACATTTTTTGCAGCTGGCGTACCATGCCCAGCACGCCATTATTCATTAAAATAATTTTTATAGGCAGGTTATATTGAACCGTTGTAGCCAGTTCCTGAATACTCATTTGAAAAGAACCGTCTCCGGTCACCAGAAACACCAGGCTGTCAGGTTTGGCAAACTGGGCCCCAATAGCGGCAGGAAAACCAAAACCCATGGTTCCTAAACCCGCACTGGTAATAAAATGCCTGGGAACTTTAACCGGGTAAAACTGAGCCGCCCACATTTGATGTTGGCCCACATCCGTAGTTACAATAGCATGTTCTCCGCCGATTTGACCCAAGGCCTCAAGAATCATTTGAGGATTTAAATGACCGTTCTGTTCATAACGCAAAGGATATTTCCGTTGCCAAGCCCGCAACTGATTCCACCAAGCTGATGTTTCCGGAACTTGTACTTTGGGCAAAAGATCCTCCAAAACCAGCCTAGCATCGCCCACTATCGGGATGTTGGCCCTGACAACCTTGCCGATTTCGGCCGGATCAATATCTATATGGATTACTTTCGCTTTAGTAGCAAAACGATGTTTCAAGCCGCTGGTTACCCGGTCATCAAAACGCACTCCGATTGCAATTAAAAGGTCACAATCATTAACTGCCAGATTGGCGGTAACTGTGCCGTGCATACCTACCATACCCAACAAATTGGGATGGGAACTCGGGATACTTCCAATTCCCATAAGAGTTGTAACCACCGGAAGATTTAACTTTTCAATTAGTTGGCGTAAGCTGGGTCCGGCTGCGGAAGTAATTACTCCTCCGCCTGCATAAACCACGGGTTTCTTACTCTGAGATATGGCTTTTGCAGCCTCAATGATCTGTCCGGCATTGCCCTTGCTAAAATATTTATAACTGGGTAAGTGCACTTTTTCCGGACAGGAGCTCGTCACCTCAGCAGCCATAACATCCTTCGGCAGATCAATCAAAACCGGTCCGGGGCGTCCTGTACTGGCAAGATAAAAAGCTTCCTTGACAATTCGCGGTATATCGTTGGCGTCTTTTACTAAATAGGAATGCTTAGTTATCGGCAAGGTCATGCCCGTAATGTCAACTTCCTGAAAAGAATCCGTCCCCAGAAGATGGGTAGGCACTTGGCCGGTAAGGACAACTAAGGGCACGGAATCCATATAGGCGTTGGCAATTCCGGTCACCATATTGGCCGCTCCCGGGCCGGAAGTAGCCAAACATACCCCTACTTTGCCGCTCACTCTGGCATAAGCATCAGCGGCATGAACCGCACTTTGTTCATGACGAGGCAAAATGTGTTTAATCGAACTATCGAGCAAGGCATCGTAAAGGGTGAGTAACACTCCTCCGGGATAACCGAATATTAATTCTACCCCTTCCTTTTCCAGCATATCCAGAAGGGCTTTGGCACCATTATATTTACTTTTACACGTAGCAAGACTTTCTTCATCTTCCCAGGTAAACTCGGGATCTCTGGCCACCAAAAGGTCTTGCTTAAGATTGCCCATTTTGGTTAATCCCCCTTCGTTGATCTGAAGGCAGCTCCTTTATTAGCTGATTGCACAAACTGGGCATAACGTCCCAGATAACCGGTGCGCCCCGCTACTTGATAAGCCTTTTGCAACCCCTTGGCCGGGTCAAATTTTTGCCTGCGGGCTTCTTTCTCTTCTTCGGGCAAAAGCCAGTCAATAGTACGCTTGTTTAAATCTATTTTAATAGTATCACCATTTTCCACAAAAGCTATTTCCCCTCCTAAGGCTGCTTCGGGAGAAATATGACCTATGGAAAGCCCCCTGCTTCCTCCGGAAAAACGACCGTCGGTCAGCAAAGCAACCGTAGAATCAAGTCCCATACCCGCTAAAGTAGCCGTTGGGCCGAGCATTTCCCTCATCCCGGGACCCCCTCTAGGTCCCTCGTAACGGATAATAAGCACATCGCCGGCTTTGATTTTACCGTTGCGAATAGCATCAGCGGCAGCGTCCTCCCCATCATATACTTTGGCCTTTCCTTCAAAGACAACATCCTGTTCGGCCAGAGCACCCACTTTGATTACAGCACCTTCAGGAGCAAGATTACCAAACAAAATGCTCAAGCCTCCTTTAGGTGAGTAGGGGTTAGCCAGCGGTCGGATAACAGCAGGGTCTTTCACCTCTGCCTTGGCCAGCCTTTCTGCTAAAGTTGTGCCGGAAACAGTCATTACGGAACCATCAATCAGATCTGCGTCGAGCAAGGTTTTAAGAACCGCACTGATACCCCCGGCCTCATGAAGGTCTACCAGATAATGCCCGTTCACGGCCGGACTCAATTTGCAGATTTGGGGCGTTTTATCACTAACGGCATTGACCTCCGCCAGATCAAAATCAATTCCCCCTTCATAAGCAATAGCCGGCAGATGAAGAATAGTATTGGTTGAACAGCCGATAGCCATATCGGCTGCAAGGCCGTTGGCGATTGAAGCTTTGGTAACTATATCCCGAGGACGGATATTATTACGCCAAAGATTCATTACCTGATAGCCGCTTTCTTTGGCCAGCACGATTCTTTCCGAATAAACAGCGGGAATTGTCCCGTTACCGGGCAAAGCCATACCCAAAACTTCAGTCAAACAGTTCATGGAGTTAGCCGTAAACATTCCTGCACAGGAGCCACAGGTAGGACAGGCTTTTTGTTCATAGCTTTTTAACCACTCTTCATCTTCCTGCCCGGCATGAACTTTACCAACTGCTTCAAATACAGTAATCAGGTTTACCTCTTCGCCTTGAAATCTTCCCGGCAACATAGGGCCGCCGCTGACAATGATAGAAGGCAGATTAAGTCGCATAGCAGCCATAAGCATTCCCGGAACTATTTTGTCGCAGCTGGGGATAAACACCAGCGCGTCCAAACAATGAGCCCTAACCATGATTTCAATGGAATCAGCAATCAATTCGCGGCTGGCCAGGGAAAAATGCATACCTTCATGCCCCATGGCAATACCGTCGCAAACTCCAATTGTCGGAAACTCCAGCGGGGTTCCTCCGTTTTCGCGCACTCCCGCTTTGACGGCCTCTGCAAGCTGTCGCAGGTGCATATGACCAGGAACCAATTCGTTAAATGAATTAACTACACCCACCAAGGGCTTTTCCATTTCCCTGTCCGTAAGCCCAAGCGCTCTTAATAAAGAGCGGTGTGGTGCCCTGTCAATTCCTTTTTTTACTGCGTCGCTGTTCATATGACCTCTCCTTTATATAGATATAGATGATTCATTTAATTTTTTGATAATAACAAAGTTAAAAAGATTAAAGGGGTTCGCCATTGCTCCTAGCATATTCCTGAAAAGCCGCCAGTAATTTTTTGAAAACAGGTCCGGGCTTGCCGTCTCCGATTATTCTGGAATCAACGGCAGTGATAGGAATAAGCTCAGCGGCCGTTCCGGTTAGGAAACACTCATCGGCGGTATAGACATCGATCAGGTTGAACAAATCTTCTCTATAGGGAATACCAAAATTACGAGCCAGATCCAAGACTGTATCCCGGGTAACTCCCTTTAATATTCCGGCATAGATTGTGGGTGTAATCAACACTCCATCTTTGACAATAAATACATTATCACCGGTTGCTTCACAAACATAACCCTCTTGATTTAAAAGCAGGGCCTCCATAACACCCGCCCGGTTAGCTTCCATTTTAGCCATGATATTATTCAGGTAATTCAAGGACTTAATTCTGGGGCTCAAGGCATCGGCACTATTGCGGCGGGTAGTAGCTGTGATGATTTCCATACCGTTCTCATACATGCTTTGGGGATACATTTTAATGCTGCCGGCAATACAAACGATCGAGGGTTTGGGACACTTTCTAGGATCCAAGCCCAAGTCTCCCGGTCCTCTGGAGACTACAAGGCGGATATAAGCATCGGAAAGGTTATTTCTTCTTACAGTTTCCAATACTATATCCATCATTTCTTTACGGCTGATTCCTATATCTAAAAGAATAGCCTGGGCCGATTCATATAAACGATCGATATGTTCCTTTAATTTAAAGACCCGACCGTTGTAAGCCCTGATTCCTTCAAATATACCGTCTCCGTAGAGAAAACCATGGTCAAATACGGAAACTTTAGCCTCCTTTTCTTCTACAAACTTACCATCCAAATAAATAATCATGTTTTTTCTCTCCCTTAGAAGCAAAGTAATAATAATATTATTATAATACTTCAGTAATACTTCGGCCAGGGAAAATCAAAAAAAGAAAAGGTTATTCATATAAAATAACCCGCTACATTCTCCTTAAGTTTTCTTCCGGGTTGAAAAAAATAAACGCAGACTTCTGTTATAGGACATAAATTGTTTTTTATAGTTTATATGATACAGTTCCTAGTGTCAATATTAAATTAGTCAAATTAGGCCTGTTAGACAGGGTCATTTATCATCCTTATTAATATTTTTTAAAAAACAAGCAACAATAAGAAAAACATCTTGCCAAACCATGAGCTCATTGTTATAATGTCCACTATATGAATACAATTGTTTCTGTTACATGGATAGGAGGGGTCTTATGAAAAAAGTAGTTATTGGATTATTAGGATATGGGACTGTTGGTTCCGGAGTAGCCTCCATCTTAAGAACCAACCGTTTTGATATTACTAGCCGGACACATGCTGATATTACTATAAAGAAGGCTCTGGTCCGCAACCTTCTTAAAGAGAGACCATATGGAGAGGAAATTCTTTTTACAGACAACCCTTATGAACTCTTGCATGATCCGGAAATTGATATCATCGTCGAAGTGATGGGCGGAATCGAGCCTGCCCGCACTTATATCCTGGAAGCTTTTAAGCAGGGTAAGAATGTGATTACCGCCAACAAAGACCTGCTGGCTTCCCATGGTCTGGAATTATTGTCTGTAGCTGAACAAAATAAATGTGATCTTTATTTTGAAGCCAGTGTAGCCGGCGGAATACCGATTATTGCTGCTATAAGACAGTCATTGACAGCCAACAGAATTTCTTCCCTGATCGGAATCATAAACGGAACAACAAACTATATACTCTCAGCTATGACCGAACAGGGGCGTGAATTTGAAGATGTGCTGCATGAAGCTCAAGAACTGGGTTTTGCCGAGGCCGATCCCACCGCAGATGTGGAAGGCTTGGATGCTGCCCGTAAGCTGGCAATCCTTGCTACACTTTCATTTAATACTCCTGTTACCGCTGATCAGGTTTTTGTGGAGGGAATAACCAAAGTTTCCAAAGCGGATATTAAATATGCCGATGAATTGGGATGCGTAATCAAACTTTTGGCTATCGCTAAAAATGAGGACGGAGAAGTGGAAGTCAGAGTACACCCTACTCTTTTGGACAAGAAGCACCCCTTGGCTACGGTAAACGGAGTTTTCAACGCTGTTTTTGTCGTAGGCGATGCTGTGGGGGAAACTATGTTTTACGGTAAAGGTGCCGGTTCACTGCCTACCGGAAGTGCGGTAGTAGCAGATATTATCCAGGTTGTTCGCAATATGGAATCCGGTTCTAAAGGATATCATAACAACATCAGCTATCAGAATTTCCCGCTCAAAGCTGTTCAGGATTTTACTACCGGTTATTACATTCGCCTAAAAGTCCAAGATCAGCCGCGAGTTTTTGCTAATCTAGCTTCCTTCTTCGCTGAAGCCGGGATAAGTTTTAATTCCATTATTCAAAAACCCCGCAAGGACAAAAGTGCGGAAATCGTTCTGGTTACCCACCCCTGCAAGGAAGGGCAGCTTCGCCAGGCCCTTGCGACGCTGAACAATTATGATAAACTGGATAAAATCTATAATGTTATACGGCTGGAGACCGGCAACTCATTGTCTTTTTAAAAATCTGCTCCGCTTAGGCTTTCTATTTTCGCCATCGCTTTAGTGTTTAATTTAACCGGAGGAAGAAATGTTGATCGTTAAAGTACCAGCAACTTCAGCAAATCTTGGACCAGGGTTCGACTGTATGGGGTTGGCTGTAAGTCTGTATAATCTATTCCGAATAGAAATCAGTAATTCAGCAAAATTTATACTCAAAGGAAAATATACCCGTTTCATTGCCCCCAACAAAAGAAATATCTTCTGGAAATCAGCCTGTGCTTTATGGAGACAGATCGGTTTTGAGCCTCAACCGTTAAAGGTCACCATTGAGAGTTATATACCACCTACCAGAGGGTTGGGCAGCAGTTCTACCGCCGTAGTAGCCGGTCTCTTAACCGCCAATGCTATAGCGGGATATCCTCTGAAAAAAAATGAACTGCTTAAACTTGCCACCTCTTTTGAAGGCCACCCCGATAATGTCACTCCGGCCTTATATGGTGGAATTACTTTAACCGTCATGACTGAAAACGGTATTATTCCCAGAGTGCTGGCCAAAAATCCTAAATTTAAGGCTGTAGTAGTAATCCCCGATTTTTTGCTGGAAACGAGAAAAGCCAGAAGAATACTGCCTTCCCATCTAGCCCGCAAAGATGTTACCTTTAATTGTTCTCGCGTAGGTCTACTGGTAGATTGTTTAATTCGCGAGGACTATGACCTGCTGAAAATTGCTACCCAAGATAAGATTCATCAAAATCAAAGAGCATCTCTCATCCCGGGAATGGAGGACGCTTTGTCCCAGGCTGTGCAGAACGGGGCATACGGTGCGATCTTAAGCGGCTCGGGGCCAACCCTTCTGGCCTTTAGTCCTGCGGACTGCGCACCCGGAATAGCGAATATCATGAAGCAAGAACTGAGCAAACATTCCCTAAAAGCCGAATCTCTAATCCTGGACATTGACTCCCAAGGAGCAGTGATCTTGGAAAAGTAGGCCCTGGACACAATCCAGGGCCTATTCTTTTCTTAAGCTAAATTATTTCTTCCCTTACTGGACATACTTACTAATGATTCTTTTAGTAAAGCAGAAGGGATGAGAGTATGAGCGAAAGGATTTTAGAAAAAGCAGAAGGCCGGGTTAGCTATCATGATTCAGTGGAAGAAATGTTAGTAAGAATAAGAGAAGACGGCATGACTAATGTCTTTGACCGTTGGATGCAGCAGGAAAAAATCCGCTGCAAGTTTTGTTTGCAAGGTTTAAGCTGCCAGCTTTGTTCCCATGGTCCCTGTCGCTGGCTACCCGATAAAGGCATGGACAAAGGGGTTTGCGGCATCGGGCCGGACGCCAATGCCATGCGCAAGCTCTTGATCCAAAACACGCTGGGAGCCGGAACATACAGCCATCATGCCTATGAAGCCTACCGTACCTTAAGATCCATCGGCGAAGGTACTTCACCCTTTCAAATTAAAGATGAAAATAAACTTAAATGGATGTGCGAAAAGCTAGGGATCAATACCAACCAGGATATTAAACAACTGGCTGTGCAGATGGCCGATCTACTGGAAGCTCAGCAGCACATCAGTCCCCAAGAACCCAACCTTATGGTTGAAGCCTTCGCTCCCAAAAAAAGAAAAGAAGTATGGAGAAAGCTAAACATCTACCCGGCTGGGACCGTTCATGAGGAACAAAATTGCGTAGCCAGCAGTCTTACAAATGTGGATGGTGATTATACCTCTTTGGCCCTTAAAGCTCTGCGTTTGGGACTGGCCACCATCTACAATTCGCAAATCGGACTGGAAATGGTTCAGGATATTATTTTCGGCACCCCCACACCCCATGAAGTTAACACTGACTTAGGAATCTTGGATCCGGATTATATCAATATCGCTTTTAACGGCCACCAACCATGGATCGGGGCTCTTACTATTGAAAAACTACATGATCCAAAATACCAAGAAAAGGGTAAGGCGGCAGGCGCCAAGGGTATCCGGGCCGTCGGCTCAATTGAAACCGGTCAGGAGCTTTTGCAACGCTATCCTGTGGATGACGTCTTCGTGGGACTTATGGGCAACTGGCTGACCATCGAGCCCATGCTGGCTACCGGTGCTGTCGATGTTTTAGCTATGGAAGAGAATTGTTCGCCACCGGCTATAGACTCTTATGCCGAAAAATATCAGGTAGCCTTGGTTGCCATCAGCACCATTATCGGCGTACCGCGAATTCAGGAAAAGATACCATATTTTCCTCCCCAAGCAGATGAAATCTCTGAGAGGTTAATTGATCTGGGGATTGAGAACTTTAAAAAGCGCCATGGAAAAGTAAAACCCTATGTCCCGAAACGGATCCAAAAAGCCATAGCCGGCTTTTCTACCGAGGCTGTCCTAGCAGCTTTGGGAAATAAGCTGGATCCACTGGTTGATGTTATTACAGGAGGGGAAATCAAAGGAGTAGTGGCCCTGGTCAACTGCAGTTCATTAAGAAACGGTCCTCAGGACTGGAATACTGTAAACCTGGCCAAGGAATTAATTAAGCGCGATATACTAATTGTCTCTGCCGGCTGTGGTAACCACGGACTGGAAGTAGCCGGCTTGTGCAGCCTGGAGGCCATCGCTATGGCGGGAGAAGGGCTTATAACCGTTTGC
This sequence comes from Peptococcaceae bacterium, assembly GCA_012521215.1. Classification (GTDB taxonomy): domain Bacteria; phylum Bacillota; class Desulfitobacteriia; order Desulfitobacteriales; family Syntrophobotulaceae; genus JAAYMU01. The sequence goes on along the minus strand of JAAYMU010000153.1, from coordinate 22,732 downwards.
AGCCTTCTCCATATCCCTCCGGTACTAAGTTTTGGCACCTGTACGGATACCGGCAGGATTTCCATGTTGGTTACTGCCCTGGCCGATCATCTCGATGTGGATGTTCCCCAGCTCCCAATTGCCGTAACCGCACCGGAATGGATGGAACAAAAAGCCACTATTGATGGGGTGTTTGCCGTCGCTTTCGGGGCCTATACTCATCTTTCCCCCACACCTTTTGTCACAGGAGCACCCAATTTGGTAAAACTTCTCACGGAAGACGTTGAGGGTCTTACAGGCGGGAAAATTACCATAGGAGACGATCCTGTTACGGTTGCCGATAACATTGAGGCCCATATTCTGAACAAAAGAAAAGGATTAGGAATTTAAAAAATAAAGCTAAGGTCCGACATCGTAATAAAAAACTTGCCCAAATACGGAATGAACGTGGTCTTAGCTACGTGACCGTGCTAATGGAGTATTTGGGCAAGTTCAATTTTCAGTTTATCTGTCAAAAATGAATTTATCCATTAAGGTATAACCCTTTTCTACAAAAAGACCTGTCTGCGAAGCGCTTTGTTCATTAAATACGGCCTGTCCCTTCTTTGATTTGGTACTGTCATAAATAACAAAGGGCACCGGATCCTGAGTATGGGTTCGAACGCTTAGAGGAGTTGAATGATCGGGTAAGACCATAATCCGAAAGTCCTGACCTTTCAACCCTTCTAATATGGTACCGATAACCTCCTTATCAATCAGTTCAATCGACAATACTTTGTTTTCCAGTTCGGCCCTATGTCCGCATTCGTCGGGGGCTTCAATATGAACATACACAAAATCTTGCCCGCCTGCCAGCTCCTGCAAGGCTGCATTTGCTTTGCCAAGATAATTGGTATGTACATTACCGGTGGCACCCTCAACCTCTACCGTACGCATTCCTGCACAGACCCCAAGTCCCTTAATCAAATCCACCGCAGAAACCACACTAGCTTTTAGGCCATACTTTTCCTCAAAACTGCTTAAGTCCGGCTTACGGCCTTCTCCCCAAAACCAGATGGAATTGGCCGGTTTTAAACCCCGTTCCCGACGCTTGAGGTTCACCGGATGGTCTTTTAGAAACTCATAACTGTTCTTCATCATGGTTAAAAGTATGCCGCTGTCTTTACCCGTAGGAAGATATTCACCAATCTTCCTGGTTAAGATATCATGGGGAGGGGTAAGTTTATAGTCACTGGGAGCATGGTGCCAAACCAGGATATGCCTATAGCTGAATCCCGTAAAAAACTCCATTTGCTCCGTTTTAAAATGTTCATTCACGGTTGCAATTAATTGGTCCGCTTCCTCCGTGCTAATTTCATCAGCACTGTGGTCCAGAATTATTTTTTCTTCATAAGGTTCGTCTTCGGAAAGAGTAACAAAATTACATCTGAAGGTTACATCACTTAGTTCCAAAGGAATCCCGATACTGGCAGCCTCAAAAGGAGACCGGCCGCTGTAATACTTTAAGGGATCATAGCCTAAGACCGACAAATTAGCAGTATCGCTTCCCGGAGCCAGGCTATCGGGTACTGTTTTGACCATTCCCATTTCCCCACTGCCGGCGAAGAAATCCAAATTAGGGGTCTTAGCATAGGCCAAGGGAGTTTTATGCCCCAATTCTTCAATAGGATAATCAGACATGCCGTCAGCTAGGACTATAATGTATTTCATAATTTACCTCCTGCAATTTCTGCAACCACTTTTACCTAAAATCTAATACTGATTATAAAAAGCCATACCGTTAAGTCAATCTCAAAATTTATTTTTGTATAATCATTTATTTTTTTAAGTTCTCTTTCGAGGTGTATTTAAACACAATTACATTAATCAGATGTATCGTCTTTTAAACTATAGGTCCGATCATTGTAAATTTTGGCATATATTCGGTATGACCTAAGTACTTTTTGAACATATTGTTTGGTTTCCCGGTAAGGAATATCTTCAATCAAATAAGTAGTGGTTCCCTCCGGTAATTGTTTCAGCCATTGTTGTACTCTTCCGCTGCCGGCATTATAGGAAGCAAGAACTAAGATACTGTTGCCCGCAAACTGATTATTTAAATGGGACAAATACCGTGTTCCGTACCTAATATTAGTTTCCGGGTTTGTAAGCTCTTCCTGCTTATAATCCTCCCCCAGCCAAAGGGCAATTTCTTTGGCTGTATTAGGCATGATCTGCATAAGTCCTACTGCCCCTTTGTGAGAGTATGATTCAGGCTTAAAGTGACTTTCCTCCCGCATTACCGCTACCACCAAATAAGGATCCACCCCATAGGCTTGAGCATACTTTTCCACTATTTCTCTATAAGGATAAGGGTAAAGCACTTTTTCAATGATGTTTAATTTAAAAAGACTTAGGACAATAACTAGAAGAACACCACAAATAATTATTATACGCCATCTTTTTTTTCTCATCACAACATCCCACACATTAGCAATACTTTGACCGGCATACTTGTCCTAAATCTATATATGTTGCACCTCAAGAAAATATTAGTTTCGACCAGAGATTGTTTAAGTATTCTTCAGTTTGCTCCCATGTTCCCGAATTATCGATTATTAAATCTGCTCTTTTGGCTTTTTCCTCAATCGGCATTTGAGAAGCTATTCTTAACTCCGCTTCTTGCTTGGTAAAGCCGTTTCTCGCCATTAATCTCTCCCTTTGTATCTTCGGCGAAACATAAACAACCCAGACTTGATCCACATACTTATCCCATCCCACCTCCAAAAGTAGAGGGATGTCAAGAATAATAAGCTTATGATTTTGTTTCTGTAAAGATGCCAGTTTTTCCTGCATGCTTTGACGAATTAGAGGATGAATAATTTTTTCCAGTCTTTTTTTTGCCTTGGGATCGCTAAAAACTCTACTGCCGAGCAAAGCCCTGTTGACCTTGCCGTCTTTAATTATCTCCCTGCCAAACTCTTGTTCTAGCATGGAAATAACCGCACTCTGCTCCATTAATTCATGTGCGGTCCTATCAGCATTAATTACCGGAATGCCTCGAGCGGCAAACCAGTTCGCCACACTGGTTTTGCCGCTGGCAATCCCTCCCGTAAGCCCTATAGTTAACATATGGCCTCCTTTTCTACAGCAACTTGAGTCCGCCAATCAACAGCAGCACAATTCCGGGTAGAACCTTTACTTTACTTAATACCGATAAAGGAAGTTTACCTGTTAAGAGCTGTCCTGTCCAGATCATAAGAATTTGCATCACGGCTACGAAAGCGATGACATATAAAGGAATTCCTGTCATAGTTGCCGCCATTCCAGCCGCAAAGGAATCAAGGGCCAAAGCCGTCCCTAAAATAATGCTTTCATTGGCTGAAATAGTTCCTGAACCGTCCAGATCGGCCACATCAGGCGTTTTCAGCACTTGAATAACAAGTCCGAAAATATTCAATTTGATACTTAATAAGGTTTGATAATCATTGGGCTGTACCGCAGCCGTCGTCATGGCCGGAACAGCCTTTTCCGTTTCCGAGGGGCCCTTAATAGCCCTATACAATTGATAACAACCAACTGCCATTAAAGTTAAAGCACCTAAAACCTTAGGGGAAATAATGACTAACTTGACCGCGAGTATCTGTCCGAACATCATCGAAATACCCATCGCCATGGCTGTACAAAGCCCTATAATTGTTAAAGATCCAAAGGGTAGTTTTATTCTGTTAAGTCCATAAGCCATGCCAACTCCGAAACCGTCCAGACTAAGTGCCAAAGCAATGATTAAAGCTACTCCCATATTCTTTTACCCCGCTAAGTATTACTTCAGGATAATATATGGGAACCCCGCCGGTTTGGTGCCGGTCGCTTAATACCAGTGGTTCTAGTCGCTTAAGGCCAGCCATTCCTCCATCAGTTCATTAAGCTCCTTTTCTTTTTTTTCAATCTCTTCATGCCACTGAAGCGCCAGTTCATAATCTCCCGCCAGGGAATTAAGTTTGATTTCCAGCTCTTTCAGTTCACTCTCTTTTTCTTCAATTAGCTCTTCCAGCTGCTTGATTTTTCTTTCTTTGCGCCTGTTTTGCTTAGACTCTAGCTGATATTTTTGGGCGGCTTTATCCTCATCCGCTCGAGCCGCGTTTTTTGCTTCTTCATCTTCCATAATCTGACGATAGGTTGAGTAATCCCCTTGCATTATTCTGATTCCACGGGGAGTTAAAATGGCGACTTTATTAATAATGCGGTTTAGGAAATAGCGATCATGGGAGACTACAATCATAGTACCGTCGTAATTTAATAAAGCCTCCTCCAATGCTTCCCTGGTCTCCATATCCAGATGATTGGTCGGTTCGTCCAAAAGAAGCAAGTTGCCCCGAGCTAGAAAAAGTTTACAAAGAGCCAACCTGCTCTTTTCACCACCGCTTAAGGCCTGAAGGGGTTTAAAGACATCATCCCCGCGAAAACCAAACCTGGCCAGGAAATTGCGGATTTGAGCATCATCCATATTAGAAGAATATCGGAGTTCATCCATTATATCGTGGACGCCGGCCCTATCACCTAAGTCTTCATGTTCTTGCGAATAATAGGCAATCTTGACCTTGGCCCCAATTTTTATCTTGCCCTGGGACGGCACTTCCCCCACAATAGACTTTAATAAAGTAGTCTTCCCAACACCGTTTTTCCCTAACAGGGCAACTTTATCTCCTCGCCGCAGTTCCAGAGAAATATTCTCCAATATTTTCTTTTCTCCATAAGCAACTGAAAGTTCTTTAATATCCAGCACCCTGTCCCCTGAGCGGCTCCCGGCTTGAGAATAAATATTTAATGACTTCCGGGCTCGTGGTTCTGCCAGTGGGGTCATTTTTTTTAGCTGGATTTCTCTTCCTCTGGCCTGTCTGGCTTTAATGCCGGCTCTGTATCTGCGGATATATTCTTCTAAGGCAGAAATTTTTTTATTAATTTTTTCCGCCTCCCGGGCCAGAGTTTTCTCTTCTATGGCCCGCTGCAGTTCAAATTCCGAGTAATTGCCGCTATAGCATTTTACTGTGCTATTTTCAATAAGCATTATTTTCCGGACAACTTGATCCAAAAAATAGCGGTCATGGGAAACAACCACAACAGCGCCGGGATAGGCGCTTAAGTAATTTTCCAACCATTCCAAAGCTTCCAGGTCTAAATGATTGGTTGGTTCATCAAGAATTAATAGTTCCGGTTCCCTGAGTAGCAACTTGCCCAAGGCCAGCCTTGTTTTTTGTCCGCCGCTTAAATTCCCTGCTTCTTCCTCTTGTTCCCCGGCCAAGCCGAGACCTGCTAGAATTCTACGGGTTTTTGCTTCCAGAGCATACCCTCCGGAATTTTCATATTGTTCGGTAAGAAAGCTGTACTGATCCAGGACTTTATTATCTGCAGTTTGGGACATTTTCTGTTCAAGGTCACGCAGGCGCTGCCTCATTTCCAAGATATCGTTTCTCTCTTTAAGTAAACACTCAAATACTGTTCCCCTATGATCATAGTCCTGTGTAGTTTGGGGCAAATAGCCGATCTCAGCCTGGCAGGCCATGAATCCGCCTGCCGGCGGCAATTCGCCGGTTATCACCTTGATCAGGGTAGTTTTGCCGGCTCCGTTGGGCCCTATAAGTCCTGCCTTTTCTCCCTTCTCCAGTCTGAGATTAACGTCATTAAGTAGGGTGTTTCCAGCCACCTCAACCTCTAGATTTTTGCATACCAGTATACTCATGGGTAATTTGCTACTCCTATAATTGCCTCTTATCCATAATGTCTTATTTAGAACACTCTATCGCTGACATTGAGGGCAAAATATCGTGGTCCTGCCCCCAATTTTTTGTCTGACCAGTTTTTGGCCGCACACTTTGCAGTCTAAGCCGCCTCGGCCGTAAACCATTAGGCTTTCCTGAAACAAGCCCTTTTTACCTTCGGCGTTCCGATAATCCCGAAAGGTTGTGCCTTTAGCCTCTATCCCTGCCGACAGCACTTCAACAATAGCATCGTAAAGTTTAATAATTTCTGATACTTTTAGAGACTGGGTTTTCCTGCCGGGTTGAATACCTGCTCTGAATAGAGCTTCGTCCACATAAATATTGCCTAAGCCGGCAATAACCTGTTGATCGAGTAAAGAAGCTTTTATAGTACTCTTCTTCCTGGACAAACGCTGTCCCAACTGCACAAAGGAAAAATCCTCCGCCAATGGTTCCGGACCAAGCTTAGCCAGGGATGGAGTCTCGTAAGCCTTAGCAGTTGGAACCAGCTGGATTCTGCCGAATTTTCTGGTATCCGTGTAATGGACTTCTCCTTTACTAAGACGGAAAACAACATGAGTATGTTTCTCCGGTGCATGTCGTGACGGATAATAAATCATGCGCCCGGTCATGCGAAAATGAATAATCATTGTTAGGCCCCTGCTTAAACCTATGAGCAGGTATTTACCCCTGCGGTCCAGGCTTATAATTTCCTGATCTATAACTAATTCGGCAAAATCTCGGCCGGGTATGGAAACGACAGCAGGAGGCCAAAAAATATCAATATCGATAATCTTTCGCCCCAAGATCCTTGGAGCCAAAGACCTGCAAATAGTTTCTACTTCCGGTAATTCCGGCACCAATATGCCTCCTTTCAGTTTTTAACTGGGAATATAATCAGTCATTTCATACCAATTCTCACCGGCCTTACACTCTACAACCAGCGGTACTATTAGCGAACAGCAGGTTTCCATAGCTTGCTTGACTCGCTTGGCTACCGGCGAAAGATGCTCCCGTGAAACTTCCAGCAGCAGTTCGTCATGGACCTGAAGCAGTATCCTGGCTTGATAGCCTTGCAAAGCTTCGGAAACCCGAAGCATAGCAATCTTCATAATATCAGCGGCACTGCCCTGAATTGGCGTGTTTTTGGCGATACGTTCCCCAAATTGGCGCGTCATTCTGTTGGGATGACTGAGTTCCGGTACTTTGCGCAAACGGTTGTATAGCGTACGTACCTCACCTTGTTCTTTGGCTATGCGCACCGCCTTGTCCAGGTACTTTTGAACCCCGCTGTACTTTTCAAAATATTGTGTTATATAGTATTTAGCCTCTTTACGAGGTATAGATAAATCACGGGCCAACCCGAAATCCGTCAGGCCATACATCAGACCGAAATTAACCGCTTTGGCTTTGTATCTCATTTCGGGAGTTACTTCGGCCAGTGGTACTCCGAAAACCTCAGAGGCAGTTCTGATATGCACATCTTCTCCTTTAATGAAAGATTCACAAAGAATGGGATCCCGCGAGTAATGAGCAAGGATTCTTAACTCTATCTGGGAATAATCAGCCGAGAAAAGCAGCCAATCCGTTTGACTGGGCTTGAAGACTTTTCTCAGTTTCCTGCCCTCGGCCAAGCGAATCGGAATGTTTTGTAGGTTGGGATCAGTACTGGATAGCCTCCCGGTAGCAGTTACAGTTTGCTGAAAAGTAGTATGAATTTTGCCTTGGTAGGCTTGAGCCATTAATGATTTGACATAAGTTGAATATAGTTTGGTAAGCTGCCTATATTCCAAGATCCGTTCAATTATGGGGTGTTCTCCCCGTAATTCTTCCAAAGTTTCCGCATCCGTAGAATAGCCGGTTTTAGTCTTTTTCATAGGAGGCAAGCCTAGGTCCTCAAAAAGCACTTTGCTTAGCTGCTGTGGAGAATTAAGGTTGAATTTACTTCCTGCCAGAGTACAAATTTCCTTTTCCAAAGCGTTAATTTTTTCTTCCAGTTCCGCCTCGAAATTCTGCAACAACTCCCTGTCCAGAGCAATTCCATTCTTCTCCATTTGGGCCAGGACTTTGCTTAAAGGCTGCTCTACCTCATATAAAAGTTTTTCCAGACCTTCTTTAGCCAAATTTTCTACATAACCGGCTCCTAATTTATATAGCAGGTAGGCTTCCTGGGCCGGGGAAAGGGAAAACAAATCCGAGGTAAAGTCTCTTAAAAGTTCGGCAGCATGATAATTGGAACGGTTAGGATTTAAGAGATAGGCCGCCAGACTTAAATCCAGATCCACCCCATTAAGAGTCTTTCCTTCATTCAGAAGAAGGTAATAAAAGGATTTACTGTCAGCCAGAAGCTTACGCACTCCGCCGTCCTCCAAAACCTCATACAGACGGTTAATTACGCTTGCAGCCTGCGTGTTACGACTCAAACAATAGGTGCTTTGGCCGTCGTAAATTCCTATTTCCGTCCATTGGCCATGGTGGATGCTCTGGCCCTCATAACGATAACTAAGGGCGATTGTCGGTTTTTCTTCCAGCCAGGACTGCATTTTTTCCAGCCAAGAATGACCATCAAGTATAGTCTCCTGAGGACCGTCATAAGCAGAAGATATGGAGACCTGCTCTTCTTCTGTTCCGGGGGGAGTTTTGTTTTTACCCAGCAGCCTGGCATCCAGACTTTGTTCAAACAATCTGGCGACGGTATTTAAACTGTAGCGTTGAAAGATTTTTTTGCACTCATCCCTGTTTGGCTCGCGCCACCTTAGATCTTCCAATTCAAACTCAATAGGAACATCGCTAATCATGGTCGCCAAACGTTTGCTTAACAAAGCCTGTTCAGCATAATCCGTAAGCGAAGCCCTTAGTTTAACTCCGCTTACTTTGTCCTTGTTTTCCAAAACATTTTCTAATGTTCCATATTCGTGCAACAGTTTTAAGGCGGTTTTTTCTCCGACCCCGGGAATGCCGGGGATATTATCTGAAGCATCGCCCATCAAGCCTTTAAGATCTATAATCTGAGAAGGCTTAAGATTATATTTTTCCATTAATTTTTGTTCATCATAACATTCGACATTAGTTATCCCTCTTTTGGTAAAATACACTTTGGTGGAAGGAGAAACCAATTGCAAAGCATCACGGTCGCCGGAGTAAACACTGACTTGCATCCCTGCTCGCACTGCTCGGTCCGTGACAGTGGCAATAATATCGTCCGCCTCAAAACCATCCAGCTCAAGGATAGGCACGGCCAAAACTTGTAATATTTCTTTCAAGTAACCAAACTGCGGCCTTAGAGTCTCCGGAGTTTCTTTCCTCTGTGCCTTATAAGCCGTATACTGCTCAAGGCGAACTGTCGGTTTTGATTTATCAAAAGCAACTGCCCAGTAATCCGGTTTTTGATCCCTTTGCAGTCTAAACAACATGGTCAAAAAACCATGAACTGCATTGGTAGGCAATCCTTCTGCCGAAGTAAACGGGGGTAAGGCATAAAACGCCCTATTTGCCAGGCTGTTGCCGTCAAGAATCATCATGTGGGTCATGAAATAGCTCCTTCCCTTAAATTAACTTTAGAACTATGATTTTCACAAAATTTCCAATTATCCTTAGTAATTCTTTTTATTATAATAACCTTTTATAGAATCAATAACAACCTTAGCCTCAAGATCTTTCATTACTGTCTTTGGGAAATAGTATAAGAATTCAAACCTCAAACAAAAAAATCTTTTGAACCGTAAAGAAAAAGGCCTCCGGAGTTAATTTCCTGGAAGCCTTTTCTTTCAGCAAAACGTAGACGGTTCCGCCGTCTTCTAATTGTTTTATTGATTATTCTATTGATTATTTTATTTGTATCTTTAGCAGGCTTTTTTATTGAACATTTTATTATAGAGCCTTTTCCAGAATTTCCGCAAGGTCTAAAGATTCTACCCTGTCGCGGGCTTTCCGGGTTGCTAAGCCGTCGTCAAACATGGACAAGCAATAAGGACAGGCTGTTGCTATATAATCAGGATTTACAGCCAAAGCCTCATCGGTACGCATAACGTTGATGCGTTCTCCTTCATTTTCCTCCATCCACATCCTGCCACCGCCGGCTCCACAACATAAGCTCTTTTTGTGATGATGTTTCATTTCTTTAAGCTTAAACCCTGTTGTTTTAAGCAAGTCGCGTGGTTCATTATAGATCTGATGATATCTTCCCAAGTAACAAGAGTCATGATAAGTGATGGTCTGATCAAATTTAGTTTTAAGCTGCAACTTACCGGATTTGACTAAAGATGCCAGCAGTTCGACATGATGAATCACTTCAAAGTTGCCACCATAGTCAGGATACTCATTTTTCAAAGTATGGAAACAATGCGGACACTGGGTGATAATCTTCTTAACTCCGTGTTTTTTCATTAATTCAATGTTTTCTTGTGCCTGGATAGCGAATAAATATTCGTGGCCTAATCGGCGAGCCGGATCACCGCAACATTTCTCATTATCTCCCAAGGTGGCAAAATTAATGCCGGCGGCTTGCAGTAACTTGACCACAGCAGAAGTTACTTTTTGGTTACGGGCATCGTAACAACCATAACAGCCCGGGAAATACAGATATTCAGCATCGGGGTTTTCCTCAACTGTTTTTACCCCGCAACTTCTAAGAAAATCATGACGCGTGTTCCAGGTAATTCCCCATGGATTGGCGTTTGTCTCCAAATTTTTAAAAAGTTGTTTCGTTTCCGGCGGGAAACTGGTTTCCATGAGAGTCAAGTAGCGGCGCATTTCTACTAGCTTATCGACATGTTCAATAAACGCTGGGCACTGCTGTTCACAAGAGCGACAGGTGGTGCAAGACCAAATATCCTGCTCAGTTGCCACCCTGCCGATCAGTTCATGATCTGCTTCCGGTGATTTTACTTCCGTTAATGTACCCGCCTCTTCCATTAGGGAACGGACATTTTGAATGATCTGTTTAGGGTTTAAACTTTTACCACTGGAATGAGCCGGGCAATGTTTCTCACAACGGCCGCATTTCATGCAAGCATCAGTATCGAACAGTTCTTTCCAGGTTAACTCACTTAACTGGTTTTTACCATAAGTTTCAAGGCTTTCATCCTCAAAATCAATAGGCGCCGAAACACCGATTGGTCCCCGCCTACGCAGCAGTATATTGATAAGAGTTAACGGAATATGAATAAGCTTGGAATAGGGCAAGTAGGCAATAAGAGCCATGGATATAGCCATATGGAACCACCAAAGCACTTTGTGAATCAAAAGCAAAGTATCTAAGGACAACAAACGCAGCGGAACGGCCAACCAGGCCCCAACAAAACCATACGCCTCCCAAGGATCCGGAACCGCGGCCATTCTTACCCCTTCAATAATAAAGCCTGTCACCAAAATGATCAGAAGAATAACGAGAATAATACCATCCTCCGGCTTGCTCTCCAAGTGCGCGGGTTTAATAACATAACGCCGATACATGGCGAACAAAACAGCAATTAAGGCGGTTAGGCCGAAAAGATTGGCGGTAACTTTAATGAACAGATACAGATTTCCTTGGAAAATCTGGAGCCCAAAATCAGCTTGGAGAAATACAACCGTGGTTGCAAACACCAAAAATACAAATCCCCAAAAAATAAAAAAATGAACAAGCCCCGGATAAGGGTCTCTCAAAATGCGCTTATGGGCAAACCCATAAGCAAGAATATCTTTTATAGCCTGCCACAAACCTTTTATACCCTGCCACAAATATTTTAAACGGTTCTCTTTTTGCCCTAATCTCCAGAGCTTAAATCTCCTATAAAAACCATACAAACATGTTATAAGTGCAACAGCGAAGAACAAATAGAGCCAGTTCGGCATATCAATGTTCCAATATATTTCTCGAGTGGGCATTCTCTTCACCTCCTATTTTGCAACAAACAAGTCAAGCTCTCACCATATATAGTAGCAAAATCCATGCCACATCAAGATATTTTTATTATTTCATTATTTTTCTAAACAATATTCGACAAAGTTTGAGACATTTGCGCTTTTTTTCACTGTTCAGAGACCCTAAAATCTTTTGTTTGCTCTAAATAACTGTCAGCTTATCCAGACAAGTGTATTGTTTTCCGCACAATTTTTTAGGCAATTAAAAGGCCCCCAAGTTGTGTTATTCTCACAAAGCTTGTGGAGCCTTTCAATAGTCTTTACCGGTAGATTTGCTCTTTAGTGAAGTGAAATCTCCTTTAAAATTATCCTATAAAAGATGACATTTTTCAATGCCAATACTTAACAAACCATAAATTTTAAATAACTATCTGCCGAAATCCAAAATTCACAATAAATGCCAAATGTCTTATAAATTTATAAATTTAGCTTGCAACTAAAATAAAGTAAAACTATAATCAAAATAGTGAATGCATTCATTTATGAATAAACTCATAAATGAATATATTCTATATTACAAATATGATAATAAATATAGCAATAGGTTCAGGTCTCTTACGCTTTAAGATCTATTATTAATTTCAGATTTATTGTTTACAAATTAGCTGAACGGAGTGATAAAATGGCCGGGGTCAGAGAAAGAAAAAAAGAAATCCTGCGCCAAAAGATCCTACAAGCAGCCCAAGAATGCTTCTTAACGGATGGGTTCGCTGATACTACAATTGCCGATATTGCTGCTAAAGCCAACATCGGAGTCGGCACCCTGTACAATTATTTCCCTTCCAAAGCTATTTTGTTTTTGGAAAGCTATTTTCAACAGCTGGGAAACCCAAAAGACAAATTAACCGAGATCATTCATCAATACGGCGACGATCCTGCTTCCACTATTGCTCATATTACAGAAATTTATTTGGAACCATTAAAACAAAGTTCAAAAACCGTCCTGCGAGAAATTTTCGGAATAGCTATGGACAGTTTGGCCCAAAATCAGGAATTGGCCAAAATTTACACCTATAACGACTATCTATATATCGATTTTTTAGCCGATGTCCTTCAGGCTTACCAAGAAAAAGGAGCTTTGGTTTATGACTTTGGTACCAAAGATGCTGCTTTTTGTCTGTACAGTATTATCATGACCCAATCCCTTTTTTATATCCTGGATGACACTATTTCCTTTACTACCGTCCAAGAAAATATCCTTCGCCAGATCAAACTCTTCTTTCTGGGAAAAGTTAAGGTGAAAGGGGATAAAAAATGATCCCCTTAATCAGAGCAATTAACCTTTCCAAAACTTATCAAATGGGCGAAGTAGAAGTGCAAGCTTTAAAAGAAGTAAGCTTTGAGATTTATGATAACGAGTTTATTGTTATTTTAGGCCCCAGCGGCTCCGGCAAAAGTACACTTTTAAACATGGTGGGCGGGATGGATCAAGCCAGCTCCGGTGAACTTTACTACAAAGACCTGGCCCTTCACAAAGCTGATCCTAAACAGCTCACTTATTACCGCCGTGACGCTGTGGGCTTTGTATTTCAATTTTATAACCTCATTCCCAATTTGAATGCCCTGGAAAACGTCAACCTAGCTGCCGAAATTGCCAAAAATCCTTTTGACCCTCTTACCATTCTGGCTCAAGTAGGTTTGGCTGAAAGAGCCATTCATTTCCCCTCCCAGCTTAGCGGCGGGGAACAGCAGCGAGTGGCTCTGGCTAGAGCTATTGTTAAAAATCCCGACCTTTTGCTCTGCGATGAGCCTACCGGGGCTCTTGATTCCCAGACCAGTGTTCAAGTACTTAAAATCCTCAAAGACTTTCATGAAAATTATGGTAAAACAGTGATTATTATTACCCATAATGCCGGAGTAGCAGTGATTGCCGACCGGGTCTTTCATATTAAAGACGGCGGAATCTCTAAGATCGAGATGAATCATAACCCCTTACCGCCTGAAAAGGTGAGCTGGTAAATGTTATTTAGAAAAATGCGTCGCGACCTCTGGGAACAAAAAGGAGCTTACAGCGCTTGTTTAATTGTTATCGCCATTGGCTTAATGGTTTATACCTCTATGTCCATGGTAATGGACAATCTGCTCCTATCCAGGGATACTTTCTATCAAAACCAGAATTTCGCCCATGGTTTTACCGACCTCCGGGGAATGCCTTACTCTGAAGTTTCCAGGTTAAGTGCAATAGAAGGAATAGATCAAATCCAAGGACGGCTGGTCAAAGATGTGCGTGTTGTAATGCCGGACAACAAAGATAACATTTATCTGCGTCTGGTTTCTCTGGACACAACTCAGTCTGAAATAATAAACGACCTTCTGTTGCTGGAAGGTCACTCCTTGTCGGATAACTCCCTGAATCTATGGTTAGACAATAAATTTTTCGATACTCATGGTTTAGCCATTAATCAAGAGCTTAACATTATCGTTGAGGGCCAATTTGAGACCTTGACGATTGCCGGCAACGGGCAAAGCCCTGAATTTATTTACGCCTTACGTACCACCAGCGATCTTTTTCCTGACCCCGAAACTTTCGGTATTGGGTATATACCTTTCAATGTAATGAAAAATATGTTCCAGGAAAAGTCGAACGTTAACAACCTGGTATTTACTTTAAAGCCCGGAGTCAGCTTTGAAGATATCAAACCTCAGTTGGAATCAGAGCTCAAAACTTACGGTCTAAAGAGTATATATTCTCGTCAAGACCAAACCAGCCACGTTTTGCTGGCCCAGGAATTAAGCGGCCTGCAAGCTATGGCCAAAGCTTTCCCTGTTATCTTTCTTTCAGTGGCCGCCATGATTTTGTATATAATGTTAAAACGTATGCTTGAACAGCAACGCACTCAGCTCGGAACTCTAAAGGCCTTCGGCTATACTGACAGGGAAATTTTGTTTCATTACCTCTCCTACGCTCTTTTAACAGGTCTAGGCGGCGGAATTTTGGGAAGTCTGAGCGGCTTGGCCCTGACGGGTCCTTTGTTGGCTATATATAGAGATTTCTTTAATATGCCCGGTATGCAGCCCACTTTCCAACCCACTTACTTTTTTCTTAGCCTAACCCTGGGAGTTGGTTTTTCCTTACTGGCCGGCTACCAAGGAAGTAAAAAGCTTCTGACCCTTGAACCGGCCGAAGCTATGCGCCCGGCCGCTCCAGCCGGGGGCAAAAACATCTTGCTGGAAAAAGCCTTTTTTTTCTGGCAAATGCTCACGGTACAAGGCAAAATGGCCTTGCGCAACATGATGCGGCATAAAATACGGACAGCCTTTCTATTTGTAGGCATTATGTTTACCTTCAGCCTTCTGGCCTTGCCTTGGTCTTTTAAAATAGTAGCCAATCAAATGCTCTTTACCCAGTTTGAAAAAACGGAAATATATGACGTTAAACTCCCCCTATCTGTTCCGCTTAAACAGCAAAAAGCTGAGAATGAATTAAGCCGTTTTCCGGGAGTCAAAACTGTGGAAAGTATGGCTGAAATTCCTGTTACTCTTCATCATTCCTGGCGGGAAAAAAATGCGGTTATTATAGGTATCCAGGCGGACAGCTCCCTATACCATCTTCAAGACCACAAGGGACAGGAGATAGCTATTGCCATTGATGGAATACTTATCTCCCAACGCCTGGCCGATCAACTTCAAGCCAAACCGGGAACCTTGCTGACTGTGGAAAGCCCCTTATTCAAAGACCCGGAAGAAAAAAAGCTCCTGCCGGTAGCCGGCCTTATCCCGCAGAATGTGGGAATGAACGCTTACATGGAAATCAACGCTCTACAGCAATTTCTGGGACAGGGAGAATTGGCTACTTCTCTAATGCTCAGTATGGATGAAAAATATATTCCTCTACTGGAGGAAAAATATAAAGACAGCAAAATGATCAACAGCATCGAAAACCGTTTGAGCCAACTACAGGATCTGAAAGATCTAATGGCTTCTTACATGGGCATGATTTACATCCTGTTTATTTTCGGTATAGTTATCGGCTTTGCCATTATTTACAATACTTCAGTCATCACCCTGTCTGAACGCAGCAGAGAGTTAGCCTCGATGATGGTTCTGGGGATGACTCCCCAGGAAGTTTTGGAAGTTATTACTTTTGAACAATGGTTTATCAGCATTTTTGCCATGCTGGCGGGAATCCCTCTGACCAAAGCTTTTATGGTCAGTCTGGCCGACTCCATGGGCAACGATATGTTCGGCTTTACACCGACTTTGAGTTCCGAAGCCTTAATGCTGGCCTTTCTTATCTCCGTCTTTTCGATTTTTGTAGCCCAGCGCATGGCCGCCAGGAAACTCCGTAAGCTGAGTCTGGTGGATGTTCTTAAATCCAGAGAATAACGGGAGGGAAAAAGAATGAAAAAGAAATGGAAATATATCCTGGGCGCCTTGGTACTTCTTACAATTATTGTCCTTACTGCCATACAATACACTAAACCGCTTACCGCCGAAGTACTCACAGTAAAAAGAACCACCATAGCCAACACATTTAAAGAAGAAGGAATAATCAAAGCTCAAAATGAAGCTCTTGTTTACTCCGTTTATGGCGGCAAGATTACCGACCTCCCTGTTAAAGAAGGGGATACAGTCAAACGTGGTAGTCTACTTGCCAAGTTTGACAGCCAGGAATTGTCATACCAACTCCAGAACCTACAGGCCCAAAGAAGAAGCATCGAAGCCCAAAAGGATCTGCAGGAACTGACCGTTGATCTGGAAGCCAAAAAGCTCTTGTATGAAGCCGGGTATTTGAGTCTGAAAGAATACGAAGAAGCCCAAAATACACTTAACTCCGATTATTATCCTGCATTAATCGCCGCCGTAGACGCTCAGATAAGTCTGCTCAATTATCAGCTGGCACAAAGCAATGTCTACGCACCGGCCGAAGGTACCGTGACTAAGGTCAACGTTAAACCAGGCATGGTAGTCGCTCCCGGTATGCATCTTGTGTCTATACTTACCGGCAAGGAATTGATTCTTGAAGTCTATGTGCTTACCGAAGACGCCTCCCGCTTGCAACCAAAAACCGAAGTTAAACTTATCCAGAAAAACAAAAGCGGCGATATTACCTTAAACGGTGTTATTGAAAGCATTGCCCCAGTCGCCGAAGAAAGAATCTCCGCCTTGGGGCTTATTGAACAGAGAGTGAAGGTTAACATAACACCCCATATCCCGCAAAAACTTATATTAAAACCGGGGTATGCTCTGGATGTTCTGTTTACTTTAGATAAGCAGGAAGATCAACTGGTGGTGCCCAAAACCTCACTTTTTTCCCATGGGGAAAGCGATGCGCTGTGGGTACTGGAAAACGGTAAAGCTGTCATTCGCCCGGTAACAAAAGGAATGGCCAATGACCGGGATGTGGCTATTCTATCAGGGCTCAAGGAAGGAGAGCAAATTATATTAAACCCCAAACTGGAAGGTCTGGCTGAAGGCAAAAAAATTACTCCTACCGCGAATTGATCTTTATACAAAAAAAAGGACTGTTCTTAGTCCTTTAAGTAGGGAGCTAAATTCAACTTGGTTAGAATACGATCCGTTAATTTTACTATATAGCCTACTAATAGTGCAGAAATTACCGTTCCTTCCCGTAAACCCCTTACTGTGCCAAAAGCTATTAGCGATAGAATTACTGCTAAAAAAGAGTAAACACAGTCAAATATTATTTTCATGGTTCCAAATTCTAAGCGTGTCTTGATAGCTATGGCCCTAACAATACCTTCCCCGGAATTAATAATTACATTGGCACAGACTTGCAGATACACTCCCCAGGCTAGGAGAATACATCCTAGCAGTATGCCGATAATTTTCTCACCATAAAAATTAAAATCAAGGTTGGAGAAAATAAACATCCCCACATCTACGGAAAAGCCAAGGACAAATCCTACAAAAACTTGCATATACTGAATGCAAGGAAAATCCTTCCTCAAGATCGCTTTTTGTAAAACGATAAAAACCACACCCATGATAAAAGTAAACTGGCCAAAAGTTAAGGGAAAAATATAACTAAGTACTAAGGGAACACCCGAAATTGGAGAAGTTCCTAAATCTGATTTGGTGATCAGGCTTATTCCTAAGCCCATTAAGAACAGGCCGAGAAGTTCTAGAAAATACTTTTTAATTATTTTTTTATATGTGGGCATTTTTTTTGCTTCTAATTTTAACAAGGTCTATTCCTCAAATTCTATATTAGTAAAGACTAAATCTATTAGTAAAAACTAAACCTATTAGTAAAAACTAAATCTAAAGTACAAAAAATAATTTTAATTAAAATAATACTGGATTGTCAAGAGTAAGCAATTCCACGAATCATTGTTATTAAGACTTTTAGCCGTTGAATCCGACGGCTAATTATGGTACGGTTTATTAAACAGGCTCAACTTTATAGGAACTACTAAGTAACAGGGGGTTAAAATGTCAAATCATTTGCCTAATTATTTAACAAAAAAAAATAACAGTTTATGGTTAACGGAAGACGAGAGGGAAAATTTGGAGGTTAGCTACAAGATCAAAGAAATTGTCTTTGAAGGGCAATCTTCCTTTCAGCATGTTATGATTTTAGACTCCTATAGTTTTGGTAAAATGCTTGTGCTGGACGGAATAGTTCAAACTACATCTATAGATGGACACATCTATAACGAAATGATAACACATATCCCACTCTGTATTCATCCCCAACCCCGCAAAGTTTTAATTATCGGGGGCGGAGACTGCGGGGCAGCTAAGGAAGTATGCAAATACCCAGCTGTCGAACATATAGATATGGTAGAAATTGATAAACTTGTGGTGGACGTTTGCCGGGAGCATCTGCGGGAGGTTTCGGGAAACTTATCGGATCCCCGTGTTCACTTTATTTTTGAAAATGGGGTTACCTTTGTGCAGGATATAGAAGATAAATATGATATTATTATAGTCGACTCTTCCGACCCCATAGGGCCGGCGAAGGTTCTGTTTGAAAAAAGTTTTTACCAGAACCTTTATAAAGCCTTAAAAAATGATGGTCTCATGGTTTGTCAAAGCCAATCGCCCATCTTTCACCCCGAAGTAATGGAACAAACCTTTAAACGCATCGGTCAAATCTTTCCCCAGACAAAAATCTATACAGCTGTCGTGCCTACTTATCCCGGGGGATTGTGGAGTTTTACTCTTGGCTCTAAACAGTATACCTGCCCTGCCCCTGACCGTCTGAATTATAAAGACACCCGTTATGTGAATCCTCAAATTGTGGAACAATGTTTATCTATTCCCCAGTTTATGCGACAACAACTTAAAATCAATTAAACAGTTGGCTAACAGCAGTTGTTGGTTAAGCTAAACACAAATATCGGGAGGCTCTATGGTCAGTAAACTACATACCTGGTTAAAAGGTATTGAAAGTATTAATCCGGAGATTTTGTTAGATATCGGAATCGCCGCGGCTATCTTTATTCTGTTTATTATTTTTCGTAAAATTTTTTCAACTTACCTTTTTAAATTGATTCTGAAATTAACCAAAAAAGCTCCTACAGATGTGCTGACCAATATTTTTTTAGCTTTTGAAGGACCTATCCGCGCGCTTTTTGTAATTATTGGAATATACCTGGCCTTCCTCTATCTTTCTCTGAGCTCAATTTCTACTGTTTTGTTGATAAGGATTCTACGTTCAGTACTTGTTATTCTCATTGCCTGGGGGCTATATAATCTGTCCTCCACTTCTTCAAGTTTTTTCGAAAAATTAGCCCGTAAATTAAACATAGAAGTGGATAAAATAATACTTCCCTTTCTTTCCAAACTTCTTCGCTTTATTATTATTGTCATGGCCATAAGCATTATTGCCAGCGAATGGGAGTATAATGTTGGCGGATTTGTAGCGGGTTTAGGCTTAGGAGGTTTGGCTTTTGCTCTTGCTGCTCAGGAATCGTTAAAGAACTTTTTCGGCGGAGTAGTGATTATTACCGAAAAACCCTTCTCCATCGGCGACTGGATAAAAACACCCAGCGTGGAAGGAGTGGTGGAAGATATCACTTTTCGCAGTACTAAAATTAGAACCTTTGCCCAGGCTTTGGTTACCGTGCCCAATTCTACTTTGGCTAATGAGCCTATTACAAATTGGACCAAAATGGGTAAGCGGCAGATTACTTTTAATCTGAGAATCGCCTATGACACTCCCAGGCATAAAATAAAAGCCTGCGTAAAACGAATTGACAAGATGCTTAGAAATCATGAAGGAATTGATCAGGATTTTATTCTGGTGCGTTTTGATGAGTTTAAAACCGACTGTTTAGAAATCTTTTTATATTTCTTCACTAAAACAACCTCCTGGGAAGAATATCTTCGCGTTAGAGAGGATGTTAACCTAAAAATCATGGAAATACTAGAAATTGAGGGCGTTTCTATCGCTTTTCCCAGCCAAAACATTTACTTGGAAAAGAAAACAACAGAATAATTCCAAGACCCCCTTGTCTATATGACAGGGGGGTCTCTTGATATCTCTTGCTATTAAATTATTTCATATCCTTTTCCCTGATTTCAACCCGCCGGATTTTGCCGCTAATGGTTTTCGGCAGTTCCGACACAAATTCTATAACTCTAGGATATTTATAGGGAGCAGTTGTTTTCTTTACATGATCCTGTAATTCTTTAATTAGTTCTTCTGATGGTTCATAGCCATTGGCCAAAACAATTGTAGCTTTAACATTAAAGCCTCGGATCGGATCCGGAACACCGGTAACCGCTGATTCCAGAACTGCAGGATGTTCCGCCAGCGCTGATTCCACTTCAAAGGGCCCGATGCGATAGCCGGAGGATTTTATAATATCGTCGTTTCTTCCTACATACCACAAGAAACCAAGTTCATCACGGTAGGCTGTATCACCGGTATGATACAATCCGTCATGCCAAGATTTTTGGGTGCTGGCTTCGTCATTATAATACCCCATAAACAAGCCTTTGGGTTTATTATCCTGACTGTCTGCTTTTATACAGATTTCACCCGTAACTCCCGGGTCTACTTCTTGCCCGTTCTCATCTACAATAACTAGCTGATAACCAGGTGTCGGCAAACCCATAGAGCCCGGCCGGGGCTGTACCCAGGGATAGAGGGTGGAACAACAGAGCGTAGTTTCCGACTGCCCGAATCCTTCAAAAATGCGCAAGCCTGTAGCCTCCCGCCATTTATTGAAAACCTCGGGATTTAAAGCCTCGCCTGCCGTACAGCAGTGTTTCAGAGAAGAAAGGTCATACTTAGTAACATCTTCTTTAAGCATAAAGCGGTACATGGTCGGTGGAGCACAAAAAGTAGTAATTTTATACTTTTCTAATTTTTCCAGGATATCCGCTCCGCTAAAGGTGTCAAAATCATAAGTGAATACAGCCGATTCACCCAACCATTGTCCGTATAATTTCCCCCATAAAGATTTTAGCCAGCCGGTATCGGAAATAGTAAAATGCAACCCGCCGGGTTCAACCCGGTGCCAAAAAACCCCGGTCATGAGATGTCCTAAAGGATAAGTAAAATCATGGGTAACCATTTTCGGATAACCGGTCGTACCCGAAGAGAAAGCCATAATCATAATATCCGTGGCCTTGGTCGCTTCTTTGCCTGTAGGACGCTGCCAGTCTTCGGAAGCGGCCTCTATACCGGCTTCAAAATCGAGCCAGCCTTCTCCGGCATCCTTGTGCCCGGAAACAGCTTTGAGTTCTACAGTTGGACATTCGGGAAGAGCTTCATCAAAATGCTGCGTGCAATCCCCGTCGCCGGTAATCACTGCCATTTTGATACCGCCCTTCTGACAACGGTATACATAGTCCTTGGCGGTCAAAAGGTGGGTAGCCTGTACCGCTACCGCCCCAATCTTGTGCAAAGCCAAGATAGCGTACCAAAAAAGATAGCTTCTTTTGAGAACGAGCAATACAAAATCGCCCTTCCTAATCCCCAGCGAATAGAAATAATTGGCCGTTTTGTCCGTATAGCGTTTCATCTCGGCAAAAGTAATTCGTTTTTCTTCTCCATCTTTACTCAGCCAAAGCATAGCCAAGCTATCCGGTTTTTCTTGAGCCAGCGTGTCCAATACATCGTAAGCGAAATTAAAATCGTCGGGACATTTAATAGAAAAATTGCGGTACAAGTCTTCCAAGGTTACATAGTCGTCACGGTTTCTACCCGTATACTTTTCATATAAAACCATCTTGTTTTTCTTGCTCCTCCCTTACTTCATGACAACCGCCAGGAACTTCGCTGCTCTTTGGCCATGTGCCTTCATGGCATGAGGAACAGATGAGTCGAAGTAAACGCTATCACCCTCGCTCAGTCTGTAAACCATTTCGCCAATAAAAAAATCCATACTGCCTTCAAGCATATAATTGAACTCCTGTCCGTCGTGGGTATGGAGTTCCGGCTGAGCATCGCTCGGTTCCACAGTGACCAAAAACGGTTCCATTTTTTTGTTGCGGAAAGTAAAAGCTAAATGCTTGTAGTCATAAGCTTTTCTGCGCTTAATGGCATAACCGCCGCCGGCTCTGACAACGCAGCAGGTAGAGAGTTTGGGAGTTTCCCCGCTAATTATATCCAGGACATCAACCCCTAAAATACCGGCTACATTATATAGAAAGCTAAAAGAGAAATCCTTTTCCCCTGCTTCATACTGCAAATAATCAGCAAGAGGAAGTTCCAAGGTTTCAGCAATTTTTTCAGGCGTAAAACCCATCGATTCACGCAGCATAGACAATCGAGCACCCATATCTTTTAATTGTTCTGTCATTTGCTCAGTCAAAGCAATCGCCCCTTTCCAGGTATATTCGGATCATTATTAATACGGAATGTTATTAATAATTATAACCTATTTCAATTGCTTTTTTATTAAATGCCAGCAGGTCTTTTTTTCTTTCCGGTATACTCTTGGAAGCGGCAAGATAAAGGGTATCCAGATCAAACAGGCCTGTCTCCCTGGCGATTCTCCCCAAAATAATCATATTGGCTAAGCCTTTGAGATTGTTGTCTTCAGCCAATTTGGTAGCCGGAATATAGCAAGCTTGTAGATCATGGCGCTTAACTTTGAGCTGAATTAATGAAGAATCAAGTATAATAAGGCCACCCGGTTGAACCTCTTCCTCAAATTTTTCCAAGGAAGGTTGGTTCATAGCTACAAATA
>JAAYMU010000152.1 GCA_012521215.1 Peptococcaceae bacterium | reverse complement strand
CTCTGAAAAAAGAAAAAGGCTGGATCTACCAACAGGCACGTATCGTAACGGTAGATATGAACGTGGTCAAGGAGAAAGGCAAAGCTGGTATTTCTTCTATTTGGGTCTGGTTATTTTTGCTCTTGAGTTTTATCCCAACGGTCTATTTGTTGTTTTCACCGGCGATACGGGAACTCTATCCCCTTGGCTTTAGTTTTATAGGTCCGCTCAGCCAGCTCTGTATGGTTTTCTTATATTACCAGATGCATAGAAGCCATAGCCCAGCCCTAAGTGAAAACACCGAGGTAAATAAAGCTTGTGCCAGAACGCTGGAACGCATCCGAACCACGGGAGCAACGCTGAGTGCGCTGTTTATGTTGGTATTTTGGATTTCGTTTAATCTTTCCATTCTCCATTTTAGAAGTGGCATCATGATCATGATAGTGCTGCCGGTGGTTGTCCTGGTTATTGCCCTGCTCAACATCGCCTTCTGGCAGCAGAAAAGAATCCGAGCTACCGAGCAGTATTTTTTCGGTTCCGAACTTAAAGACGACAGCCATCTTTTTGAACAGGAAGGCATATACAAATGGGGGTTCTACAATAACCCGAATGATCCCAGACTATTTGTACCCAAACGAATTGCAAGCATGGGCTGGACCATTAATATTGCCCACCCGGCCGGCAAGCTTATGGGATTTGGTATTCTCGTGCTGGTGCTGGTCGCTTTGATTCCAGTATTTTACGGCAGTGCCAAGGATTATGTGATTACAGAGAATGGTTCTCAAATCGTCATTGATGCCGCGATGTATGACTTGAGCATAGATAAGAGCCAGATTGTTTCAGTTTCCACCTTGGATAGTCTTCCCCAGGGTACACGCACCAACGGCTACGGCGGCGCCAACAAAAGTTTCGGCCATTTCAGACTGGATGGATACGGCAAATGCAGGCTCTATATATACCATCAAGGGGGAAAATATATTGTGCTCAAGCTGGATGGGGACAATCCGGCTTATGTGATTGTCAACGGCAAAACCCCGGAAGATACCGAAGCCTTGTACCAATCTATCAGAGAGTGGGTGGGGAAATAACACTTAGAATTTAATAGTATTTAGGCAATTTTCATCAACCCATAAATGCAATAAACCGCTAATCTTTAAACAGAGGCGGTTTATTTTCATTAAAGGAATTCTTCTTTGCACAGGTTATTGACATATGACCAAAACAATATTATTATAGTTTTGAACATAAGTCCATAATTATAATAATCCACAGTTGATATATAAAAAGGGGGTGACAAATTATGCCAGGAGGAGACAAAACTGGCCCACTGGGCTATGGACCGCGGACAGGAAGAGGAATGGGTCCTTGTTCCGCTTTTGTGGTTCCCGGGTATATGAATCCCGGTGGATACTGGGGAAGAGGATACGCCCGCAGAGGTTGGGGAGGCCGAGGCGGCAGGGGATTTAGATGGAACCTTGCTTTGCCAGAAGTTTATCCGGTATACCCCACATATTATCAACCCAATATCTCTGCAGAAAGTGAAAAAGAATATCTTAACAGACAAATAGAGCTTTTAGAAGACCGGCTTCAGTGGCTAAAAAACCGTTTTGGCGACGTTGAGGCAGGTAGTAAAGCCGCTGAATAACTGGTCGCGTGCAAAAAAGGCAGGCTAATAATTTTCCCTGCCTGCTTTCTTTTGTAAACATCGAGGTAAAGAAAGCAAAAGTCGTTGAAAAGGTCAAAGCGAAATGCGAGGAGGGTTGATATGATTTTAGAACGTGTATATAAGCTAGCCTTGCCTAAAATTGCAGAGCAAAAAATCAAAGACGTCAGAATAGGACTAGGCCTACTGGCTGTTGAACTTGACGATAGTTCCATCGGTGTTACCTATGTCCTGCGTAAGGAAATTGGACATGCTTGTTCTGCGCTACCCCAGGCTGGAAACCTCGTGGGCAAATCTGCCGAGGAAATTGCCGGCTGGGCTTTAAAAGGAGAAAATGTGATTGCTTCCGCTTTAGGTCTAGCGGTTTTAAATTCCGTAGCGGAATTTGAAAAATTACAGTTGGTAAATAATTCTCCCGGTCTGGACGCAGTATTCTCCGTTGAAGTTCAACCCAGCGATACGGTAGGGATAATTGGCCATATTGGGCCTGTCATTTCCAAATTAAAAGAAAAGGTAGAAAAACTATATGTCTTTGAACGGGGTGAGAATGTTCCCGACCAGGTGTATCCGGAAAGCGCCCAACCGGAACTACTACCAAATTGCCAGCTTGTGTTTATTAGCAGTTCATCTTTGATTAATGGAACCTTGGAAGGTCTTTTGCCCTATTGTAGCCAAGCCCGGGAGGTAGTTATGGTTGGATCCAGCACGCCCTTATATCCTGAGGCTTTTAGGGGGACTGGAGTAACTATGCTGGCGGGAGCAAGATGGCCGGCTGCTAATAAGGAAAGTATTTTTACGGCCGTAGGTCAAAGTGCCGGCATGCGTCAGCTAATCAAATATGGAGAAAAGATCTCGGTAAGAGTATATGCCCAAAAGTAAATAAAATGTAATAGAGGACATATGCCAATAAGTAATTACATGTACAAGTATCTGGTATCTGTATCTGATTTGGTCTTGATAACAGAGTGTACAGAACAAAAAAAGGAGGATTACTATGAAAATTACCTTACCGGTAGATAAAAAATCAAAGGATGCCAACATCTCCAGTAATCTTGGACGAGCACCATATTTTCTTTTTTATGACACAGAAACTGAAGAGTATAATTTTATGGATAATAGTGCTGCATCAAGCCAAGGTGGAGCGGGAATCAAAGCAGCACAAAATATTCTGGATAACGGAGCGGAAGCAATTATCGCTCCACGTTGCGGTCAGAATGCTGCTAATGTATTTATGACAGCGGAAATCAAAATCTATAAAAACATCAGTAATTCAATCTCGGAAAACATTGCGGCTTTAAAGGAAGGAAAATTAACTCCTCTTGATGATATCCATCCCGGTTTTCACCAGCATGGAGGAAGGCAATGAAGATTGCTGTCTTAAGCGGTAAAGGAGGAACTGGGAAAACCCTTCTATCCGTAAACCTGGCTGCCGTTTCGCCGGAATCCCTCTATATCGATTGTGATGTGGAAGAGCCTAACGGCCATCTTTTCTTTAAACCGCAAGACATAAAAACTGAAAAGGTAAATGTAAAAATTCCTCAAGTGGATCAGGAGTTATGTAACGGCTGCCGGGTTTGTGTTGATTTCTGCAGGTTTAATGCTTTGGTTTATGTCATAGATAAATTGATTGTATTTAATGAAATCTGCCATTCCTGCGGAGGTTGTCGCCTTCTGTGCCGAAAAAAGGCTATTTCAGAAATAGATAAGGAAATCGGTGTTGTCCAAAGTGGTAAATCCGAAAATGTCCGCGTGCTAACCGGGATCTTAAAGCCAGGAGAACCATCCGGCGTGCCGATCATCAAGAAACTTTTGCAAGATGAAGGCCAAGAAAATGAAGATGTTTTTATTGACTGCCCGC
Organism: Peptococcaceae bacterium; assembly: GCA_012521215.1. Classification (GTDB taxonomy): domain Bacteria; phylum Bacillota; class Desulfitobacteriia; order Desulfitobacteriales; family Syntrophobotulaceae; genus JAAYMU01. Next base: position 4,528 of record JAAYMU010000152.1, on the reverse strand, counting down.
CGGGCAGTGCCTGTGTAGTTATGGAAAGTATCAAAGATGCCGATTATTGTATCCTGGTAGCGGAGCCGACAATTTTCGGAGTTCATAATTTGGATATGGTTTATGAACTGGTAAGAATATTTCATATCCCTTATGGAGTTGTTCTTAATAAGTGCTTGGAGGAAGAAGAAAATCCAGCCGAAGATTATTGTCTGAAGAACAACATTCCGATTTTAGGAAAGATTCCATTTGACATTGAATTAGGACGCCTGAATTCCAACGGTGAAATAGTTGCCCGTAAACAAGCTAAATATCGAGAGTTGTTCCAAAATCTCTTAAATAAGGTAAAGAAGGAGGTCCAACATGAAACAGCTTCTAATACTTAGCGGCAAAGGCGGTACCGGAAAGACTACTGTTGCCAGCGCCTTTATTCAACTTGCCGCAGCTAAGGCTTATGCTGACTGCGATGTGGATGCTCCTAACCTTCATTTAGTACGGCCACTTGCTTCTCCGGCTAAGGTTGCTGATTATTATGGTATGGGGAAAGCGCTAATCGACGAAGAAACTTGTATTAACTGTGGTTCTTGCCGACAGCATTGTCGCTTTGAAGCCATAAAAGAGAGTGACGGCAAATATGAAGTAGATGTCTTTGCCTGTGAAGGCTGCGGTGTTTGTGAAGCAATCTGCCCGGTGGGAGCGGTAGTTCTTCAACCGGATGTGGCCGGCGAACTAAGGGTATATAAAGACAAGGACATTTTTTCCACGGCAAGGCTGAAAATGGGTAGTGGCACTTCGGGAAAACTAGTGACTGAGGTTAAAAAACAACTGAAAGATGAAACGGAAAATTTAGATATCGATCTGTCTGTCATTGACGGCTCACCCGGCATCGGCTGTCCGGTAATTGCTTCTTTAAGCGGAGTGGATATGGTGCTTATAGTTGCTGAACCTTCCCTATCGGGTATCAGCGATATGGAGAGAATCATCAAGTTGGCCCAAGGTTTTAGTCTCAAGCTAGCAGTCTGTGTTAACAAGTATGATACTAATCCTGATTTGACCCATAAAATAGAGGCCTTCTGCCGTGAGCATGGCTTACCGTTCGCGGGAAAAATTCCCTTTGATGCCAAGGCCCTTAAAGCCACCAATCAAGGCCAGAGCATTATTGAGGTCGATTGTTCCGCGGGACGGGCTGTTACTGAAGTTTATAGCAATACCATGAATGTTTTAAACAAGGAATAAATAATAAAAGGAGACGAAGGTCAAATGAGTGAAAGCTGTGGTCAAAACTGTAATACTTGCAGTGACAAAACAACTGAGAAAAGGGATGATTTTACTGCCAATTTGCACCAAATGAGTAGCATCAAAAGAACAATCGGTATTATGAGCGGGAAAGGCGGTGTCGGAAAATCACTGATAACTTCCATGCTGGCTGTGGCTATGAACCGCAGGGGATATAAGGCTGCCGTACTTGATGCCGATATAACCGGCCCCTCCATACCAAAAGCTTTCGGAATTAAACAAAAGCCTGCAACAAGTGAATTTGGTTTGTTTCCCGCCATGAGCAAAACGGGTATTCAAATTATGTCCATAAATTTGTTGTTGCAGGATGAAACAGATCCGGTAATCTGGCGTGGTCCGGTGCTTTCGGGTGTGATCAAGCAGTTTTGGTCGGAAGTAATTTGGGATGATGTTGATTTCATGTTTATCGATATGCCACCGGGAACAGGTGATGTACCGCTCACTGTTTTCCAATCCCTGCAGGTGGACGGTATTATTATCGTAGCTTCGCCCCAAGAATTAGTGTCTATGATAGTCGCCAAGGCTGTTAAAATGGCCGAAGCTATGAATATACCCATTGTGGGATTAGTGGAAAATATGTCTTACTTCAAGTGCCCGGACTGTAACAAGGAGTATAAAATTTTCGGAGAAAGTTCAATTGAAAAGATCGCTGAACAACACCATTTGAAGGTACTGGGAAAACTGCCGATCGATCCCAAATTAGCTACTGCTTGTGACCGCGGAATGATTGAGCTATATGACGGCAATTGGTTGGACGATGCGGCTGAAATAATTGAAAACTACGGAGATCAAGCAATTAACAACTTATCTAATGACAAGGAGGGAGAAACAACAATGAAAATTGTCGTAGCCTGCGAAGGAGACATGATTACCGAACATTTTGGACATTGCGAAGCTTTTATGATTTTCCAAACTGAAAACGGAGAAATCAAGAATACTGAAACCGTACCTAACCCAGGACATAAACCTGGATTTTTACCGAATTTCTTGCATGACATGGGGATCAAGGTTATTATTTCCGGCGGCATGGGCGGCGGAGCGATTGATATTTTCAATGAAAAAGGCGTTGAGGTAATAACCGGTGCTTCGGGTGAAGCAAAAACCGCTGTGGAGCAATACTTAAAGGGCAATTTAAAGTCGACAGGTTCTGTCTGCCATCAGCACCAACACCATGATGAATGCTCAGGACATTAATTATCGGCTTAACCAACCCTTCGGCCCGTAAGGTTAAACGAAAATGCTGTTACGTAAACGTACAGCATTTTTATTTTAGGAAGTATAAAGTCAAAAAATAAGTTATAATATTGGTTGAAAAGAAGGGTTTAAAAATAAGGAGTTTTCATGTCGAATATTCGAAATAATACAGACAGACTGATTGACTGGACAAAAACTAAAAAAACGATTACCGATATTGAACTGCAAAAACTTTTTCACCAGCCGGACTATCAAGCATTTTATAACCTGATAACAGAGTTGCTCACCCAAGGTGTGCTGGAGCCCGTAAAGGCCTCAGGCCAAAATGGGCGTTTCCCGGCATTATTTAATAAATACCGGATTAAAACGCCCCCCACAGATTATGAGGCTTACCATGATCAGATCCGCTGTTTGGCGCCGGCTTTGAATATTGCGGCTTACCTGCAAAAACCTGAATATTATCTCAAGCATCAAGACCTTCTTGAGGGCTTAAGCAAGTACCTCTGGGATCAACCATCGTTATTAAAGCAACCCATGTCCCGTAAGGAAAGATCTTTCTCCATCTGGGGGAAAGAGAAAATGCTGGACGGTCATCTTCCGCTCGTGCGGGAGGTACTTCGTTTTAATGGTTTACCGGAGGACTTTTTGAATTATTACGATACGCCTGAACCTTTTTTCGATTATGTGCGGGAACGCTCAGCCCCTATGACTATTCTCATTGTTGAAAATAAAGATACCTGGTTTACCTTGCGCAAATTAATGCAGGAGACAGAAAAATCTAATTTAGCAGGGACCAAAATTCAGGTGTTAATTTACGGGGAAGGAAATAAGATCACCAAACCCGGTGCTCTTACCGGTTACCTTAAGGAAATGTACGGATTAGACACTCCTCTTCAGGCTCACATATTATACTTTGGGGATATTGATTATGAAGGGATCCGTTTGTACTATCGTACCGGGAAAGCTAATTCGGATTTAAACATACTGCCCTTTAGCAGGTTGTACCAAAAAATGATCCAGCTTGCCGCAGGCAGAGACCTTCCTTGCAGTCCGGATACCCGGCAAATTGAAGTGGACCTGCAGGACTTCCTAAACAAAATAGGGCTGTCACCCGCCGGGAATAAACTGGAGTTTTTGCAACGAGGAAGGTATATCCCGCAAGAAATCTTAAATTATCAGATACTTGCCGAAATGCTGGAATAGTACGGGGATACAGATTATGAACCAAGAATTTGAATTCTTAGAAGGCTTTGAAAAAAGAATGCGGATTGTTGCCGCGGTGGATTCCATTGTAAACCGCACCAACCGGCGCATGGATATTGAACGTTTATTCAGTGCCGGTCAGTTGGACAATATTATTTTTTCTGTCCTCGTTTACATTATGGAACAAACTTTAGCAGAGGATGAGGAGTGTACCATTGAAAGCATCGCTTCCTTTATACGCGGAATCTTACCTGCTTATGAACTGGAATTTTCGCTGGATACCATTCGCCAAATAACTGAATATATCATTAAGGATATCCTGCAAAATGGTGGGGAAGCACGTTTTTATCCGATCATGACCTATGGTCAGGGGACGAAGGAGACGCGAATCCGTCTGATCGAAGATAAACTCCGGGAAAATGACCGCAGTTATATCATTACTTATCAGTTAACCGACCAGGGATATGATCTTTTGTTTAGAACCAAAGAAGTAGAACAGGAAATCAGTTTCACGATCGAAGAGTTAAAACTGCGGGAGTTAATAAAACGCAAAAATTATAAAAAAGCAATAACGCAAAGCAGCAGCCTGATCCAAATGGTCCGACAGAAAAAGAATGATCTGCGGCAGTTTATGGAAAAAATCAGAAGCAATATATATGATGTCGATATTCTGGAGTATGAGGAACTAACCGGCAGTACCTACGCCTTACTGGAAGAAGAGTACGGGATTATGCAAGAGATCCTTGATATGATCAATCTCTCCGAAGACAGATTGAAAGAAGAGGAACAAACAAGAGGGTTTCTTGACGATGCAATGAAAAAAGCCCACCAAGAAATAACCAAGATTCGCCGCAAT
>JAAYMU010000151.1 GCA_012521215.1 Peptococcaceae bacterium | reverse complement strand
GCGGAAAAGACGGGTTCGGTGGCAAAAATAATAGCAGTATGAGTCGCGGATGTGAACTGTTGCATTTTGCTTTGCACTAAATAGGCGAAGGATGTACAGATCAGGGCTGTGAGAATCAAGCCGAACCAAACATAACCGGAAAATATATAATGCGGCTGGGGAACTATAATGGTGCATAAACCACTCAGAATTGCTACGGTGAGTATTTGAAAGGATGCCAGTACCGTGGCGTTAACTTCGGGAGCAAAACGGCCCACCAAGATAATTTGTAAAGCATAACAAAAGGCGCAGATCAGGACGAGGGGGTCCCCCGCATTTACGGTAAAACCTTCCTGGATTGACATTAAACCTAAGCCTAGGACCGAGCATAATATGCCGCAACATACAGCCCAGGGAGGAAGCTTCCTATGATAAATCGCCAATAAGACAGGAACAATTACTACATTTAGACCTGTGATAAATCCGGCATTGGAGGCCGTTGTATATTGAAGGCCAATAGTCTGGGTGGCATAGCCTAAAAAGAGAAGGGTTCCGGCCAAAGCCGCTTTTCCGATAGTGGGAAGATTTATGTGGTGCCGCTGCAGCCACAGAAGAGGAAGCAGGGCAAGAAAAGCTAAGGTAAAACGACCGGCTAGAAAGGGAAAAGGAGGAAGATCCTCTACCGCTGTTTTAACCACAATGAACGTGGATCCCCAGCCTAAAGCTACAAAAAGCAAGGAAACATCGGCCATGAGGGGTGAAATTTTTCGGGCCGGTGTTTGTTGATGTCTTTGATTTATTTGACGCATTTTTTCCTCCAAAAATTCCGGTGCTAAGTAAATTATCCGGCTGCTAAGCATATTAACATACTTATTGAAAATACCGCCCGAACATTGTTTTGTCAAGGAGCAGCATGGACGGTCTTATGTATGGTAAATTAATCCAAATATTTTTCTCAATTGGAAAAAAACAGGAATAATTATCACTGCTTGTTCAATATATTAAAAGTAATAAGAAGAAATATTAAGAGTAGGGTGATTGAAAGATGGGAACTGGCATCCTAAAAGGAATAACCACCGGTCTGCTGGTAACAGTCCTAACTCTTTTAGCAGTTCTTGGTTCTTCAATGGCCGGAATTGATAAAACAATTATAGCTTACATCGTTGATTTCGGTTTGCTATTAAGTTGTTTGGCGGCCGGCTACCGGGCAAGCAGTTGTTCGGGAAGAATACTGCCGGGAGGATTGGCTGCCGGTGGGTATGCGGTCGTAGGGATATTGCTTTTAGCTCTCTATTTCTCTATAGATATTTATGGCGCCCTAAAAATTGTTTCTGAAGGGATCGGTTTAGGCTTGCTGGCCGGAGTTTTAGGCGCGGGAGTTTTGGGTTCCGGGCGAAGGCCTTATTATTCTTATGAGCGCGTGGAGCCCAGAGCATCTATAGCCTATAAACGGGGAGAACCTGCTGCATATTCTTATGGGGATTATGAAAGGGATGATCAATCCGAGATATTATCCTATAAGAATAATGCTGAACGGGAGAGAGCCAAAATACTTGAATTATGTTACAAAAATCCGGAAATAGCCGAGGAAGAAGAAGCGTTTGATTGGTGGAAAATTAATGCCCGAAGGCAGTTAAAAGGAAGATAATAGAAGATGACAAAATTGTTGAAGTTGTAAAAATGTGAAACCATTACGATGATGGAACTTAAGAAAGGTTATTTGAATTGAGAAGCGGATTTTGACCAATAATAATTATTGGTTATTTTTTTGCCTTTTTATCATTAGGACGTCAGTACTTAATAGCTTGAGGTATTTATGAGAAACAAGGAGAAATATATCCTTATTTTTTTGCTACTTATTATATTGGTTAGCAGGTTATACCATATCAATGTTCCTCCTTTGGAGATTGAGGAAAGCTGGCGCCAGGCCGATACCGAGTCCATGGCCCGGAACTTTGTAGAGTATGATTTTAACCCTCTGCGGCCTAATTTGAATTACGACGGTCCGCTGCCTAATATACCTGCCCTGGAAATTCAAGTCACGACCTTTGTGATAGCTATTCTTTATAAACTTTTTGGCCATCATTATTTTCTGGCCAGAATGGTTCCTATCATCTTTTTTCTTATTTCCTGTGTGTATTTGTACTTGTTAGCTCGCAAGTACTTAAACATACGGGGGGCGCTGCTTAGTCTTGTTGTTTACGGCTTTTTGCCGCTTAATCTTTATTATTCCAGGGCCATAATGCCGGAAGCGGGGGCCTTGATGTTCTGGATCGGGGGAATATATTATTTTGAGCTCTGGGCAGAAACAAGGTATCTAACTATTAATTCAGCAAATAAGCCGGCTGTTAAACCTACTATTAAGTCTGCTATTAAACCCTTAATTATAAGCATGGTTTTGTTTTCGCTGGCTTTAATGACCAAACCGCCTGTTGTTTTCGGCGCTATTTTTCTGCTGTATATTTGTTTTCGCTATTTTGGCCGGCAATGGCCGGCAAGGCCTGAAGTTTGGATTTACGCTGCCGTGACTTTGGGCCTGGCCTTGGCCTACTATGTTTACAGCGCAAGCCTTGCCGAATATAAGTTTTCTTTGGGAATAACGCGGGATATTATTCTGCGGAAGGCCTTAACCGCTTTTTACACTCCGGAGAGCCAAATGTTTTTTCTTAAGAATGGGCCCCGGGCCTGGGGTATAATTGGCCTTTTGCTGACTCTGGCCGGAGTTTTCACGGTGCGCAAGAATCAAATCGGTCTTTTGGTCTGGTTGGGGGCCATGCTTTTAGAACTGCTTTTGATCGTTGCTCCTATTAGAGCGACCTATTACCTTATTTTTGCTTTGGTGCCCTGTGCTTTGCTTATCGGTAATTTTTTGGACAGGCTGCTTGCTTTACCCGGGGGGAAAGTGATTTCCTTAGCTTTAGCATTTTTATTTATGTTGGAAAGCTTTGCTTATGTTAAGCCTATGTATACCATAAATGAAACTATGGCGGTTCAGAAAAAGCTAGTGGAGGAGTTAACCGCTCCAAGTGATTTGCTGGTTGTGGGGTCCTTTGATCCTTGTCTGTTAAGTCTGAGCGGTAGAAGAGGGTGGCGCTACAATCTGGGCATGTACTCTTTCATACCCCAAGATCCCTATCAAGAGTTGGCCTATTATATCGAGCAAGGGGCCAAATATTTTGTGCCTATTCAGGGAAAGGTATATGGGGATGATAAGCGGGAGCTTATCCGTTATATCGAGCAAAACTACCCTAAGATCGAAACAGTGCAAGGATACCCAATATATGTTTTAAAAGGCATAAATAAATAAGAATATAAGCAGAAAGAAATATAAGCAGAAAGAAATATAAGCAGAAAGAAATATAAGCAGAAAGAAATATAAGCGGAAAGAGGTTGCTGGCATGAAAGTCTTAATAGCTTTGCCGGCCTATAATGAAGAGGCCGGAATCGTGGATGTTCTGACTAATATTCTTCGTTTTGGCCATAGAAGTCGTTACCAGATTGAAGTTTTAGTAGTAGATGACGGCAGTACAGATCAAACAGCTCATCTCGTGGAACAGTTCGCTGGCCAACATGATTTTGTAAGTTTAATCAGGCATGAAATAAATAAAGGCTTGGGAGAAGCGGTTAGGACTATTTTCCAATATGCGACTTGGCACCTCGATACGGATGATGTTTTGGTTACCATGGACGCTGACAACACTCATAACCCCTTTTTAATCGAGAGTATGGTAAGCAATTTAATAAGCCGTAACTTGGATATGGTGGTAGCCTCCCGCTTCGCTGCCGGGGGATGTGAATTGGGGCTTAAGAGCTTACGCAAACTTTACAGCCGGGGGGCTATGTTATTTTTTAAATTGTTTTTTCCCATTAAAAATTTAAATGATTATTCTTCGGGTTTTAGAGCTTACAGGTCCGGTGTTATTCAGCAAGCGCTTAAGGAATGGGAAGAATTAATTACCACCAACGGCTTTGACTGCATGGCAGAGATTGCGGCCAAGTTCAGCAGGATGGGAATTCGGGCCGGGGAGGTTCCGCTTATACTCCGCTACGAATTAAAAAAGGGAGAAAGCAAAATGAAAGTGGCTCAAACGGTCAAGGGATATTTTTCCCTGCTGGCTAAAGTGAGGTAAATATGGTGTATATCCTGGCTCTAATATCAATCATGCTCGGAGCGGCAGGCCAGTTTCTGTTAAAACTTGTAGCTACAGGTTTAAAAACCGGAGGTAGTGCTTTGGAAACCTTGTTATCATTAATCAATGTCAAGATGGTTCTGGCCGTGCTTTGCTTTGTGAGCAGTATGCTTTTATGGATTTTCGTGCTAAAAAAGATGGAGCTTAGTATTGCTTATCCCATGGTTAGTCTGGGTTATGTGTTTGTGATGATTTTGTCCATTTACTTTTTGCAGGAAAGTGTTTACTTAAGTAAGCTATTAGGAACAGGCATAATAGTAGTTGGGGTTATCGTGTTAAATCTAAAGTAATTGGCACAAAAATTTTTGACTTTTTTTGTAACCAAAAGTATAATAAATTACTAGCCACACATAAAAAATAAAGGTGGTACCGTAAGTCTTTCTCCTGGTGGCAGAAGGACTTTTTATATTGCCGGTTACTATTTCTTGTTTTATTATCTAGGTAAAGATTAAATGGATATGTTCAGATTAAATGGATATCTTCGGGAAAATGGAAGGGAGTTATCGATTTATGAGCGAAGAGCTAAAAATGGCTAAAGTATACAATCCCACTCAGGTTGAAGAAAAATGGTATAAGTTTTGGGAAGAGAATGGTTTCTTTACCCCTGAAGTCAGACCGGATAAGAAACCTTTCAGTATAGTAATGCCTCCGCCGAATGTTACCGGTATGCTTCATCTAGGGCATGCCATGGATAATACCTTGCAGGATATTCTGACTCGCTTTAAACGCATGCAGGGTTATAATGTCTTGTGGCTTCCAGGCACAGACCATGCCGGTATTGCTACCCAGGCCCGGGTGGAAGAACAATTAGCCACGGAAGGGACGGACCGGCATGAGCTGGGACGGGAAAAGTTTTTGGAACGGGTTTGGGAATGGAAAGAGGAATATGGCGGAACTATAACCAGGCAGCTGCGTAAGCTAGGTTCATCCTGCGACTGGTCGCGGGAGCGGTTTACTATGGATGAAGGCTGTTCACGCGCCGTTAGAGAAGTTTTTGTGGAATTGTATAACAAAGGCTTAATTTATAGAGGCAATTACATTGTGAACTGGTGTTCCAAATGTCATACCACGATTTCCGATATTGAAGTGGAACATAACGAAAGGGAAGGCAACTTGTGGTATATTCGTTATCCTGCGGCGGGCAGCGATAACGATCAAGACGGAGTGGTGGTGGCTACTACCCGTCCGGAAACCATGCTCGGTGACGTGGCGGTAGCTGTTCATCCTGAAGATGAAAGGTATAACCATTTGATTGGCAAGACTGTAATTTTGCCTTTGATGAACAGGGAAATCCCTGTGATTGCCGATGAGTATGTAGATAAAGAGTTTGGTACCGGGGCGGTAAAAATCACGCCGGCCCATGATCCAAACGACTTTGAGATGGGTTTAAGGCATAACTTGGAGCAAATTAATGTTTTAAATCCTGATGGCAGTATTAACGAAAACGGTGGTGTCTACCAAGGGTTGGACCGCTATGAGGCCCGCCGGCAGATCGTGGAAGATCTTAAGGCTTTAGGCCTGTTGGTAAAAATCGAACCCCACAGCCATGCAGTGGGGGAATGTTACCGTTGTTCAACCGTTGTTGAACCGAGGGTTAGTAAACAATGGTTTGTAAAAATGAAGCATTTGGCCGAGCCGGCTATTCGGGCGGCTGAAAAGGGCGATGTGCAATTCGTGCCGGATAGGTTTACCAAGATATATATCGGTTGGTTGGAAAACATACGCGATTGGTGTATATCCCGTCAGTTATGGTGGGGACACCGTATTCCGGTTTGGTATTGTCAGGATTGCGGTGCGGAGATTTGCGTTAAAGAAGATCCGACAGAATGCCCGCAATGTGGCAGTAAAAATATTGTACAGGATCCCGATGTTTTGGATACTTGGTTTTCTTCTGCTCTATGGCCCTTTTCCACTTTAGGCTGGCCGGATAAAACGGAAGACCTTAAAACTTTTTATCCGACCAGCGTGCTGGTAACGGGACGGGATATTATCTTTTTCTGGGTGGCCAGAATGATCTTTATGGGCTTGGAGTTTCAGAAACAGGTTCCCTTCCATAAAGTCATGATCCACGGCTTGGTTTTGGATTCTCAGGGTAGAAAGATGAGCAAGTCCTTAGGCAACGGAGTGGATCCTATTGAGGTTATTGATCGCTACGGGGCGGATACTCTGAGGTTTATGCTGATTACCGGTAATACCCCGGGCAACGATTTAAGGTTTCATTTTGAAAAGCTGGAAGCAACCCGTAATTTCCTGAATAAAATTTGGAACGCTTCTCGCTTTGTAATTATGAATTTGGAAGATTACGAAGGCGGGCCCCGCGGCGAATTAACTTTAGCTGATGAATGGATTTTATCCCGTTATGAAGATACGGTGCAAAATGTTACTGCCGCTCTGGAACGCTTTGATCTGGGTGAAGCAGGAAGGCTGCTCTATGAGTTTATTTGGAACGAGTATTGTGACTGGTATATTGAATTAAGCAAGAAGAGACTTTACAATAAGGAAAATCCTGAGGAAAAAAATACGGCGCAAAGCGTCTTGCTTGAGGTTTTGGAAGGAACCATGAGGCTTCTTCATCCCTTTATACCGTTTTTAACCGAGGAAATTTGGCAGCATTTGCCGGCTAAGGGCAAAACAATTATGCTTAGTTCCTGGCCCAGTGTTTCAGGCTACCGCCAGGAGCAGGTTGAAAAAGAAATGTCCCTCTTAATGGATGTTATCCGTGCAGTACGCAATATCCGCTCCGAGATGAACGTAGCTCCCGGTCGGAGGGCTGATATTATCTTGGCTGCACCTGAAGAAGAAACAGTTGAGGTCCTGCAAAAGGGTCTGGAAGATATCCGCCAGCTGGCTTTAGGGGAGCAGGTAACTTTACTTCGGCAGGTGGAGGGAAATCCACCTCAGGCTGCCAGTGCGGTTTTGGGGGGCGTGACTGTTTATATTCCGCTTAAAGGATTGTTGGATTTTGATAAGGAAATCGCCAAAACTCGTAAAGAAATCGAAAATGCCCTGAAAGAACAGAAAAGGTTGGAAACTAAGCTTAATAATCCGGGCTTTACCGGTAAGGCACCGGCAGAGGTAGTGGCGAAAGAAAGAGAAAAGTTGGATGTTGTGCTTAGCAAGCTGCATTCTTTAAAACTAAGGCTATCCGAACTTAGTGAGGCTAAAGAGCATGATTAAAGAGTTAAGCGAGACTACCGAAGAATTAAGCGAGACTACCAAGGTAGGCCAGGATCAAGAATATACTGAAGCCTTGGATTTTATTAAGAACTTGACCAAGTTTGGTATTAATCTTGGGCTCGGCAGGATACAAGAATTATTGCATCGTTTGAACAACCCTGAAAGAAAAATCAGGGTTATTCATATTGGAGGTACAAACGGCAAAGGTTCTACCACTGCTATTTTACTGGAAGTGCTGGCTCAGGCCGGCTATAGGGTGGGGATGTTTAGTTCGCCCCATCTCCATGACTACAGGGAACGAATCCGCATAAATCATGAACTGATTTCCCCCGCCGAAGTGGTGGCCTGTATGGCTGTAATTCGTCCTGTGCTGGAAGAAATGGTGGCTGAGGGGCTGGAACCTCCTACGGAATTCGAAGTCAGCACTGCTTTAGCTTTGTATTATTTTGCCCAAAAGCAACCTGATTTTGTACTTCTGGAAGTCGGGTTAGGGGGAGAAATTGATTCCACGAATGTGGTTCAGCCCTATGTCACTGTTTTGACCAGTATAGGAATGGATCATATGAATTATCTCGGGAACATTCTTACTGAGATTACCAGGGTGAAGACAGGAATTATCAAGCAGGGTGTTCCGGTAGTGACTTCGGCGGAAAGGCCGGAAGTTCTGAAGATTATCAAAGAAGTAGCAAAGGAAAAAGGTTCGAGGCTGGTTATTGTTAGGAAACAGGATTCAGGAGAAAGGAAACTGGGGTCCGGGGTCGCAAGTCAAGAGACAGAAGACAGAATGGCTCGAGAGGTTTGGGCCTTGGAGGCGGAAGTAAGTAAAAATACTTTTGATTACTTCGGATTAAAGTGGGAGTTTAAGGGTTTGGAGCTGGGACTTTTAGGTCGGCATCAATTTAGCAATGCAGCCGCAGCTTTGGCTGTGTGTGAAGTTCTGGAGGATGTTGCCGGTACTTTACCGGGGACTTTAACGAAGGGTGTGAAAATCACGGAGAAAGCTGTGCGGCAAGGGCTGAAAAAGGTGAAGTGGCCGGCCAGATTGGAACTTATGGCTACCAGCCCCAAGATTCTTCTCGACGGAGCCCATAATGTAGATGGCATGAATAGTTTGGTTCAGGCCTTAAGAGACTATGGAGCAGGTCTTTTAAAATATAAGCGCTTGGTTCTTTGTCTGGGGATGCTGAGCGATAAAGAGGTGGAGAAGGCCATGGACATACTTGGGCCCATGGCTGATGAAATATTTGTGACCAAACCTGACTCTCCCAGAGCAGGGCAGTGGGAGCAAATAGCCGGTATCGCCCTGAAATATCTGGCTCCGGAAAAGATTCATACTGTGGAAGACCCTATTCTTGCAGCCCAGGAGGGTCTTAAGGTAGTGGGGCCCGAGGATATGCTTCTGGTCACGGGTTCTCTTTATATGATCGCGGAAGTAAGAAAGTATTTACTTGCCTGTACTAATTTTTTCCAGTAAAACATATGCTTGATTAGAACAGTCGAGCAGAAGGTGTTTGCTGTGAAAAAAAATAGATATTTTAAGGGTTTGATTACAGTATTTTTGGTAATAATAGGGGTATGTGGAATCGGTTGGTTTACTTGGCACTTAGGCAGAATGTTTGTTGGCTTGGTTTCCACAAACATGACTAATTCCCCGGCCGAAGTTCAAGCTTCCGACAGCCGGATCCTTAATTTGCCTGATATTGTTTTTTGGACCTGTCAGGTAGGGGTATTCAAAGATCATAAAAATGTCGAAGCCCAATTAGAGTCTTTAAGCAGAAAGGGATGGAAAGCGGCGGTCCTGACAGAAGAACCTTATACCGTGGCCGTTGGTTCTTTTGCTGGCAAAGAAGATGCCCTTGCTTTAAGCAGTTTGTTAGCCAAGGACGGAATCGAGGCCTGGGTGAAAGAAGTAAGCTTTCCTGCTTTGCACTATAAAGTTAACGGTAAGAATACAGAAGAAGTTATTAGAATTTTAACTTTAAGCAACTCTTTGTTAAGGGAACCAGGAAATAATTCGGTTCCGGATAAAGCGAAGCTTGTTGTCGAGTCGGTATTTACAAGCGAGTGTCCCAGTGATTTTGCCCAACTTAAACATGCGCTTGTGCAGGTACTAACAACGCCAGATGCTAATGACGATCATGATTATACCTATAACCAAAATATTCTCAATTTGTATGCTGAGTACAAACAGGTAACAACCAAATTTTTCACTGAAAAAACCTAAATCACTTTTTTACCGAAATGGTATAATTACCGTATAGTGATCATCAGAAATGGGGGATTATTTTGAAAACACTAAAGATTCCGGAAGCAACGATTATGCGCTTATCAGTGTATTCACGCTATTTATCGGAAATGGATCGTAAGGGTATTATCACAATTTCTTCCGGCGATATTGCCGAAGGGGTTGGAGTAAGCCCTGCTCAAGTACGCAAGGATCTTGCTTATTTTGGAGAATTTGGCATCAGAGGGGTTGGGTATAATGTCAAAGATCTTCATAGACATATTTTAAAAATATTAGGTTTAAGCGAGGGCTGGAATCTTGCTTTAGTAGGGATAGGCAATCTGGGGCTGGCCTTGAGCACTTATCGTGGTTTTAAGGACCGAGGTTTTACTATTACAAGTATTTTTGATAATAATCCCGAAAAAATTGGCATGGTAATTAACGGAATCGAAGTGCTTCATACAGACAAAATCGAAGAGATTATCCCACAGCGTAAAACTCAGATTGCAGCAATTACCGTACCGGCGGATGCAGCCCAGGATGTGGCTGATAAGCTGGTTAAAGCGGGTATTAAAGCCATACTTAATTTTGCCCCTGTAGTGTTGAATGTGCCCCCGGAGATAGAATTGCGCAATGTTGATCTTGCTGTTAATTTAGAAGTCCTAACCTTTAATATTGGAGGAAGAATGGCTTGATGGAGAATAACTAAACTGATGGAAAGTACTAAATTGAAGTTGGGGAGAAGATGTCCTATTTGACATCTTCTTTTATAAATTAAATTTAAGCTTTATTTATCGAACAATTCTAGGTAAAATAGATAAAATAGATTCTAGACAGTAAATGCATTCTAGACAGTAAATGAATTCTAAATTGTAAGTTTTATTTTGTAATATTTGTTTCCGGGAGGAGAAAACAATGAAAGGTACCAGGGTAAGCATCTACGATACTACGTTGAGAGATGGAGCGCAGGGAGAAGGAGTTCATTTTACAGTCAAGGATAAGATTCTTTACCTGCAGATGATGTATAATTCCGGTATTGATTATATTGAAGCCGGTTGGCCTGGCTCCAATCCCAAGGATGATGAACTTTTTGC
>JAAYMU010000150.1 GCA_012521215.1 Peptococcaceae bacterium | reverse complement strand
CTCTTTAGTCAATGCCCCTTTTGAAACAGCAAGAAAAATCCTGCTTACATTATATTACATATTTTACAAATAAGGGTTTATTGCTGAGCGATTTAAAATTATGAAAAGTTTTTATGCAAGGCTAATGCGTAAAGATATATTATAACTATTGAAGCCCCTTTTATTTTATAATGACGCTAGCCTCATTGTACTTACTGGTTGCATCATGAGTACACTGAGAACCTAGAAAAAAATAGATGGGAGTTTGCAATGAAAAAAAAGTTGACCATTAAAGTGTTTGAAGAAACTCTGGGTGTATGCAGATTAGATAAAAGTTCTCAGATACCGGATTGGGCAGAAGGTAATTTTTTAACTATAACTAGAACCCCTGACGAATTATATCGTTTGCTGTCAAAAAAACATCCCTGAAAATGTTAAGTGTGAACGGGGTTGGCGGTATTTCAAAATCGATGGGGTCTTGGATTTCTCTCTAGTAGGAATTCTTGCCTCCCTCAGTGGAACATTGGCCTGTCAGGGTATCAGCATATTTGCGATTTCAACATACGACACCGATTATATATTGGTTAAGGAAGAAGAATTGGATAGGGCAATTCAAGTCTTAAAATCTGAAGGCTATCGTGTACTTACAAATAAAGAATAGTATCAAAGGATAGAAAAATACGGAGGCATAATAATGTCTAAACAGCATCTTTTGTGGCTAGAAAACTATTTAAAGGAAGCATATAAAACACCTAACCTGGAAAACTTCATTGGTTTAGAAGTTGTGGAGGTTGCAGAAGGAAAAGTCATTTATCGTACAAAAATTCTTGATAAACACTGTAATATGTACGGTTTTGTGCATGGTGGAGTTTTTTCTTCAATTTCGGATATTGTCATGGGCATTTCCTGTATAACATTGAAAAAACGTGTGGTAACCATTGATATGAGCATTAGTTACATAAAGAACGTACCTCAAGGAAGCACAATTACGGCAATTGGTGAGGTTATTAGTAATGGGAGGACAATCATGCGAGCGACAGGAGAAATACTTGATGAACAGCAACAACTCTTAATAAAGTCTCAGGCTTCCTATTATGTAACCGGTAGTTTTTGCGAAGATGACTTTCCTGATCTTAATCTTGGTTAAATAGACGACATTCCGGAGGTACGAATATGATGTTTTAATTTTTGGGGGAACAGGTTTTTTAGGAAGGGAGCTGACCGGTTTCCCGTTCCCGAATTTATTTTAAAGATCGCCTTAGGCCAAATGTCTGAAATGTTATTACATGGTCAAAGGGCTATTCCCCAAAAAATTAGTGATATTGGTTTCTGGAGGTATCTATGAAGAGAAAAAGACTTTTTTCATTAATGTTGATATTTGCTATTGTAATGGCTTTAACCGCTTGTTCAATTATGACCGATTCACCTAAACTCCTAACGAAGGAAGGGATCAAACCCTACGAATTATCAGAGAGTGAGAAACATATATTGCAAGCTTTTGGGATAGAAGGTAATTCACAAATTATTTCTTTTCATGCCCCTAAAGAGGCCATAACTATGAATATAAATGTTTACAGGCTCGAAAGCGACAAGAGTTGGAGCAGTATTGGTGGCGGAGCTATTTCCATAGGCACAGATAGAGTGCCTAGCGAGCAATTAATTGGAACTTTCACCATGCAACTAAAAGATAATTATGCGATTGATTTCAATGTAAATACCAATGGAAGGGCTTCCTTTAGAACAGATGAAATCATACTTGATACAGAAATAATGGCATCAACAAAAAGTTTTTTGCGAGAATTCCGGGAAATAGAATTAAATAAAGAGATCCCTGTGGCTCTTATGATTTATGATAACGGTACAACCATGAGAAGCTATTCTCTTCAAGACTATTTTGAACCGTCTAAGTTCGACGGGATGGATTTAGTGCAGGTAGTTACCATAACCTTTTCTGATAAAGAATTCTAAATATAGCATTATGAAGATTACTTAGACTCTTCTTATAATGGCGATTACATAATATTTAATTCTTGAGCTATTTCTCTCAAATAGAAAGTTTCTGTTTTGTCCTTAAATTGTATAATAAGGCAATCATCCTTAGTAAATTGTACTTTATCGCCCTTATTATCTGTACAGTGTATGCCATATAAAAACTTATTTGGATGTTCCCCTCTGTCATCTAAGACACAACTGAAACATTCCGTAAACTTAATAGTTTTAACGTCAATGTTGTCCTCGTCCAGATGAATCCAAGGATTAAGAACTCTACCGTTTGTTAATTCAAATTCGAATAAAATCTTGTCATCTTTATAAACATATTCGATGTCCATATCACCGGAATTCACTTTCCATCCAAATACAAAGAAATAGAAAAAAGAAGCTACTGCCAGTGCACAAACTGTTAATGTTATTAGAACTGCTTTAAAAACCTTTCTATTAAGCTTTTTAAAGGGCTTGATTTTTTCTTTGTTGTATTCGATATTTTCTACCTTGATCTCCGCTTTCATTTGTTCAAAAATTTCCTTGCACTGAGGACAATTATTAAAATGTTTTTCTATTTCCAGGTTACTTTCAGAGCTGGTCAAACCATCAATATAGCTTGGCAGCAGGTCTTTTATAATTTCACATTTCATTTTGTAATCTTCCTTTCATAATTTTTTGTTTGGCTCGGTAAAAATTCACCCTTGCCCAGTTTTCATTTTTGTTGAATATTTCCCCAATTTCTTTAAAAGAAAATGCTCCTGTGATGCGTAAGAGTACTATTTCCTTTGCAGTTTCATCAAGAATATGTACTGCTTTGATAAGTTGCATCTTATCTTCTATCAGGCATAACTCTTCCTCCGGATTAAATTTGTCGGAAACAATATCCTCATTTAACATAGATGTTCCTTTACGTTTTCTTTTATCGATTTCTTGATACCACAGATATTTGGCAATCTGGCAAAGCCAGGTGGAAACTTTACATGTACCGTCATACCGATGACTTGATTTAATTGCGCGGTAAAAAGTCTCCTGGGTAAGCTCTTCGGCAGTATCCTCATCGTTACAAAGACTGAGCAAAAATTTAAAGACCATTTCTGCATATTCTCTATAGACGTCATCGATGTCGAACATGCAATATCACTTCCTTCAAAACATATATCCGATAACGCAGGGTTTCGTTACACAATAAATAAATTTTAATAAAGTTAAAACACTTACGACTAATTATAGCTTACCGCTACACTGGATTTGATGTATTATTCAGGACAAAGAGGGCATGAAAAAAAGACCCCTTTGCTAAGGAGCCTTTTATTAAACCATACCGAAATAAAATCTTCGGCAGATAAAATTAAAAGTATTTATTTCAGGTTTTGAAGTTGTCAATGGCCATTTGAAAATCCGCATTTTTGGTCATTAAAAAATCCACACTTTTGGCCATCAAAAACCAGCATCACTATTTGATTTAACTTTACGATTATGGTGCTGCAATTGCCCAGGAGGCT
>JAAYMU010000149.1 GCA_012521215.1 Peptococcaceae bacterium | reverse complement strand
GGCAAGCTGAGTGAATAAAGAAGATGCCTTCAAGTTTCAAACATGAAGACACCTTCCTAAAGTATCTGGTTTATTTACTCTACGTTTTCGGGCTTAGCCCCAACATTTGACAAAGAGCCTTAAAAAACTGCTGTTTATAAAACAGCAGTTTATTTAACGGATAAATTAAGATTGCAAAAGTTCTCTCACTATTCTATTGACAACCTTCCCGTCTGCTCTGCCCTTAGTCTTTAGCATGATGGCTCCCATCACCTTACCTAAATCCTTGGCGCTTTGAGCTCCGGTTTCAGCGATGATCTCCTTGGCAAGATCCCGGATTTCCCTTTCAGTGAGCTGCTCCGGTAAATACTCCATGAGGATGGCGATTTCTTTCTGTAACTCCTGGACCTTTTCCGGGCGATTGGCCTTAGAAAACTCTTCTATGGCATCTCGCCGTATTTTGAGCTCACGGGCAATGACTTCTATAACCTGAGCATCATCCAATTCTATTCCTTTGTCAATCTCAGCATTTTTAATAGCAGCCCGAACCATGCGGATTACGGAAAGTTTAACCTTCCCCTCCTCTTTGGCCTTCATGGCAGCCTTCATATCCTCAATAAGACGATCCTTCAGGGACAAATGGAGCCAACTCCTTATTTGTATTTACGCTTACGGGCAGCCTCAGATTTCTTTTTCCTCTTAACGCTTGGTTTTTCATAATGCTCACGTTTGCGAGCCTCAGATAATACTCCAGAACGTTGACAGTTTCGCTTAAACCGGCGGAGTGCAGAATCCAGGGATTCATTCTTACCTATTCTAACTTCACTCATTTTTTTATCCCTCCCTCCACTGGTCAACTGATACGAATTAATTATAAAGGATGAACATGGACACGTCAAGCTAAGCTGCCTAGATAGGCAACTCAGCAAATCTTCGTTCCTAACGGTTTTCCCCCGATCAGATGATAATGTAGGTGTCCGACTTGTTGTCCACCATCAGCTCCGGTATTAACAACAACCCTATAACCCGTGTCAGCTATACCCAATTCGGCAGCTAACTTTTTAATTATTAGAAAAATATTGCCAATCACTTGCGCATCTTGGGCGGAAAGATCGTTAATACTGTTTAAGTGTTTTTTCGGTATAACTAAGATATGCACCGGTGCAACCGGGTTGATATCCTTAAAAGCTAAAATCTCATTATCCTCGTATACAGGCTCGGATGGGAGTTCTTTTTTAATGATCTTGCAAAAAATACAGTCTTCCATATTATCTTCCCCTTTCTGATTCTTATCATCCATAATAATTAACCTTTTAAGGTTCCATTTCTATTTACAACTGCCTTTAACTTCCCCTTTTATTAGCTTCTGTCTTTATTAGCTTCCTTTGTTAGACTTATAACCTGTTTGGAAGCTATCACACTATTTGGCAGCTATCACACTTTTGCCAAGTATAGCCTCATCACATTGATTTACTGTATTTAGATTGGGTGACATAATATATAAATATACCGTACTCTGGAATTCCGGAAAATACCTGGCGTAAATCCGGCCATAAGTAGTCATTAATTTAAATTCTTCATCTTTCTCCTTTATTAAAGGATTACCGTATTGAATATAAGCTCTTCTGTTCCCTTTAAATTTATGCTCAGGACTATTAACCAACATTAGGGAATCAATTCTTACCCAATCATCATAACCTACATACCTGATATTTTTTGTTATTTCCTTGGAAAGCACTTCCATTTTAAGTTTGCTTGCCGGACAGCCCAAACTTTGAAGAACTAAGTATTTATAATCATACTGAGGAATTGCAAAGGTTTCTTCAAGATCCAGTTCCCCTTCCTCTGTAAAGCCGTATATTTTATTGGATTCGTTATCCTTAACCACATATCCTCCATAGAAGCTGTTAAAATACGGAGAATTTTTATCAAAAAAAGCAGATGAACTGCTACTCCAACTAAAAGCGCCAAAATTATAAAGAATGGTCAAAGAAAGATTTCTTCCCATAAAGTCAGAAAAACCTTTGTCGTCGTTAAAAGTCATGACAAAAGGAAACCAATCTTTTTCCGGTGTACTGGAGCCACCTGGTATTTTCATAACCATATTATTTTGGTCTAAAAGACTGAATTTTTTTTCAAAGGTGCTATAAACAAACATTACGGCATAGCTTCTTACCTGGTAATAAAGAGGGGCTTTGAGTAATAAAAAACCACAAACTAATATAACTACTAAAACTATTCCGATTACTGTGGTTACTCGTTTGAACTTTCTCATTTCCGAACCTTCATTCTCATGCTTGTAATTAATGTTAATTGCAATTAATGGTGATTGTAATTAATGGTAATCATAATTATAGACCTAATTTTCAAATTCATAAAGGGAAATTCAAATTAAATATTCTTCTTTTAATATACACCTTACTAACTGGCCCGGCTTCCATGGTTCTTTTCCCTTCTGAGCCGGAAGTTTGAGCTCCAAATAATTCCTGGTATGTCCTTGGGCCGTACCGTCCTCAAACACTTTCTCCACTAACACTTCCACTTCCCGGCCCACAAATTTTTGGCTATATTTTTGTTTGGTTTTTTGGCCGATCCTAATAATATCTTTCACCCTGGCTGATTTGGTTCTATTTGGTACCTGATTGGGCATGTCGGCCGCCGGCGTGCCCGGCCTGCGGGAATAAGGGAAAGCATGGATCCCGGCGAATTCACATTTCTCGATAAACTTTAAGGTCTCTTGATGTTCATGTTCTGTTTCTCCGGGAAAGCCTGCCATTACATCAGCGGCCAAAGCGGCCTCAGGCAATCTGTCTCTGATTTTTTGCAGAAGGTCTGCGTAGTATTCCGTCGTATAAGGCCTTTTCATCTCAGTCAGAATTCTGTTATGGCCACTTTGTAAAGGTATATGAAAATGGTGACATACGACCTTTGTCGCGGCAATAATGGCCAATAATTCATCTGTAAATTCCAGCGGTTCGATTGAGCCCAGCCTAAGCCTATTTAAAGCATCTATCTGCACGAGCTCGGAAATTAAACCGGCCAAATTAATGTTATTATCCAAATCTTGCCCGTAGGCTCCGATATGAATTCCGGTAAGTACAATTTCTTTATAACCGGAATTCAGCAGTGCTTTTGTTTCATTAATAATATTTTCCGGTTTTCGGCTGCGAGATGGCCCGCGGGCATAAGGAACGATACAATAACTACAAAATTGGCTGCACCCGTCCTGGATTTTGAGCATTGCTCTTGTCCTGCTTTCATTGACTATAAGGGGCAGCTCTTCATACTCCAAAGCCGGTGTAAAAACTTTGACTGTATTAAGGGTATCTTTATTTTTGCCGACAACCTGCCCGGTTATCTCGCCGGCTCCAACCTGCTTAAGATAATCGAATATCGACAGCCTGTCCTGCGTACCAACCACCAGGTCTACGCCTTCTATTTTTGCTACCTCCCCTGGGCTTATTTGAGAATAGCAGCCCATAACAACTATGACGCTGGAAGGATGGTCCTTGACTATCCTGTGGATGAGCTTCCTCGACTTGCTGCTGCCGGTAGCGGTTACAGTACAGGTATTAATAATAACAGCGTCTGGCTGCTCCGTCTCTTTAACCACCTCATACCCTTTCTTAGCAGCATACTGAGCCAGGGCTTCACTTTCGGTCTGATTCACTTTACAACCCAGCGTCAGAAAACATACTTTCATCCACAATCCTCCAACAAGTTCGTAATATTTAAATAAAATTAGCCAAGGTCTCCGAAGTAGGCTAATACCATGGTCAAGGCAGCAAGGGCAGCCGTCTCAGTCCTAAGAATTCTAGCACCTAAAGAAATACTCCGGGCTCCAAGTTTCTCCTGAGCCTCCCTAACTTCCTCTCCCGAAAATCCCCCTTCCGGCCCGATTAGAACAGCTATAGGATATTCTGGATTAAACCTAGCCAGAGTATTAGTAAAAGAATATTTTTTTTCATTTTCATAAGGTATAAGCCATTGGGTGTCTGAAGGCAACATAACTTCAAGGTCCTTCCAGTCCGCTACTTGTTCAATCTTAGGTTCAGCCACCCGCCGGGACTGCTTGGCAGCTTCCCCGGCGATCCTCTGCCAGCGTTTCACCCTATCCTCAGCTTTTTTGCCTTCCAGCTGCATTACTGATCGGCGGGTTCTTAAAGGAATAAAGCCGGCCATACCAAGTTCAGTGCCCTTTTGAATAACCCATTCCATTTTGTCCCCCTTGGCCAGACCCATTACCAAATATACTTTGGTTTTAGCTTCTACCTCCGGATATTCTTCTTCTATAACCCGACAGAGAGCGCTGTTTTTCTCCAACTTTTCAATAACTCCCAGCCATTGCCGTCCTGAATTATCAAAACCATAGACTTTATCTCCCCTTTGCAGGCGCAAGACCTTGGTCAGATGGTGGAGTTCATCACCGGTTATTAGGAAATAACTCTGATTATGGGCTATTGCTCTAAAGCGGTGCATAGCATCTCCTCATCAAGTAACAATAATTCTCGAATATAATACCATATTTCAATCAGAATGAAAAAAGCTAGGATGTGTCAAGCTAAGCAAAACGCGCTTCAAGCAACACCCATCCTGCTTCCTCCTTCTGGCCCACGAGCTTAAGCCCGTTTTTCTCCAGGTTGGCTATAACTTCGGCTACCCTGTTAGCAATCAAGCCGGATGCCAAAAAAATACCCTCCGGTTTCATTAACAACGATAGTTGAGGTAATAAATCTATAATTACATCAGCTATAATATTAGCTACTACCACATCGGCCCGGCCGGAAAACACTTCTCCCAAATTGCCGGCATGTACCTGGATTCTGTCTTCTAAGCCATTGAGAATAACATTTTCCCTGGCAACTTTTACCGCCAAGTTGTCAATGTCCCCGGCTTGCACTTGAGCACCCAACTTAGCTGCAGCTATGGCCAGTATTCCCGAACCTGTTCCAATATCAAAGACCAGCTTACCAGGCCCAACATGCTCCTCAATGGCCTCCAGACAAAGGGAAGTTGTAGCATGAGTTCCCGTGCCAAAAGCCATTCCCGGATCTATTTCGATCACTGTTTGACCTTTTTGAGGAGTAAATTCTTCCCAAGAAGGCTTAATTACGAAATTTTTACCAATATTAAAAGGCTTAAAGTATTTTTTCCATTCATTGGCCCAATCTTCTTCCTTAACCATTACATTAGTTAAGTCAATAGTCCAATCCGGAAAGAGTTGTTTAAGCGTAAAAAGTTCTTCCCTCAGAGCAAGAATTCTGCTCTCTAAATATTCATCCTCGGGGAAATAGCCTTTAATAACACACTGTCCCTTAGTCTCTAGTTCCTCAAAGATATGATAATCCCATGCCCCGGAGTCAATATATTCCTTGACCAGTTCTACGGATTCAATAGCTACCCCTTTGCTACCCAACCGATAAAAAATATCGGTAACAGCTTCTTCCCCTGCTGATGAAACCGTTACCGCCATCTCCATCCAGTTCATAATTTCTCCATTTCTCCTTAAAATTATATTCCCTGGAATTCTCATGATTATCAGCCCATGGCATCGCGGACATTTTCTTTAACCTTTTCCCAAAATGACTTCTTACCGAACTGTTGATCAGTACTCGTAATACGGTCAAATTCTCTAAGCAGTTCTTTCTGCTTTTCCGTAAGTTTGGTTGGAGTGGTAACTACAACCCTGACATGTTGATCGCCCGCTCCGCTACCTCTACGGTAAGGTACGCCCATGCCTTTAATCCGGAAAACCCTGGAAGTTTGGGTTCCTTCCGGAATCTTCATCTTGACTGCCCCATGCAGGGTGGGAACCTCTATTTCATCCCCTAAAGCGGCTTGGACAAAGGTGATTGGAATTTCACAATATATATCATTGCCGTTTCTTTCAAAAAACTCATGGGGCTGGACATTTAAAACAACATACAGGTCACCGGAAGGACCTCCTCTTTCCCCAGCCTCACCACGGCCGCTAAAACGGAGACTTAAACCGTCTTCAGAACCGGCAGGAATCTTTACTTCCAATTTTTTTACTGTGCGTACTTTTCCTTTTCCACGACACTTATCACAGGGAGTACCGATTGTTTTACCCTCACCGTTGCAAGCCGTACAAGTTCGGGAGGTAGAAATCTGACCGAAGGGAGTCCGCTGTACTGATCTTATCTGACCGGATCCTCCACATAGGGTGCAAGTTACAGGTGTTGTTCCCGGTGCAGCTCCGCTGCCACCGCAATGCTGACAAGTATCGGCCAGAGGAATTTCTATTTCTTTCTTAGTTCCAAATGCTGCCTCATGCAAAGTAATACTTAAATCATAGCGCAGATCAGCACCTCTGGCGGGACCGCTTCTTCGACCCGCTCCACCCATGCCTCCGCCGAAAAACATTTCAAAAATATCCCCAAGACCGAAGTCGGCAAAATCGGAAAAGTCACCAAACCCGCCAAATCCTTGGCCGTTAAAATCCACCCCGGCATGGCCGAATTGGTCATATTTCGCTTTTTTCTCTGGATCACTTAGTACGGCATAGGCCTCGGTAGCTTCCTTAAACCGTTCCTCGGCTTGTTTATCATTAGGCTTGACATCCGGATGATTTTCTTTAGCAATCTTCCTATAGGCTTTTTTTATTTCATCCGGACTGGCTGTTCTGGAAACCCCGAGTACCTCATAATAATCTCGCTTCATTGGCTAGTCGAAACTCCTCCCTGTATTGCTGTAAAAACTTGTAGTCCTTTCAAGCCAAGTGGGCACAAAGATTTCTCTGCGCCCCGGCTTGATCTCCAATATATTATTATACTATTTTACAGATTTCAATGTTAAGGTCTTTTTTACCTTATTTACCATATTTGTTTTATATCTTATTTGTCTTCTTTATCGACTTCAGTAAATTCAGCATCGACAACATTATCATCGGTCTTATTGCCAGCCTGTTCCTGCTGGCCGGAATTTGCTCCGGCATCTGTTCCGGGATTTGGTCCGGCTTGGCCGGGACCGCCCTGCTGCTGATACATTTTTTCTACAAAGGGATATAAAGCCTTAGTAAGAGCTTCGGACTTAAGCTTGATATCTTCAACATTATCACCGGCAGCGGCGGTTTTTAGCTTTTCAACCGCTTTCTTGATGTTTTCGATTTCAGAAGCATCGCCTTTACCTTCAAAGTCTTTTAAGGTTTTTTCAGCTTGGTAAACAAGGGAATCCGCTTGGTTTTTAGTATCAATAAGTTCTCTCTGCTTCCTGTCTTGTTCAGCATTGGCTTCTGCATCTTTGCGCATTCTTTCAATCTCTTCTTTGCTTAAACCGCTGGATGCTGTAATAGTTACTTTCTGCTCGTTACCGGTTGCCATATCCTTAGCTGAGACATGAACTATACCATTAACGTCGATATCGAACTTAACCTCAATCTGAGGTACACCCCGAGGAGCGGGCGGAATACCGGAAAGCTGGAAACGGCCCAAAGTTTTATTATAGGCTGCCATTTCACGTTCACCTTGGAGAACATGAACGTCAACAGAGGTTTGATTGTCAGCGGCTGTAGAGAATATCTGGGATTTGGTAGTAGGAATAGTTGTATTGCGGTCAATAATTCTGGTAAATACTCCTCCCAAAGTTTCAATTCCTAAGGACAAAGGTGTCACATCGACCAGAACAATATCTTTCATTTCACCGCCGAGTACGCCGCCTTGAACCGCTGCGCCCAGAGCTACCACTTCATCCGGGTTAACTCCCTTATGAGGCTCTTTGCCGCTAATTCTCTTAATGGCTTCCTGCACAGCCGGTACACGGGTTGATCCCCCGACTAATATTATCTGATTAATATCGTCAAAAGTAAGCTTAGCATCTTCCATGGCTTGACGAGTCGGACCCATGGTAGCTTCCACTAAATCACTAATCAGTTCTTCAAATTTAGCCCTGGTTATATTCATATCTAAATGAAGAGGGCCTTCAGCAGACATAGTGATAAAAGGTAGATTTATATTGGTTTGCGTAACACCTGACAGCTCTATCTTGGCTTTTTCCGCAGCCTCTTTCAAGCGCTGAAGAGCTATCCGGTCTTTAGAAAGATCTACGGCATGGCTTTTCTTAAATTCAGCCACAATATAGTCAATAAGGCGTTGGTCAAAATCATCACCGCCGAGGCTGTTATTCCCGCTGGTAGCTTTAACTTCAACCATGCCCTGGCTTAGTTCCAGAATTGAAACGTCAAAGGTTCCGCCGCCTAAGTCATAAACCAGTACAGTTTGATCCTGTTCTTTATCTAACCCATAGGCCAAGGCTGCGGCTGTCGGTTCGTTAATAATCCGCATAACTTCGAGTCCGGCAATTGTTCCGGCATCTTTAGTTGCTTGACGCTGAGCGTCTGTAAAATAGGCCGGAACAGTAATAACCGCCCGATCTACTGAAGTACCGAGATACTCTTCGGCATCTGATTTTAATTTTTGTAAGATCATAGCCGAAATCTCCTGCGGGGTATAATCCTTACCCATAAGGTTTACTTTATAGTCGGAACCCATGTGTCTTTTAATGGAAAGTACCGTGTTCTCGGGATTGGATACAGCCTGGCGTTTGGCTACTTGACCCACAAGTTTTTCCCCGTTTTTAGAAAATCCTACGACTGAAGGTGTGACTCTGGCTCCTTCAGGATTAGGAATAACAACAGGTTCTCCCCCTTCCAGTACGGCTACACACGAGTTCGTTGTTCCCAAGTCAATTCCGATTATTTTACTCATATTTCCAATTTCCTCCTTAGCATTAAACTATAACCTTTAACTTCTGAAATAATTCATTTAACTTAATATAAAAATATTATTTTTTTATGTTAGCCCGATACTTTAACCCTACTGGGCCTTATTACTTTGTCTTTAAGGTAATAACCTTTTTGCAGTTCTTCCAGGATTGTATTTTCTTCCTGATCTGATTCTTCCCTGAACATAGCTTCATGCAGATTGGGATCAAACTGCTCGCCAAGAGCTTCAATAGGTTTTAGCCCTTCCTCCTCCAATACTTTCATTAACTGCCGGAAAATCATTTCCACTCCTTGAGAGAAAGCATCAAAGTCTTGATTACTCTTGGCTGATTCCAGAGCTCTTTCGAAATTATCCAGGACAGGAAGCAAAGACAATATTATCCTTTCCGAGGCGTATTTGGCTATCTCTTCTTTTTCCCTAACAGTTCTTCTTCTAAAATTATCAAACTCCGCTTTCAAACGCTGTAAATGAGAATAATACTCATCCGCCTTCGCCTTTGCCTGCTCAAGTTCAGCCTCAAGAGCAAAGACATTGTCTTCCTCATGACCTTCCTCATTGTCTTCTTCGAGGTTTTCTTCATCGACAATTTCAGCCGTTTGTTTCGGTTTTTCCTGTACTGTTTCTTTCTCCTTTTTATCTTCTTTTTCTTCTTTCTCCGCTATATTCTGTAAATTCTCTTCATCCAAAAAAGCATTATTTTCACTCACGGATCCGTGCCCCCTTCTAAATCTGCTGTCCACGATATTTATTGGTCAATATTTCAGTTAAACTTTTCGTCATATAATCTACGATAGTAATTGCTTTACTGTAATCCATCCTGGTAGGACCTAAAACTCCCACCGACCCTATCTGTTTGCCGTTAATATGATAAGTGGCGGAAATTATACTGCATTCCTTAAAGGCCAGATCCGGGTTTTCCGAACCGATGGTGATATTTAAGCCTTGAATATCGTCTCCGGGATTTAACAACTCTTGTAATTTGCGGTTTTCTTCAA
Source organism: Peptococcaceae bacterium (assembly GCA_012521215.1). GTDB lineage: Bacteria > Bacillota > Desulfitobacteriia > Desulfitobacteriales > Syntrophobotulaceae > JAAYMU01. The sequence goes on along the minus strand of JAAYMU010000149.1, from coordinate 10,206 downwards.
AAAGGGAGAAAAGGTTTTTTACCTTATCAATGTCTTTAAACTCAGGTTGATTCAGCATATTGAGCGTTCCGCCAAGATATACTCGTTCTTTATTTTCTCCATCTTTAGGCTCAAACATTCTCTCTAAGATACCTAGCACTCCGTCAAGCATTCTACGTTTCTTGGAAAGTTCGCTGTATATTTCATTAAGCAGTCCCTTTTTCAAATCCTGAGCTTTACTGCCGCTGAGTCTGTCATTAAATATGTTGGCCAAAATCTGAAGTTCTTCCGGACTTGTATCTTCGCCTATATCGACAATACTATTGTCCACCGTACCGTTATCTTTAACGGTAACCATAATGGCTTTTCCTGTTTCATAAGGTAGAAAATATATTTTTTTAAGAGCGCTTTCTCTGTTTTTAGGTTTAAGAACCAAACTAGTCAAATTCGTAACTTGGGAAACGAGCTTTCCAGTATATTCGATTACTTCCTGAAGTTCATCCAGCCTTTTGACTACTTCCTGATTAATAATTTTCTTTTCTTTCTCGCTAAGAACCACAGGATCCATCAGGCAGTCCACATAGTAACGATAACCAAGATCAGACGGAACCCTACCGGCAGAGGTATGAGGCTGTTCGATTAGCCCAAGCTCCTCCAAGTCCGCCATCTCATTGCGAATGGTAGCCGGGGAGACTCCCAGTTCAAATTTCTTGGATATAGTCCTTGATCCAACAGGTTCAGCGGTGGCTATATAATCTTGAACAATGGCTTTCAATATCTTTTGTTTTCTCTCATCCATCTGCATTACTGCCACCTCCAGCTTAGTTGTTAGCACTCTTGCAAGGTGAGTGCTAATTATCTGACCTTACATTAGCATGTTAAAAAAAAGTTGTCAAGAGAAAAGTGGATGTTTTTACTTTTAATCTCATCTACAAGGAAAAGTCCTTGATTATGGAATTGGCCACAAAGTAATAAGCAGGATTAAGTTTGATTCTACCCTTTTCCGAGCAAATAATTCCTTTATCAATATAGTGTGTCAAAACCTCTCCATAAATATCCTGGATTGGCCTCCCAAACTTCCTGGCAAATAACTCCCTATCTATGCCTTCCGCAGTCCTAAAACCCAACATTATATATTCAAAAATAAGCTCTTTCTGAGTCAAGATTTCTGTCTCCGAATCTTCCACCGGTTTTAAACCCTGTTGAGTTAGCCTGCAATATTTATAAATATGCTCAACGTTTTTGCACCTCATCCCATTCAGACAGCTTACCGCTCCCGGGCCCAGACCTAAATAATCCTCCCCCCGCCAGTAAGAGAGATTATGCCGGCATTCAAAGCCGGGCCGGGCAAAATTAGAGATTTCATAATGCCAATACCCCTGCGTTCGCAGATAACCGGCGGCCAACTCATACATATCAGCTTGCATATCATCGTCGGGAATAACCGCTGATCCTAGGGAATAAGACTGCTCGTAAGACTGCTCGCCTAATGAGCAAGCAAGCGGAGTTCCCGGTTCGATGGTCAAGGCATATAGAGAAAGGTGCTCCGGTTCTAAATCCACAGCTTTTTGTAACGTTTCTTGCCAATCGCTTAGGGTTTGGCCCGGAAGACCAAACATGAGGTCCAGATTTAAATTATCAAAACCCGCTTGACGAATAAGCTTTACACTGCGGGTAATATCTTGGGCCGAGTGAATCCTACCGATTCTATTCAACAAAAGGTCATTAAAGCTTTGGGCCCCTAAAGATATTCTGTTTATACCGTAGCCTGACATTATATTCAACTTCTTAAGTTCAAGAGTCCCAGGATTAGCCTCAACCGTTTTTTCCGCCTGGGGACTAAAAGCAAAAAGCTCGAGGCTGTTCAGTAAGCCCTCAAGCTCTTCGGCACTTAAAACAGTTGGTGTGCCCCCACCAAGAAAAAGCGAAGCAATCTTTCCGGAGACTTCTCCTAGGCGCATATGTATTTCGCGCTCCATTCCCTGCAGATAGGAAAAAGTCTTGCTTCCGGTATAAGGAATAGAAAAGAAAGCACAATAGTTACATTTTTTTTGGCAAAAAGGTACATGTACATATAACGAAGGCATAGATTCCTCCGGCTTGCTAGTCATCCATTTTAAGTACCGCCATAAATGCTTCTTGCGGGATTTCAACACTGCCTACTTGTTTCATGCGTTTTTTTCCTTCTTTTTGCTTTTCCAGAAGCTTCCTTTTGCGGGAGATGTCTCCGCCGTAACATTTGGCCAAAACATCCTTGCGTAGAGCACGGATAGATTCCCTGGCAATAACTCGAGAGCCAATAGCAGCCTGGATAGGTACTTCAAACATCTGACGCGGGATAAGGCTGCGCAGTTTTTCAACAAGTCTTCTTCCGCGCACATAAGCTTTCTCTTTATGCACTATAAAAGATAAGGCATCCACTATTTCGCCGTTAATTAAGATATCCAACTTTACCAGGTTGGCCTCCTTATAACCGATTAACTCATAATCCAAAGAAGCGTATCCTTTAGTCCTGGATTTTAGCTGGTCAAAATAATCATATACTATTTCGCTTAAAGGCAATTCATAAGTTAAACTTACCCTTGAGGAAGTTATATAGTCCATAGTAAGAAAAGTTCCCCTTTTCTCCTGGTTAAGCTCCATAATAGCTCCCACAAACTCTGAAGGCACCAAGATGGTGGCCTTAACCACAGGTTCTTCAATGGAGACAATGTCCCCCTCCTCAGGCAGCAAAGCCGGATTGTCGACATAGACTTGTTCTTGGTTAACGGTATTTACCTTATATACTACGCTGGGGGCTGTAGTAACAATACCTAATCCGAATTCCCTTTCCAGCCTTTCCTGGACAATCTCCATGTGTAAAAGTCCTAAGAAGCCGCAACGGAAACCAAAGCCCAAGGCTGCTGAAGTCTCATTTTCATACATCAAACTGGCATCGTTGAGCTGCAGCTTTTCTAAGGCATCCCGAAGCTTTTCATAATCAGATGTTTCCACCGGATAAAGACCGCAAAATACCATGGAAACCGCTTTGCGGTAACCCGGCAGGGCTTCAGCTACCGGACAATCAGCATCGGTAATGGTATCACCTACCCGGGTATCGCCCACATTTTTGATACTCCCCGCAACATAGCCGACCTGTCCCGCCCGCAACTCCTCAACAATGTTCATTTCCGGTGTAAAAACTCCCACTTCGGTTATTTCAAAAGTCTTGCCTGAAGACATCATTTTAATGTTGGTACCTTTGCTAATCTTGCCGTCAAAAACCCGAATGTAAGGGATAGCACCTCTATAAGGATCAAACTTGGAATCGAAGATCAATGATTTTAAAGGCTTTTCATCATCGCCTTGGGGCGGAGGAATTCTGGTAACTATCGCTTCCAAAATGTCTTCTATGCCCAGGCCCATTTTGGCTGAGACCAGGATGGCATCACTGGCGTCAAGCCCGATAACTTCTTCAATCTCCCGCTTTACTCTGTCCGGGTCGGCGCTAGGCAAATCAATCTTATTAATAACCGGAATAATTTCCAGGTCATTTTCTAAAGCCAAATAGATATTAGCCAGAGTTTGAGCCTCTATTCCCTGGGCGGCATCAACCACCAGCAAAGCCCCTTCGCAGGCTGCCAGACTCCTGGATACTTCATAAGAAAAATCCACATGTCCGGGGGTATCAATTAAATTCAGTTCGTATATTTCTCCGTCTTTAGCTTGGTAGCGGATGCGAACAGCCTGAAGTTTGATAGTAATACCCCGTTCCCGTTCCAAATCCATAGAATCAAGAACCTGATCCTTAAGTTCTCTACTGGATAGAGTTCCGGTGTATTCTATAAGACGATCGGCAAGGGTTGACTTGCCATGATCTATATGAGCAATAATCGAGAAATTTCTGATTTTTGTTGATGCTTGAGCCATTTAATCCTTCTCCCTAATATGAGTAAATATAAGGCAATAAATATTACACAACTTCAAAATACAGCTTAGCCAAATACTATAAACCATAACTAACGTATAATTATAACAAAAAAACCTACCCCAAAGCAATATTGAGCCTTATTACCTTTTTTTTCTCTTTTTACCCAGCATTTCCAAAGCCATTGTATATTCTCTCATTTTGAACTTTTTGGTGATAAAAATAAAAATCGTTAATCCTATTAGGCTTCCGCTAACCAACACCCCAATTGATCCCAATTTGCCAACTCCGAACCATGGAGTTATTAATTTTGTCCAGAGCATGACCAGAGTTCCCATTATGGATGAAGCCAGCAGGGTCTTAATAAATGTCCCGCTTAACCTTCGGCCGTCAATCCTACCCAGCTTGGCGCGCAGTACCCAAAACAGCAGAAACATTTGAATTACGGCTCCGAGAGTTACAGCTAAGGCCAAACCACCATGGGCTAAAGGGCCTACCAACACAAACATCCAGACAATACTGGCGGCCATGGCGATAACCCCCAGAATAACCGGTATCCAGGTATTCTGCAAAGCATAGAAAGCCCTGGGCAGGATTTGAATAATAGCCTGAGCGGTGATACCTATACAAAAATAGAATAGGGGAATTGCCGTAGCCATGGTATCAGCAGGTCCAAATTCTCCATGTTCAAAGAGCACCCGAACCAGAGGAACGCGCAAAACAATCATGCCGATGGAAATGGGAATGGTTATATAGATAATAAGCCGTATAGCTCCGGAAATCGTCTCTAAAAAATCCTTCATCTTATTAAGAGCGGCCTGTTCGGACAGCGTGGGAAAAACAGCCACCCCAATGGCCAGGGCAAAGATTCCGACCGGTAGTTGAAAAAGGCGGTAGGAATACCAGATAGCAGTCAGGCTCCCCGGCACAAGGGCTGAACCCAAATTGGAATTTACGATTACCTGAAACTGATTTAAGGTATACATAATAATAATCGGCAAGGAAAGGGCCATAATTCTTTTAACTCCGGGATGTTTAAAATCAATTAGCGGGTAATAACGAATACCTACTCGGCGCAGAGCAGGAACCTGAACTAAAAAATTCAAAGCTGCCCCGATAACCACCCCAAAAGCAAAGCCGGAAATACTGCGGGCATTTCCCGAATTGGCAAACAAGGCTCCAAAAAAAATAACACTGGCATTATACAAGACGGTTCCAACAGCCGACGGCCAAAATATTTTGTAGGAATTAAGGATCCCCATTGTGATTCCGCTTAAGGCCAAAACAACCGGCTGTAACAACAAGATTCGGGTTAAATAGATAGCCAGCTCTTTATTTTCCGGGCTAAACCCCGGAACTTGGAGGGCAATAAATTTAGGGGTTAAAATCATGGCAAGGATAACCAGAACACATAAAAAAAGAAAGATAGAATTAGTAACTGAGCTTACTACCTTCCAGCCCTCATCTTCCTTGCCCTTAGCAATATATTCCGAAAGTACGGGGATAAAAGCCGCACTTAAAACTCCCCCCACCAGCAACCAGTAAAGCAGGTCGGGAAGAATAAAAGCAGTGTTATAAGCGTCGGTTGCTCCGGTTTTGCCAAACAGACCCGCCATCAGCGATTCCCGGACAAAGCCGAGAATTCTGGATAGCAGATTGGCCGCCATCAAAAAGCCCGCCGCTCTTATCATTTTTTGTCCCGTGGTCATAATTCGCAGTATCCTTTAATCCAATATATTCCGAATAGCAACACTCAAGGTCAATAATAATATTAAGTCTACTGCGAATTATATCATTTTTGAAGATATTCCTTCAATACTTGGGCTATGGGTTCGGTTGCGTTCATCGCCTCCTCAAGAGTGTTCAACTGACTGCCGACCTCCAGTAAAAGGGCACCGTCCGTAAGAAACTGATTATAACGAGCTTCGGAAGCATAGGTGATTCTAGTAAAAAACAGTCCTGGATATTTCTCTTCCGCAATCTTAATTATTTCCTCCGCTATGCGATTATTCTTTTCCCAGTTAGGATTTTTCTGACCTATTACAACCATTATTTTAGCAACATTTTGTCCATCAATTTTAACTATGGATTTGCCAACCTCAGGCGGTATTCCGTCACGATGCAGATCCAATAATATGCGGATAGTAGGGTTTTCTTCCAGCATTTTTTTAGCCGTTTCATAAGAATGATTATAGGATTCTGCATAATCGGCATCATTTACGGTTTGATCCTGAATTGTTTTTACTCCCATCTTATTAAGTGCTTCCGCCAAAGCATGACCTACTTTCACTACATCACCGTTGTTACCGCCCGCCACCCGGTCTTTTCCACCATTCCCGGCATAACACTCGGCATTGTGGGTATGATATATTCCCACTAAAGCATCATGTTCACTGGTGATTGGAGCCGGTTTATTGTAGAACGGATTGTCCAAAGGCTCCAGTATTGGCCCTTCCATTTCCGGATCACTGGGATAATAAGTCCAGCCAACCCATGATATACCTTGTTTGGGAGGAGCATAAAAACTAAGAAAGTAAGTTCTTGCATCCGAAATATTAACCCCGGTTAGAAAATACATCCCCAACGCCGCAGCTTTATACCGCATATCCTCTATATAGTCCCTCTGAGGTTGGGATAATCCCGGAACACCATCCAGAAGAAGCATTGGAAAGGGAAAACTCCTGTCACTTAAAATTCTGATTAAATAATTTGAACTGTTATTAACAATACAAAGATATATAGCAAAAAGAAAAAGTATTAAAAACAGAATCACAGCCATAGTCCTAAACCAAGTATTTTGGTAAAACATTCTCTACTCCCCCTATTTCCATATTTAGGGATATGAAGGACAACCTCTTTTTAGAACTAAATAATAGATATCGACCGGATAACAAGATTAAGAGTTTTTATAGTTGCATATGCTTGACAATGTATGATAAAATGTACTTTGCGTAAAAAGCACACGGTAGATCGTATTAAAGGGGGTGACAATATGCCTAATATTAAATCTGCAATCAAAAGAGTTAAAATCAGTAGCGTGCAAAATGCTAGAAACACCGCTGTTAGATCTGCCTTGAAAACAACAATTCGTCGTTTTGAGGAATCCCTTGTAAATAATCCTGAACAAGCTGCCGAAGCTCTGCAGAAAGCTTCACGCGCCCTTGATAAAGCTGCAGCCAAAGGCTTGATTCATAAGAATAAAGCTGCCCGGAAAAAGTCGAGAATGGCCAAAAAATATGCTCAATCAGTTAAGCAAGCGGGCTAATAATTAATAGATTTACCAATCAAAGTTAACTACTTATAATCCAAATATTAAAGAAAATGCCTTTATGGAGGCATTTTTTTTTGCCATAGAACTTGCCCAAATACTCCACATCCTTTTTGTGAAATCTTATCCAAATAAGTTTTATCCGGATTATAAAATGTCCATGAAAAATTAATAACCAAAAGTTGTAATAATAGGTACTTTTTGTTTCTCTTTTTGCCAAATTGAATTATACTTTAATTAGAGCAGACTTCTGGCATTATGGCCAAGAAGGTTATTTCAGAATATTTTTACAATTTACTTAAGAAGGAGGTAGAAACATTGAGTAACAAATTCAAGCCTGATTCCCAAAGCCTGGTTAGCTTCAGCCTTATGGGACCTGAAAGCGGTGCATTTTGTGTTGTGGACATCAACGATGGCAAGATGACCCGGATCAGACCTTACGAATATGATACGGAATATACCGATACTCATTGCAATCCCTGGAAAATTGAAGCTCGCGGTAAAACCTTTAAGCCACCGCAAAGAGTAAACTTAACTCATTTTGGCCTGGCTTACAAAAACCGTGTTTATTCCCCGAACAGAGTGCTTTACCCTCTGAAACGTGTAGACTGGGACCCCAAGGGTGAGCGCAATTCGCAAAACCGCGGCAAATCAGGTTATGTCCGCATTTCCTGGGATGAAGCGGCTCAGATCTGCGCGGATGAATTAAAACGCATTAAAGAAACCTACGGACCGGAAGCAGTTCTCTGCCAGTCGGACATGCATGGAGAAGGCAAACACGTCGCTCCCAGCCATGGCTGTCCCAACCGTCTACTCTCTCTCATGGGCGGCTATACGCTGCAAATGCGTAATATGGATAGCTGGGAGGGCTGGTACTGGGGCGCCAAACACGTTTGGGGCTGCGAACCTGTTGGACAACAAGCTCCACGGACTAACCTTATCCCTGATATCGCCAAACATTCCGATACCTTATTGTTCTGGGGCTGTGATCCCGAGGTAACCCCCCTTGGTTTTGGCGGCCATCTGCCTACTCTTCTTTGCTATTGGTTCACGGAACTTGGGATTAAATCTATCTATATTTGCCCGGACCTAAACTACGGCGCGGCCATTCATGCCGACAAGTGGATTCCCATCCTTCCCAACACCGATGCTGCCTTGCAGCTGGCCATAGCTTACCAGTGGATTACCAATGAAACTTATGACCAAGAATATATTGCCAAGCATGCCTACGGTTTTGATAAGTTTGTGGACTATGTTCTGGGCAAAGAGGACGGAATTCCCAAAACTCCGGCCTGGGCCAGTGAAAAATGTGGTGTAGCCGAATGGACCATCAAAGCGCTGGCTCGCCACTGGGCTAAAAAAATTGTAAGTATATTACACGGTAACGGTGGTTCCTTTATTCGCGGACCCTATTCTTCTGAGCCGGCTCGCCTGGAAATTATGCTGCTCGGGATGCAGGGCTTAGGTAAACCCGGGGTGCATCAGGCTAAAATGATTGAGTGGAACATGTGGGCCAAAACTTATCCGGTGCCCTTTACTCCTAAATTTTTACCACCTATGCCGCATTGCGCCGACCCCCTTCGTCCTGTAGACGGCGATCTCCCCGAAGAGCTTAACATGAAACGCTTCTGTCTGACTCCTGAGCAGGAAGAGCGTGCTCCGGAACTGATAGAACTCTTCAAGCAATTGCCCGCACCCAAGCAGTTTATTCCGCGCTGTTTGGTGCATAAAGCTATTACGGAAGGCCATGCCGAATGGTATGGTATGCATTGCTTCAGCACCAGCCAGGTACCCAAAGAGAACAACTACCGTCTCCCCACCAATAAATACCAATTTGAAAAAATGGTCTACCCCCGTCCGGGTTTAAGCCGGGTGCATATGATTTGGTCTTCGGCACCTTGCAACGTTACCTGTTGGAATAATGGCAATCTCTTTATTGATGCTTACCGGCACCCTGATATTGAGACCTTTGTTGTTCAGCACCCCTGGATGGAAAACGATTGCTACTTTGCCGATCTGATCTTACCCGTTCTCACCAAACACGAAATGAACGATCTGGGCAACGATTACAGCAGCGGCGTCTTCCAATCTATTTACCTGGTAGAACCCTGTATTGAGCCTCGGGGTGAATCCCTGTCCGACTTTGATGTTTGTGCCAAAGTGGCTGAGAAACTGGGACCTGAATACTATGATGCTTATACCGGAAAATTAAGTGAAAAAGAACGGGTGCGTTTCTTCTATAAAGCGACCGGCTTAGAAGAGCATATGTCCTGGGAAGAATTCCAGGAGAAAAAGATTTTTGTACTTCCCATTGATGAAGAAGCCCAGCATCTTCCTGCCGGTCTTTACAACTTCTATGCAGATCCTGAGAATAACCCCCTGTCAACGCCTACGGGACTCTTGGAGTATTCTTCGTCCGATATAGAAAAGCATATGCCGGATGATCCGGAACGACCACCGGTTCCTCACTGGATTGAAAAAAGCGAAAGTCACGACGAGCGTCTTTCCAGTCAGCGGGCCGAGAAATATCCGCTTCTTTGCATGTCTAACCACGGTCGCTGGCGGATGCATGCTCAATGCGATGATGTGATCTGGACCCGGGAAATCGAAACCATGAAAATCCGGGCTAAAGACGGCTACCAATACGAACCCCTATGGCTTAACCCTATAGAAGCTGAAAAACGCGGCATTAAGCACGGGGATATAGTTAAAATCTTTAATGAACGAGGAATTGTGCTGGCCGCAGCTTACGTGACCGAACGCTTAATCCCTCGGACCTGTTATATTGATCACGGATCGCGGCTTGACCCCATTATTCCGGGTGTACTGGATCGCGGCGGCTGTATAAACTCCATCTCCCCCACCTCCATGACTTCTAAAAATGCTACCGGAATGGCTACTAGCGGCTATTTAGTGCAGGTCGAGAAGGTCACGGATGAGGAGATGGAAAATTGGAAGAAAAAGTATCCCGAAGCTTTTAACCGTAAAATAGACAAAGCTGCCGGTGTCTGTCTCGACGGCTGGCTTATCAAAAAATAAGGAGGGAGAAAAG
>JAAYMU010000148.1 GCA_012521215.1 Peptococcaceae bacterium | reverse complement strand
GGGGTTGCCTTGCAACAAGTATTCAAGGGGTCCATTCCATTTATTTTCGCCTATTTGGCTATGGCCCTGCTTATGAGCATCTTCCCCGGCATAGCCACCTACCTGCCGAACTTGTTAATGTAATTCTTGTTTAAACTTTATTAAGGTCAAAAACAATGGAGGAAAAATAATGAAAAAAATTAAGTACCCACATCTGTTTGAACCCTTAAAACTCCGCGGCACCTTGTTCCGCAATCGGATATTTGCCGCTCCCACCGGATATCGCAATATGACCTATGACAGTGTCTGGCCGCTGGAAGCAGGGGATTACTATGGCAGGAAAGCCATGGGCGGAGCAGCTTCCGTTGCCACCGGGGAATTGGTTGTGGACACGGAATTCGGCCGGGGCAGCCTCAATCATATTTGTATTGATAATCCTCAATCCCTAATGCCTCTGGAGAAAATAGCCAAAGCCATAAGCAGGTACGGCGCCGTGCCCACTGCCGAACTGCAACATGCGGGTATGTACGCCAACCGTGATCTGTCCGTATTCGGCGCTACTTCCAGGGGAGTGGCTTACGGTCCAGTGGAATTAGAATTAGACGGCAGAATTATCCGGGAAATGCCGGAGGAGATTATTGAACGGACCATTGAAAAATACGCAGCTGCTGCCGCTGCCGCCAAAAACTACGGTTTTGGCATGATATTAATTCATGCCGGTCACGGCTGGTTGTTACAACAGTTCCTTTCTCCCCAGCTCAATAGACGAAAAGACAAATGGGGCGGGCCCGCCATCGAAAACCGCGCCCGATTTGCCGTTGCCGTCTGCGAGGCGGTACGTAAAGCCGTAGGTCCCAATTTCCCAATTGAGATCCGAATTAGTGCCAGTGAAGGTTATGACGGCGGATATGACCTTGAAGAAGGCATTGCCTTTGCTAAACAGTTAGAGGAATACGTGGATCTGATAAATGTTTCGGTGGGAAGCCACGAGGTCCAAGAAGCATTTTCTGTTATGACTCCCAGTATGTTCTTAGGTGACGGCTGCAATGTAAAGTATGCCGCCGAAATAAAAAAACACGTCAAAACTCCTATCGCAGCAATTGGAGCCCTGGGTGAACCGGAAATGCTGGAAGAAATTATCGCCTCCGGAAAAGCGGATGTCGTTGAAATAGCCCGAAGCCTAATTGCCGACCCCGATCTGCCCAATAAAATACGGGCCGGGCGCCTGGATGATATCAAATGGTGCCTGCGCTGCCTGCACTGTTTCTCTACACAAATGAAATATGGAGTTAAATATTGCGCGGTCAATCCGGAAAGCGGTCGGGAACACGAATCCAAGTACGAATTCAGGCAAGCTAAAACCCGAAAAAAAGTGCTTGTCGTAGGCGGCGGTATCGGCGGCATGCAGGCGGCTTTAAGCTGCGCCGAGCGCGGCCATCAAGTCATACTCTGTGAAAAAAGCGGCGTCCTGGGTGGCGCCATCCGCTGCGAAAAAGATGTGCCTTTTAAGAAAAAGCTGGCTATGTACCTGGATTCCCAGGCTCAAGCCATAGCCACAGCAAATATTGATCTCCGTCTCAATACTGAAGTCACTCCGGAACTGGCTTCTTCCCTTGAGCCGGATGTTATTATTGCCGCCCTGGGGTCTAGACCTGTAAAACCGGATATTCCGGGCATCGACGGGCCTAATGTCCTGGGAGCTGAAGAAGCCTATCGATATCCGCAAAAAGTCGGTGAAAAGGCTATTATCATCGGTGCCGGTCTCGTGGGCTTGGAACTGGCTATATACCTGTCCATCCTGGGCAAGCTTGTCTCCGTTGTGGAGCTAACGGATAAAATCAGCGACGGCGGCAATATACTTCACGCCAGAAGTTTGGAGGTAGAACTTAAAAAACACGGAATCAGCCTTAGATTCAATACCAAAGTTAATGAGATTTCCGCTCAGGGCATTGTCTGTGAAACAAAAGAAGGAAAAGAATTTTTGGAAGCGGATAGCGTGATTTATGCCGTCGGCCAGCAACCGCTGCAAGATGAAGCCCTGGCCCTTAGGTTCTGCGCCCCGGAGTTTCATATGATCGGGGACTGTATTACTCCCCAAAATATTGCTAACGCTACCGGTACAGCCCATGACATAGCCGTTAGCTTAGGTCGTTTCTAATGTTTCTGCTGAAAAAACAATTTGTTATTGGATTATTTTTTTCTGACTGGAAGGAGGAGCAATATGGTCATTAGGACATCACCCATCACCACTATGGAAGGTGCTTTTTCCATAAAAGGACTAAATGTCGTTATTACCGGGGGAAACCGCGGGATCGGGTTTGGTATTGCTTCGGCCTTTGCCCAGGGCGGAGCTAATGTGGCTATCCTCTGCCGCAATCCGGAAAGCGGCAAGGCAGCCGCCGAAAAACTGGCTGCTTACGGCATAGCCTCATATGTCTTCCAAGCGGACATAGCCGATCTGGAAAGTGTCAAAAATGCCGCCCAAAAAGTATTTGAGGTATTTCCAAGCATCGATGTCCTGGTCAATAACGCCGGCATCGCCGCCTCAGTTCGTTTTCTGGAAGATGAAAACCTCCGCCAATGGCATGAGGTGGCGGCAACGGATTTTCATGGCCCGGCCAATGTGATCTATACCTTTGCTCCCAAAATAATTGAAGGGAAAAAGGGCGGCAGCATTATTAATATCTCGTCTATCGGCGGCCAGTCCGTAGCCGGTACCAGGACCCATCCCAATATTGCCTACCATGCCTGTAAAGCGGCCCTGGACAACTTAACGAGGTCCTTAGCGATCGAATTCGGCGATTACGGCATCCGAGTTAACTCCATAGCACCCGGCCCAACCCATTCCGATCTTGATAAGCAACTTCCTCCCGATGCTTTCACCAAAATTGAAGAACGCATGCCCATGCACCGCTTCGGTGAGCCTCTAGAGATTGGTGCTCTTTGTGTCTTTCTGGCTTCCCCTGCCGGCTGTCATATCACAGGCACTATTATTGTCCATGACGGCGGACTTCTCTGCATTGGTTAACCTGGAAGGTTATGATAAGAAAGGAGCAAGGTTATGAAAGTACCGTTTAATAATTATGAACATATATTCTCACCTATTAAGGTCGGCCATACCACTTTGAAAAGCCGCATAGAATTCTCTCCCTTGGTCAGTGACCTAACCAATTGCAACGGGGAAGCTACCCAAGCTTATATCGATTTCGTAGAGGCCCAAGCCCGTACCGGTGTTGCGCTGATTACGCTCGGAGCCACCCCCGTAGATAAAGCCACGGCTCCGGACTATCCCTCCGAACTGGATGTAACGAGCGACTTGAAAATCAACCATCTGTACCTGCTGGCGGAAGCAGCGCATCGCGGCGGTGCCAAACTGTCCGTAGAACTGGTGCACGCCGGACGCGGGGCTAACCCGCAAGTGATTACTGCTCCTTATGTTTTGGCCCCCTCCAATATCCCAGTTCCCGGACAAAGCCAATATATTAAGGAGATGGATCAGCATGATATTGAATATGTTGTCCATTGCTTTGGCGACTGTGCCCTTCGGCTGAAAAAAGTCGGTTTTGACGGGGTAATGATTCACGGCGCCCATGGCAAACTCCTGGCCCAGTTTATGTCCCCCCTTACCAACCACAGATCCGATATCTATGGCGGCAGCTTTGAAAACCGCATCAGGTTTCCGCTTATGGTACTTAAAGCCGTGCGAGAAGCTGTAGGTAAAGACTTTCTTATTGAATACCGTATTAGCGGCGATGAAATCGTCCCGGGCGGCGTACAAGTTCAGGAGGTTATTGAGTTTTTGAAGGTGGCCCAAGAATATATTGACCTGGTCAATGTATCCGCAGGCCTCAATATCGATAAGCAAAAGTTTTATAGCATGCCTCCCTATTACCGTCCCAAAGGAGCCAATATACCCTATGCCCGGGCTATAAAACAGTGTCCGGAAATCCGAATTCCGGTCAGCGTTGTGGGTGGCATTGTCTCGGCCGATATGGCTGAAAAAATTATCGCCGAAGGCAGCGCCGATATGTGTGCCATAGCCCGCAGCCTGCTCGCTGATCCCGAAATGTTACACAAAGCCTGGCGCGGGCGTCCGGAAGATACTCGTCCCTGCCTGCGCTGCTACAGCTGCGCCGGCGGTTTTGGTTCCCATATTTCCTGTGCCGTTAACCCCTCCCTGGGAAGGAGCTTTCCTTATGACAAAGTAAGAAAGGCCGAGGAAAAAAAGAAAGTGGTAGTTATCGGCGGCGGGGTGGCCGGCTGCCAGGCGGCGCAGACTCTGGTTAAGCGCGGACATGAGGTCGTCCTGTTTGAAAAAAATGACCGCCTTGGCGGTCTGCTGCACGATATCAATAAATTGTCTTTCAAGGACGATCTTTTACGTTATACCCAATGGCTTAGCCGAACCACTCTACAGTGCGGAGCCGATATCCGTTTAAACTGTGAAGCAACCCCCGCCATGGTTAGGGCCGAATCTCCTGATGTCATATTAATTGCCACAGGCAGTGTACCCCTAAGACCCCCTGTGCCGGGATTGAACTTGGAAAACGTTTTCAACGTCCTGGATGTTGATTCCGGCAGAGTTAAACTGTCAGGCCGCATCGTGGTCTGCGGCGGAGGGCTATCCGGTTGCGAGTCGGCTCTTCAACTGGCTATGGACGGCTGTGAGGTGACAATTGTAGACCAAATTGAGGAGAAGGATTTCGCCTCCGGTCTTCATCCCATAACCCGCCAAATGCTGCTTTATCTCCTCGAGGAGCATAAAATTACCAAGCTTGGCCGTCATATTGTCCGTTCCATCACTACAGAAGGTGTCGTCGTGGAGGATAAGGATTGGAAGCAAAAAACACTTCCCGCCGATTATGTGGTAGAAGCTTTCGGCATGAAAAGCAATACCGCCGCCATTGACCCCTTCCGTTACCTCATACCCGATGTTTACGTTATTGGCGATGCCTATGAAGTTAAAAACATCAAAAACGCCAATCTTAAGTCTTATGACCTATGCTGCAATATTTAAGGCTAAAGCTGTAATCTTAAGATATACCGCAGGATTTTAGAGCAAACTAACGACAATTAAGTATTTAGAATAGTAGTTCAAATGCCATTTGAAAATTTAAATAAGTAAAAACAGAGAGGAGAAAAAAATGGGTAAATACGACCATCTGATTACGTATGATACACGCCTGACAAGCCAGGGAGAGTGGCCGATCCCTCGATCATGAGAAAAATTCTCTATATGGATGGGTCCACCATGGCCGAGGCCCCCTATTTTGAGATTATGTGGTTTATCAGCCCCCGCGAACCCGCTCCCCCGACTCATACCCATGATTTTGATGAATTTCTCGGTTTCATTGGTACTGACCCCGATAACCCCAGTGATCTGGGCGCAACAGTGAGATTCCTGCTGGAGGAGGAATGGATCGTATTGACCAAAAGCGCCCTCATCTATGTCCCTGCAGGAATGAAGCACAGCCCCTTTGTCATTGAGGATTTACGGAGACCGATCATCCATTTTTCAGGCGGACCGAATGTGGAGTATACCAGTACTTCTTCCTAAATACCAAGGACTATAGATTTGAACGCAATAAAAGATTGTTCACAGCCTAAGAACCTAAAAGCCTTCACTCATAATCTTGATAACTTTTTCAAAACCTCAGTCAAGTTTGACCCACCATAATTAGAAAACAAAAGCAATTTAAAAGAGAAATTGAGGATAAAACTAACATTGGGATCATTGAGATTGACATTCATAATTTCCTCAATCCGTTTTATACGGTAATTCATAGTATTACGATGGATGTCAAACACTTGAGCGGCTTTGGTTAGGTTATTGCCACTGGCCAAATAAGCATACAAACTGCCCATATAGTCAGTATTGTTCTGCAAATCATAATTCATAAGCCGAAATAATAAAGGGCTTAAAAAATTCTTTAGATCTTCCTGTTTTTCGGCAATTTCAAACAGATTATAAACAAAATAATGCTCATATTGAAATAACGTTTTCTCACTATCCAAGCGCAGCCCCAGCTCAATGGCCTTGCAGGACTGCTGGTAAAAGGTTTTAGCCTCTGCCACATTTTCAAAACAATTACTTAAACCGCCAACCATGCGGTGCTTTTTTAGGAAGCCAATAACTTCACCTAACTCAGCTTTGTTTAAACCGTTTTCCTTACTTTTGCTAATCAGAGCAACAATATCATTTTTATAGATGAGGCATTTGCTGTCGCTAATAATAGTTTCTAAAACATCTCTAAAATACAAAAGCGGCTTATTAACTGCAATTTCGGGCCGCAAACGCGCGGTCAAGATATAAAAAATATCTTGCCTTAGAAAATCCAATAATTTCATTCTTTCCTCAATTACCCTACGGTTTTTAATCTTACCGTCCAATAAATCGGCAATAAAATTCTCGTACATAACCCCCTTAGACTGACTAGTAAAACTGTCTTTTTGCATTTCACAGGCAATTACGTCACAAAGAAATTTCTGAAGAAGAGCATCGGTCTCTTTTATTGGTCTTTTGCATTCGATTAGACTGACATGCCCAACCGTTTTCCCCCGGATTCTAATCCCGGAAAGCTGAGAATTATAAGGATAAATAGCTTGGGCTTTTACGTATACAGGAAATTTGCTGTACCTATGCTCATATCTATCGTCGATCATGACATCAATCATTTCATAAGAACAATACCCGCTCTCCGTCATCTTTTGCCAAGGAATATCATCAGATTGAATTGTCCTGCTATAAGCAACCACTTTAAAGCTGATATCAATAACAAGGATGGGATTTCCTAAAAGTTCACTGCCGGTATCAACAATTTGCTGCAGACCCATTCCTGAAAGAAGAACTTCCGTCAACTTAGACTGAGCCAAGGTTAACTCCCAGTATGAGTTCAAATATTCACAGACACTATTAACTAAATGATTTATGTCTATACTATCCGTCTCCCTATTGGCAGGAACTACGATTACATTATGTTTTATTTGGGTCCAATAATTATCATCAAGATTGCCTTCATTTATACACAAAATATTTAATTCCGATGAGCTGGTAGGTAAAACACTAAGCTCTGCAGATGTACAGGCATACAGTATATTTGTTCTTAACGGAGCTTTTGCCTGATATAAAAAAACACAGTCTTTAACCAACGAAGTTGACCTTGATTGTATAAAAACCTTTGCTCCATACTTGGCCAAAAAACCCGAAACTTGTTCAACCCCAACCAAGGTTATCACCCCACTACTAATCCAAGCAATACTTTGGCGTAATTATTACTTCGCCGTTATCATTATGCAAAATCCCAACTTCTTTGTAGCCTTATCTTAGCAGAATAAATTCTAAAATTAAAGTTATGAAATACAAAAGGAGCATAATGAAACCAAAGTTCCTTTATGCCCCTTTGTCTTTTTATGCTTCCATGTCTTCTGACCTTTCATATCTTGCCCCCCGACTCCTGCTCTCCCACCTTATACTTACCTGTCTTTCAAAGGTATATACTCTCGACGGGGAGCTACGCTCTTATAAGCCGGCCTGATAATCTTCCCATGGCTAATTATTTCTTCAATTCTGTGGGCACTCCAGCCGGATATTCTGGAAATTGCGAATATCGGTGTAAACATTTCAATCGGAATCTCTAGCATGCGATAAACAAATCCGGAATAAAAATCCACATTGGCACTGATTACTTTGTTATTTCCGGTGTGTTCTGCAATAACACCTGGGGCAAGCTCTTCAACCTTAAGATATAAATTAAATTCTTCTTCCAGTCCTTTTTCCTTAGCCAGTTTACTGGCATAGTGTTCAAATATAACCTCGCGAGGGTCGGAAATGGAATAAACAGCATGTCCGATGCCATAAATAAGGCCTGCTTTATCAAAGGCTTCTTTCCTTAGAATCTTGAATAGATAGTTTCGTATCTCATCGTCATCCTGCCAATCCTTAACATTTCGTTTTATATCCTCCAGCATATAGACTGCCTTTATATTGGCTCCTCCGTGTCTCGGCCCTTTTAAAGCCCCAATAGCAGCAGCCATTACCGAGTAAGTATCGGTTCCGGTAGAGGTTATGACATGGGTAACAAATGAAGAATTGTTACCCCCTCCGTGTTCGGCGTGCAATACAAGGGCCAAATCCAGAAGAGTTGCTTCCAGCTCCGTATATTTGCAATCCGGCCGCAACATATACAGGATATTTTCTGCAGTGCTTAGCTCAGGTCTGGGGCTGTGGAGAATAAGACTTTTATTGCCATGATAATGAACATAAGCATTATAGCCGTAAACCGCCAGGGAAGGAAACCAGGCAATAAGCTTCAAGCATTGTTTAAGTACATTAGGGATAGAAGTATCATCGGCATTATCATCGTAAGAATACAGGGTCAGAACACTTCTGGCCAGCATATTCATAATATCTTTACCGGGCGAATGGAGGATTACTCCACGTACAAAGTCTTCCGGTAGCTGCTGATATATACCTAAAAGCTTCTTAAAATCCTTTAAGGTCTTTTCGTCCGGAAGGTGACCAAAAAGAAGTAGGTAGGTAACTTCTTCAAAACCAAATCTCCCGTCGGCCATAAAACCATTGACAATATCCTTAATATTAATGCCCCTATAAGTTAGCCTTCCGGGCACAGGAACCATTTCCCCTTCATCAAGAATATAGGAATGTACATCCCCAATTTCAGTAAGCCCAACCAAGACTCCCTTGCCGTCCGCATCACGAAGGCCTCTTTTTACCTCATATTTAGTGTATAGTTCAGGAGCTATATTACTACTAACTAACGCCTTTTCACTAAGTTTGCGCAGTAACTCTTCTTTAAAAACTTCCATATCCTCTTTACCTATACATTCCATATATTATTCACCTCACTAAGCCCCAAGATTTCCCGATGCAATTAGAGTAATTAAAACCAAAAGTTTAATCGGATTTATGCTTCTTAATTTCTTCATATTTTTGGAACCAGCCTGGGAAAACTTTTTTAAATTGTATTGGTTTAAAATTATCCTTACGCACTACTATATGGGTTGTTGTCCCTTGAGCAAAAACAAGGCCTTGATCGTTAACAATTTGGTAGCCATAAACAGTTTTTACACCGGTATTTTCTTCAATCCAGGTTTCTACATAGATAGCATCACCGTAACGAACAGGTCTCTTGTATGTAACTTTAACTTCATAAACGGGTGCCACATAACCCGCCTTCTCCATATCCTGATAATTAAAACCAAGTTCCTTAATAAGTTCGGTTCGGCCTAACTCGAACCACTTCAGATAATTGGCGTGGTAAATAACCCCCATCATATCCGTGTCAGCATATGTTATCTGAATTTCCTTTTTAGAAATATACATACTTTACTCGCCAGCCCTACCCTACTCAAAAAAAAAGAACATATTTGTTCCTTATGGGATTTTTTAAACAGAAATAACAATTATATTGAACAAATGTGATTATCAATTTTAGCATAAATTAAGCCAAAAATCTACTATTGATGAATAATATACTGTATGCAATTTCTTAACCTTAGAACAGGGAAATTTTACAAAAATTTGCGTCATAAAACACATTATCTTGAAGTCTTTTATATTAGATACCAAGAAAGGAACGTGATAATGTGTTAACCCGCCGTTTGTTTGTTTTTTCTATGGCTATAATACTGCTTGTTCAATTAGGCATGCCGGCCCCTTTATTGGCCAGGGCTGAACAATCATCAGCTAAAGGTACATCTAAGCCCCTTATTTCTTTGGAACAAGCCATCCAGACAGTCAAGGGGAAAATTGAAATCCCGACAGAACTCAAAGATTTCTCATCCGGATTTAGCAATTATAATTCACACCAGGCTTGGTATTTAAATTGGTCTTCTGAGGGGGCAAAAGCAGGAAGTCTTATGTCCTATGTTGATGCTGTAAGCGGTGACATTCTAAGTATTCACTATTCTAAACCCTACACCCCAAACCAATCATATAAAATTCCGGACATAAGCTTACAGCAGGCTGAAAAATTAGCGGATCAAAATTTAAAAAAGTTAGCCGGGGACAAATACCAACGTCTTAAACGAATTACAGATAACACCATAATTCCACTTAATGATTATGGGCAAACCTCCTACAGTTTTGCTTGGCAAAGGACAGAAAACAACATTCCGGTTCCGGGCGATGGAGCCGGTATCCAGATCGACTCTGAAACAGGCCGCTTAATGTCCTATAACCTTAATTGGACTGATCTTACCTTTGCCAAAGCCAATACTATTGATGCCACTAAAGCAGCTCAAGCCTTGAGCGAATCTAACCTACTTGAACTTCGATATTTTTTAGCCCCTGAAGTCAGACCGCTCCAAACCAATGACAAGGGCCAAGAAAAGGTTCGGCTAGTTTACCAATTAAAAAACAACGGCACAATTGATGCCCTGACGGGGCACCCGGTGATTCTTAACCAGGATGAATTCTGGGCCGATGAAACCGGAATAATTGGAGGCATGGGATCAAAAGAGCTTGATTCTAAAGAAGCCACTTTAACTCCCCAAGAACAGCAAGAAATAGCAGATCTTGCTAAACTGCTGACGAAAGAACAAGCGATAGAAGCTGTTCAAAAGTGGGTAGAAATCCCTAAAGATTTTAGTATTAGAAATATGAATCTTTATAAAGACAGCAGCCTGCGCGGCAATCGAGCATGGTCTTTCCACTGGGAAAGCCAAAATCGAACCCAGTTTATTAGTGCCAAAGTCAACGCTGAAAATGGTGAACTGATAAGTTTTAGCTCCTATAATTCATCGGCAACTTCTTCCGACCAAACTAAACTTATTTCTCCCAGTGAAGCCTTAAAAATTGCTGAAGACTTTGTTAAACATATTCAGCCGGATAAGTTCAAGCAGACAAAATTAAATACCGATAACTTAGCCCTAGAAAACCCAAATAGCAGTGAACCGGCAGCAAAATTGCCCTTGCCGGATGACAGAACTTCCATCACTTTTAACTACCAGCGCATGGTCAACGGCATCCTATTCCCCGCCAATCAAATTAGCGCCACAGTGGATCTAGTAACAAAAAAAATCACTTCCTATAGTTTAAACTGGTGGAATCTTGAATTTCCTGAACTTGCAGTGGCAATGCCTAAAAATCAGGCCGAAGAATTATTTTTCCACTCCAGGCCTATGGAATTGCAGTATGCTATAGTTTATGATCAGGGGGAAGCTAAAGAAGCGCGCTTGGTCTACAGGCCCGCGGCCATAAACGGTGCCAGTTCTGACCTTATGGATGCTAAAAGCGGTATCTTTCTGGATTGGCGGGGTAAACCCCTAACCGACCAACCATGTCGACTTAACTTTAATGATATTGCTGACAATCCTTACGCCAAGGAAATTACGGTCCTGGGATTAGCCGGGATATTTGGAGAATATGGAAATGAATTTAAACCGCAGCAAAATATTACTGTCCATTCCCTGCTTAAAGCCTTACTAGCCGTCAAGAACGGGATTATTGACAACAATCTTAGTTCTGCCGACATTATTAAAGAAGCGAAAAGGCTGGGCTGGTTACAAGAGGAAGTCTCAGCAAACCAAATTGTATCCAAAGAACTTTTCAGCAAAATCATTATTCGCTATTTAGGTTTGGATAAAATAGCTCGCCTTAACAGTATCTTTACTTCTTCTTTTAATGATGCGCAAACCTTTGCCCCAGCATCCCAAGGTTATATTTCCCTGGTAACAGGACTGGATATTATTCCTCGACCAAAAGATGGGAAATTTAACCCCGACCGGCCTGTGACCAGAGCTGAAGCAGCATATTCCATAATCAAAGCTTTGGGATTGGGGTTTAAATATTGATGTCAGATTTCTAGGCAAGACAAAACCACAAAGATTTACCCCATAAATAAGATATACCACTTAAAAGTGGTATTTTTTTTTAATACCTTCTATAATAAAAAGTTGTATAATGTTTTTATATGATATAATGTTACATAATAGCTATATGTATATTAATGTAAAATGTACATAAAAATGTAAGTTTGCATTAAGGGGGATGATAGGAATAATAGACAAAAAGAAGGATAGGAGTGGAAACTACTTGAACCATAATAAAACAGTATGAAAGGATGTTATTATTGAAACCCAAAAAAGTGTTTGTCGTTTTTATATGCACTGTACTATTCTTACTTTCCGTTAATAGTGTGGCTTTAGCGTCCGGTGGAGAAGGAACTCAGCTGGGGAGCACCTTACCTCTATGGAGTGTTTTGCCTTTTGTTGGAATGCTATTATCTATTGCTATTTGTCCCTTGGTTAACGGCCAATGGTGGGAACGTAATATGGGTAAGGTTAGTGCTTTTTGGTCACTGGTATTTTTTGTCCCTTTCCTAATTGCTTATGGTGGAGGCATGGCCGTCGAACAATTATTACATCAAATAGTCCTGGATTACATTCCCTTTATCATTCTTCTTTTTGGTTTGTTTGCTGTTTCAGGCGGCATTATCCTGCGGGGTTCTTTAAAAGGTACTCCGGAGGTTAATTTAATATTTCTTACAATTGGTACTATTCTCGCCAGCTGGATTGGGACTACCGGAGCTAGCATGTTGTTAATCAGGCCTTTAATTCGGGCTAATGAGTGGCGTCAAAAGAAAACTCATATGATAATTTTCTTTATTTTCCTGGTTAGTAATATGGGTGGTTCCTTAACACCTGTTGGGGATCCCCCCTTATTTCTCGGTTTTTTAAGGGGAGTACCTTTTTTCTGGACTATGAATTTATTAGGCCCTATGGCTTTTAATGCTATTATTTTGCTGGCTATTTATTATATTATGGATAAATATTATTACCGTAAAGAAATTACCTTAGGAACCAATGTTCCTAACATTAATGAAAATACCGTGAAAGAACCGTTAAGAGTAGAAGGGCTGCACAATATTATCTTTTTAGCCATGATTGTCGGTTCAGTTATCTTAAGCGGAATTCTACCTAAAACTTCTGCCTTTGCCAATTTAGCTACCGGTGAACTTTATGGTATTACTATTTTTAAATACGGTGCAGATACCATCGTTTTGCCTTTTGTTAATATTATTAGAGATTTGACAATATTACTGGCCGCTTACCTTTCAGTTAAAACTACATCTAAAACTATTCGCCAAGATAATAAATTTACTTGGTATCCTATTCAAGAAGTTGCGATCCTCTTTATCGGTATCTTTATTACCATGATTCCGGCCTTGGCTATTTTAAGTGCCCGTGGTTCGGAATTGGGGTTAGCTCACCCTGCACAGTTCTTCTGGGCCACAGGAGCCCTCTCCAGTTTCCTGGACAATGCTCCGACCTACTTGGTATTTATGACTACTGCAGCTAGTTTAGGCTCAACTTCAGGTATAGTTACAACCGTAGGAACCATTGCCCCCGAGATGCTATTAGCAGTATCCTGTGGTGCCGTATTTATGGGAGCCAACACTTATATTGGAAATGCTCCCAACTTTATGGTTCGTTCTATTGCTGAAGAGAATAAAATAAAAATGCCGAGTTTCTTTGGTTATATGGGATGGGCCTTGGTCTTCTTGATTCCACTCTTTATCTTAAATACATTGATATTCTTCCTCTAAGGTTATAACAATAAACCAAGTATGGAAAAAGATGCCTTCATCTGTACTGACCCCTAAAAGTTAGACCTAAAAATCTAATGATTGGGGAGTCAGTACAATCCTTGAAGGCATCTTTTTTACCATTAAACTTGACCAAATACTCCATTTTCCTTTTTGATTTTCTCAATCTTCCTTTTTGGAAAGCGGCCTGACATCACTGGGCAAGGGGTGTTTATACTTCCATAATAATTTTAAAAGAGGAGGCATAAATAATAAAATAAAAAAGGATCGAAACATCTGATAACAAGTCACTAAAGATAAAATTGCCCCTTTTTCATGGGCTATGATGCCCATTTGATCCATTCCCCCAGGTGCTAAACACAAAAAGCTTGTCTCAGAAGGTATACCGTGCAACAGAACAAGAACCTGACTTAAAGCCCAGGAAAAGAGGATTAAGAAAAGGCCATTAAGTATAGCACAAGCCACCACTTTGGACATGTTGGCCATTTGCTGGGGTTTTAGCAATAATCCTATATAACAGCCTACACACAATTGGGAAATATTGGTCATGATTGGCGGCAGGGAAAAGCTTTGAAGTCCAATTAAACACAGAGCCGCAGTCCCGATCACAGGACCCAGCAGGTAAGGGGTCGGCAGCCTTATCTTCTTCCCCAGTAAAGCACAGAGTACGGCCACAACCGCAAAGATAAGGACGTTGGGAAATAAGCTTTTCCATTGCCATTCTTGTAGAAAGACAGCATCGCCTGAAATTAAGGCATTGCCGGTACTAAATAAGGGGCTGAATACCATTAGCGGGATGATTAGAACAATCATCAATAACCTAATAACATGAAAAAAGGTAACCACCGCTAAATTAATACCTTCTATTTCTTCCGCTAAAACTATCATTTGACTGAATGCTCCCGGCATACTGCCTGTTAAAATTGTAAGGTAATCGACTTTTGCAATTTTGGAATTAACATAAGCCAGAAAAAAACAAAATAGTAAAGTCATTACCGTCATTAACAACATCCAGGGTAGCTGGGCGGCAATCAAGGTCAAGATGTTGCCGGTAAATGAGGCACCCATTGCATAGCCAATGAGCAGGAGCCCTATATTTCTTATAAAAACAGGGCAAAAAAAATTGAGTTTTAAGAGGCTGGAGCCGATCATTGTTACCGCAATCGGGCCGAGAAGCCAAGGCAGAGGCATGTGAAACAAAGCAAATATTCCGCCACCAAGCAAGGCACTTATTAAACAAGCGGCCAATCTTAATAACTTTTTTTTCATTTTACTTTTTTCCTATGTCGTCCAATTTTTTTAGTCCAGAAGCCTCCTCGGAAATTCTGGGGCTCGTCAAATAACACAAAGGCAGAGGGACAGACACTGTCTACTAATTTTAACAGTTCTTTTTGTCTATTGCGCTTGGCCAGTACCAGCATCACCAAACGTGGACCGTCACGGCCCTCCCCTAACCAGGTTGTCACGCCAAAACCCTCCTGGCGCAACTTTTGGGGAATATCATTATTAACAGTATCGGATATCACTTGGGCAGTAATATAACCGAGGGCAAGCTTTTCTTCAATCCTGCTTCCGACATATACTCCAATTCCATAACCAACACAATAAGCAGCAATATTCCAAACGCTATTAAGGTTGGTCAAAATAATGGAAAGACCGGTAATATAAACGAGAACTTCCACAACGGACAATAAAGAAGCAAATAATCTTAAGCCTTTAATCATCAGGATTAAACGGACTGTAGTTAGGGATACATAAGTAATATTAATGACTACAATAAGCAGGATAAGCTGTAATACATCACTCACAATTTTCAGACTCCCGCGAAAATTCTTTTGGTCTCTCTTTATTCATAATATCCTTGATCAAACTTTTTCAAAGCTTTAAATTGTTCCATATCATGCCCGTACCAAAGTTGAGCATTATAATCCTGAGCACGCTGAATAAGGTTTTTGATAATTTGTTCACAACCCTCGGAATCCCTGATAACTCCCGGCAGACGAATGGGTGGCCCCAGATTCCTCCGGCAGTAGATAGCATCAGATGTTAATATAACATTTCCCGTTTTAGATAGTTGCACCAGTAAGGCGAGCATGCCGAAAGAATGTCCTGGACCATAGCTTAATATTTTGATACCGTCCAAAAAATCGACTACTTTACCCTCATCACCGATCAATCTCCATTTTAGCCCTATTCTAATCCATTCTTCAATATCTTTTTTTACATAGTGGGGACCTAACTGATCTAGCATATAAAGTTTGGCGACATTGGTAAATTCCGATTCACTGACGAGAATTACCGAATCTTTAAAAAACTCCAGACAGCCTGCATGATCCAGGTGAAGATGAGAACATATTACATATTTAATATCACTCGGCCTGACACCAAGTTTAGCCAAGCAGTCTACAATATTTTTTTCGGAATGAATTGCGCCTTTATGAGGACTTCTTTGGGTCCACCCCGTATCATATAGTACCAGTCCATCCGGATGGTCAATCAAATAGGTTGTCGTCGGAATAGAGACAACGTCGTTAGGGTCAAGTGGAGCCCCGGAGCTTACTAAAGCTTCCCTCGGCATACCGGTTGCTATTCCGTTTACCATGACATATAATTTCACTGCTTACCCTTCCTTTTGTACGATATACCCTGTTCCAACCTTGACTAAGAACTTATCTCAATAATATGATAGACTATATAACGAAAATGCTATGCCAGCAATAATTAATATAGTATACTTTTTATAAGTGTATTATTTTAAGTCCTAATTTTTTTGGAAGAAGGTGCTATTCCTGAATACTAAGAATTTAATCTATGCCCTTACCGTGGCCGAAGAACGAAGCTTTTCCAACGCAGCCAAAAAACTTTACCTTTCTCAGCCGTCTTTAAGCCAAAGTATCAGCGCT
Source organism: Peptococcaceae bacterium (assembly GCA_012521215.1). Taxonomy (GTDB): domain Bacteria; phylum Bacillota; class Desulfitobacteriia; order Desulfitobacteriales; family Syntrophobotulaceae; genus JAAYMU01. The sequence continues at coordinate 42,074 of JAAYMU010000148.1, read as the reverse complement.
CTGGAGAAAGAACTAGGTGCACCTATTTTTGACCGGAGTACCATCCCTTTGTCATTAACCTATGCCGGTGAAAAGTTTATCAAAGCCGCTTCCGAAATCCTCAGAATAGAACGCCGTTTAAAACGGGAAATAGAAGATATTGTGGACAGCAAATCCGGAAGGCTGGTTATAGGAATCTCCTCCTTGCGTTGCACTAATATTATTCCACTTGCGTTCCCCATCTTCCAAAAGAAATATCCGTCAGTAGAATTGGTTTTACAGGAAGGCAGTAATGAAAAGCTGACAGAGATGGTTTTAAGTGGCAAAGTAGACCTGGCTTTGGCTAATCCGATTAACAACGTTGAACTGGACAGCATCCCTCTCATCGAGGACAGAGTTCTGCTGGCTATGCACCATGATCATCCTCTAGCCCAACAAACAATAGACAAGAACAATCTGCCTATTATCGATATGGATAAGGTCAAAGACGAACCGTTTATCATTATTTCATCAGAACATCATGTCCGTAAAATTGCTGACAAAATATTCAGTGACCATAACATAACCCCCAAGGTTATCTTGGAAACCTCAAGCATTGAACTTGCTCATCGTCTAGTGGCCCAGGGAATGGCCTTAACTATGGTCTTAGAGTCAATGGTTAATTACCACCGGCCTGCTGCTTCTTATTTTAGATTTGAAAGTGAATACACCCACTCCCTGAATATTTGTTATCGTAGAAACGATTACCTATCAAAGATTATGTTGAACTTTATTGATATTGCCAAGAAAGTCACCCAACAATTAGATGATTATAAACCTGATCCATTTCAATACTAGGAACTAACGGAACCATAAAAACGGGCAGCCTCCATATTCATTACCGGGAACTGCCCGTTTTCTTAATATATGCCTAGTATGTCAAAATCTCGAATTCCTGAATGTAGGCTTCTATATCTTTTGATTCTTCTCGCCTTTTATTCAAATATTGTTTTAGGAACGTAAGCGTAACCGTCCATAATCCGACGAACCGTTCTGCTATACACAGCCCTGGTAAGTTTATAAGGTTCTTTGGCTCCTGGTTCCGCATTTTCCACAGCAGCTTCGACTTCGATAATTCCGGCCGGATGACCGATCCGCACTTTTTTACTCATAGCTTTAAAGCTTGCTACTTCGCTAACAACAGTGCCGGGGATAACGGATGCTGTCCCTACAACACAAGAAATACTGCCGGGATGGGTCTGGTGCATTCCTCCCATGAACAAAATGCGAGACAGAAAATCAACCGAGTCAGCGGAAACTTCTTCTTTAGTCAAGTGGTTAATATATGTTTTTGGGGGTGCTACAAAGCCAATAAAAGGATTGGTGTCCCTTATTTCTGCTTTACTCCAATCTTTAAAGCCTAATATTTCTTCCGCAACATAGGCCCTGATTTTCTCGAGAATTTCAATTTTATCAGTCATTTTGTTAAATTCCTGAGGACTTTCGTCTCCCCTTAAGCCCAGATCCGCAGCTTTAACGAATATGCTGGGGTTAACTACATCAATTACAGATATCTCTATCTCGCCAAAGCCATCGATATAGACTTTATCTTTGGCATTTCCTGTAGGTAAAAGCAAGCCCTTAACTGTACCGGCGGTTAAAGACATATCGATATTAATACGGGCCGAAGTACCGGGCACCCCGTCAATAGCATAATCGCCGATCACTTTGGTTTTACCGTTATGGACCGGAACTTCAGTAATAAATATCTGATTATTGTTTGTGCTGTGAACCCTTACCCTGGTCACAGGCTCCACAGCTTTAATCAATCCTTCGTCGATAGCATAGGGAGCCACACCGGCGGAAATATTGCCGCAAAGGCCGGAATAGTGAATGTAAGGTTTATCAATCTCTACTTGGCCGAAAGTGTAATCGATATCTGCATCAGGATGGGAAGATACGGCAACAAGCGCCAACTTACTGGTAAGGTTATCGGCTCCGCCCAGCCCATCGATTTGCCTTGGATCCGGACTGCCAAAAATGGAAAGGATTACTTTGTCCCTCAAAGCTTTATCTTGGGGCAGATCATTTTCGTTCAGGTATATTCCCTTACTAGTGCCTGATCTCATAATAACTGTGTAGATTTTTTCCTGTTCACTAAAAGACATCACTAAACCCCCCAAATTAATGAAAATAGTGGGACCATTGACGTGCGTTCCAGTCAAGGCCCCTAAAACAAAGAAAGTAGAGAAATTAATTATTGGGTGTCCCCAAAAAGCTATAAAATAGCTCTACAGTACATAATATCGTAAATCCAACTATAAATCAAATACTATTATATTGATAGTTAGTATAACAGTTTATTTATAAAAAAAGTTTTTACCTTAATCGCAATATATCAATTAATGAACCCATTAATTTACCCCCCGAACCGGGCAATTCAGTTTCCGTCCTAGCTCTTTTAGCCAAGCATCAGAATAGCTCTCGTATTTTTTACCGTCCAACACCCCATGCGGTGGCTGTCTAAATTGCTGCAGAATCCAGGGGACATTATCTCCAAGAAGTAGACGGATTCTAGCCAGACTGTCTTCGTTATGCCAGGCAGGTAATACCGTGGTTCGAAATTCGTAAGACAAGCCGCACTTTTTCACCCAAGCTATGGTTTTCTCCACTTCGGCCCAGCTTCCCGGGCAGTTTGTGAGCAATTCATATTTTTCAGGCTCCGCCTTAATATCTATGGCAATAAAATCAAGATAAGGAGCAACTTTTATAAGTTGAGCCAAATTGCTACCGTTGGTATCAAGCTTTATTTTATACCCCATCTCCTTTATTTGGGGAAGCAAAGAAGGCATATCCGGGGACAATAAAGGTTCACCTCCGGTCAAGCATACCCCTTCTATAAGATCTTTTCTATCCTGTAATAAAGCAATAAGCTCTGTAACAGAAGTCTGCGGTTTCTCCTCGGCAAGCACCAAAGAAGGGTTATGGCAAAAGCCGCATCGAAAATTACAGCCTGCAAAGAAAACAGTGATAGCAATATACCCCGGATAATCCACTAAGGAAAATGGTTCTATATCCATCAGCATTTTTACCCACCGCCCGGTTAAATATAAGTCTAACTATTTCGCTACTCCATCAAAAAGGCTCGGGGTAATCCCGGCAATTTTATATTTAACGGTTTCTTTTTTTTCCTCCTGCTTACCTGGATTCATAGCTGAAATTGGCCGGTAAAAACCCGTTACTCTGGTCATAACCAATGTTTTGCGACCGCAGGTCGGACAATTAAAATGTTCCCCTTTTATATACTTATGATCTTCACATATGCTGAAAGTCGGGGTCAGCGTAAAATAAGGAAGTTCAAAGTTCTCAAATACTTTGCGGACAATAGCCTTGGCTATGGCCAAATCATCTAAGCTTTCAGCCAAATAACCATGTAAGACGGTACCGCCCGTATAAAGGGTCTGAAGACTGTCTTGAAGTTTTACGGCTTGGAACAGGTCACTGGTATAGCCAACCGGCAAATGAGTGGAGTTGGTATAATAAGGTTCCTCCTTACCGGCAGTAATAATATCCGGGTATTGCTTCTTATTTAAGCGGGCCAGTCGGTAACTGGTGGCCTCAGCCGGAGTTGCTTCCAGATTATACAAATCCCCATCTTCTTCTTGAAACTCCTGGATCTTTATGCGCATATAATTCAGAGTTTCACGGGCAAAGTTCTGTCCGAATTCCGTAGTAATATCGTCTGTATCCGAAGTAAAGTTACGGATAGCTTCATTCATTCCTACCAAGCCGATGGTGGAGAAATGGTTTGTCCAGTACTTGCCGAAACGCTTTTTAATATCCCGCAAATAGAATCTGGTATAAGGATAAAGCCCGTTATCGGTCAATCTTTCCAGGGCCTTGCGTTTTGTTTGCAAGGCGGACCTGGCAATATTCATATGATTATCCACCAAGGCAATAAATTGATCCCAGTTACCCTTAGCCAGATAGCCATAAAGAGGAAGATTCAAGGTAACAACCCCGATACTGCCTGTTAAAGGATTAGCACCAAATAAGCCTCCGCCACGTTTACGAAGTTCCCTGTTGTCCAAACGCAGGCGACAGCACATGCTTCTGGCGTCTTCCGGCTTCATATCGGAATTTATGAAGTTGGCAAAGTAAGGGATCCCGTACTTATCGGTCATTCTAAATATAGCGTTGGCTACTTCGCTGTTCCAGTCAAAGCCTTTGGTAATGTTATAGGTTGGAATCGGGAAGCTGAAAATATTACCGTCGGCATCCCCTTCCAGCATAACCTCACAAAAAGCCAGGTTAATAAGGTCCATTTCCTCTTGATATTCGCGATAAGCGGTATCTAAAAATTGCCCGTTAACAATGGCCGGTTCATCTTTTATCGCCGATTCATCAGCCTTGACATCGAGCGTAATATTAAAAAACGGGGATTGAAAGCCTACACGGGTGGGAACATTAACGTTAAAAATAAACTCCTGAATTCCTTGTTTAACCTGCTGGTAATCAAGTTTATCGGCCCGTACAAAAGGAGCCAGGTAGGTATCAAAACTTGACAAGGCTTGAGCCCCTGCAGCTTCTCCCTGCAAGGTATAAACAAAATTAACAATCTGGCCTAAGGCTGAACGGAAATGTTTGGCCGGCTTGGAAGTAGTCTTTCCCTCCGCTCCTCGAAAGCCGACCAACAGGAGATCTTTTAAATCCCAACCAACGCAGTAAGGAGCTAAGTCCCCCATATCATGGTTGTGAATAGCCCCTGAATCATGAGCCTTGCCAACCTCACCGGGCAAAATGGATTGCCAAAAGGCGTTGGTAGCCTTGCTGGTAACAAAACGGTTCAGCCCCTGGACCGAAAAACCCATATTGGAGTTCTCTTTTATCTCCCAGGTTCCTAAACCCAGATATTCCGCGAATAACTTATTACTGTCGTTGTTGGCTTTTTGTTGATTACGGAGAATCTCATGTTGGAAACGATAGCGAATATAAGCTCTGGCTACAGTGGTATTTCCGGTTTGCATCAAAGCCTCTTCCACCATATCCTGAATTTTTTCTATTTCCACACCTTCGTTCTCAACATAGCAAACTTTAAGTTCCCTTAATACTTTGTCGGTCACTATCTTAGCCCACTCCTTGACGTTAGGAGTATTAGTAGCAATAAAGGCCTTAGTTACCGCCTGCAATATCTTTTCCCGGTTAAAAATCTCTCTTCTTCCATCTCTTTTAATAACATACATATCTACATCCCCCTTTTGCTCTATAGACCCTCTTATCGGCGACGTTTTACCAGCTCTTCCAATTCTTCCATAAATTTATGTATATCCTTAAATTGTCTGTAAACTGAAGCAAAACGGATATAAGCAATTTCATCAGTTACAAAAAGCCTGTTCATAACCTCTTCCCCAATCCGCTCGCTTGGCACTTCACGTTCATTAGCATCCCTGAGTTGCCTTTCAATCTCAGAAACCATAATCTCCAACTGTTCAGTGGAAACCGGACGTTTTTCACAGGCCTTAAGCAATCCGGTCAACAGCTTTTGACGGGAGAAAGGCTCTCTGCGACCATCTTTCTTAATAACCATTAACTGTAATTCTTCGTATCTTTCATAAGTAGTGAAACGCTTACTGCAAACTTCACATTCCCTGCGACGCCGAATAGCGGTTCCACCCTCGATGGGGCGGGAATCTAACACCTTAGTCTCATCATTTTGGCAAAAAGGACAACGCATATTATACCTCCCTCCATATCTAGTACATATCCATTTTAACAATACTACATATAGTTAGCAAAAACAAATTTTCAGGTTAGGAAAGATTATTCCCTTCTAGATTTATTTCTTGCTGTTTTTCTAATTTTTAGGGAGTTGGTAATTTAAAACAACGACCCCTTTAGTACCGAATCAGGTATAAAAATTTTTAGGAATCTCAGACTAAAACCGGTATATATTTTTTGTCTCTTATACCAAATTTTTGCCGTTAAACTATGTCAGGAAAAAAAGCAGGAATATTTTAGGAGGTAAAAATGGAAATTAATAAACATAATTCGGATATGGATCTGATTATGGAACAGGCTCAGCAGGCTCTGGAGCAATATATGCAAATGACTCAAGCCCAAATTGATGAAATAGTGCGGGAAATGGCTCTGGCCGGACTGGAAAATCAGCTCTATCTTGCTCAGCTGGCTGTAGAGGAAACCGGGATGGGTATAATTGAAGATAAGGTTACGAAAAACATATTTGCTACGGAATATATCTATCACAGTATCAAGTACGAAAAGACAGTGGGCGTAATTGAAAGTAACGAATACCAAAACTATGAGGAAATTGCCGAGCCGGTAGGGATTATTGCCGGCATTACCCCCACAACCAATCCTACCTCCACCACCATGTTTAAATCCATTATCGCGGCTAAAACCCGCAATCCTATTGTTTTCGCCTTTCATCCCCGTTCCCAAAGAAGTAGCGTAGAAGCTGCCCGGATTATGAGAGAGGCCGCAATCAAAGCCGGAGCTCCTCAGTATTGCATACAATGGTTGGAAGAACCATCCATTGATAAAACCCATGCTTTAATGAAGCATCCGCAAATCTCTCTTATCCTGGCCACCGGCGGGACTTCAATGGTTAAAGCTGCCTATTCTTCAGGTAAACCGGCTATAGGGGTCGGACCGGGCAATGTACCCTGTTATATTGAAAAAACTGCAGATATTAAAACTGCAGTTAATGACATTATTATCTCTAAAACTTTTGACAACGGGCTGATCTGCGCCTCCGAACAGGCCGTTATTGTGGATAAGGAAGTGGCCCAAGAGGTAGAAAACTATATGCAAGAGTTAAATTGCTATTTTCTTTCTCCTGAAGAAGTCAGCCAGCTGGAAAAGGTTCTTTTTGATCCGGAGAAAGGTCACCTCAGCCCTTCCGTAGTAGGCAAAAGTGCCTATACCATAGCCCAAATGGCAGGCTTGGAAGTCGATCCTGCTACCAAAATTCTTATTGCTGAGCTGGAAGGAGTTGGTCCTGAGTGTCCTCTCTCAGCCGAGAAACTAAGTCCTGTTCTGGCTTTCTATAAAGTTGAACATGACAAGGAAGGAATAGAACTGGCCGATAAGATCGTTCGTTATGGTGGCCTTGGACATTCCGCCGTTATTCATTCCCAAAACAAAGAGATTATCGATCGCTTTGCCCAAACAATTAAAACCGGACGCTTAATTGTCAATTCGCCCTCAACGCACGGAGCTATCGGGGATCTTTACAATACCAATATCCCTTCATTGACCCTGGGCTGTGGTTCTTTCGGCAGTAATTCCACTACCGCTAATATTACGGCCGTCAATCTTATCAACAAAAAACGTTTGGCGCGGAGGACGGTAAATATGCAGTGGTTTAAAATTCCTGATCGAATCTATTTTGAGTATGGTTCGATCAAGTATCTGGAAAAAATGCCTCGCATCAGCAAAGCTTTTATCGTCACTGACCAGGTTATGCTGCAAAACGGTTATGTAGACAGAGTGCTCTATTATCTCCGCCGCAGAATGGATTATGTACACAGTGAAATATTCGCCGAAGTGGAAGCTGATCCCTCCTTGGAAACAGTGCAAAAAGGCTTGGCGATGATGCAAACTTTTCAGCCCGATGTCATTATCGCCTTGGGAGGTGGTTCTCCCATCGATGCTGCTAAAGCTATGTGGATGTTTTATGAGCACCCGGAAATCAAGTTTGAAGCCCTGACCTTTAAATTTATGGATATTCGCAAAAGAATTTACAAAATTCCTCAAATAGCCCCCAAAGCAAAATTTGTTGCGGTTCCCACTACTTCCGGTACCGGCTCGGAAGTGACATCTTTTGCTGTGATCACGGATAAACAAAGGAATATTAAATATCCGATAGCTGATTATGAGCTTACACCGGACGTGGCCATCATTGACCCGGAATTCACTCTTACTGTCCCGCCGAGCGTAACTGCCGATACCGGCCTGGATGTCCTAACCCATGCCCTGGAAGCCTATGTTTCCGTTATGGCCTCCGATTTTACTGACGCCTTAGCCCTTAAGGCCATACAGCTGGTTTTCAATTACCTACCCAGAGCTTATAGCGACGGTAAGGACCGCGAGGCCCGGGAGAAAATGCATAATGCTTCCTGTATGGCCGGTATGGCCTTTACTAATGCTTTTTTGGGAGTAAACCATGCCTTGGCCCACAAACTGGGGGGAGAATTTAATATTTCTCACGGCAGGGCCAATGCTATCCTCCTGCCTCACGTTATACGTTATAACAGTGAAGTGCCCTCTAAAATAACCGTTTTTCCTAAGTACAAATATTATGTTGCTCCCCAAAAATACGCTCAAATCGCGGCGGCTCTTAATCTTGATTTCCAAAGCCAAAGGGAAGGAATAGAAAAGTTGATTCAGGCTATCCAATCCCTTATGGAAAAACTTCAACTGCCCCTTAAGATTTCTCAGACCGGAATCAAAAGAGAGGATTACGAAGCCAAAATCCCCAAGTTAGCCCGAGAAGCCTTTCAAGATCAAACCATAACTACTAACCCTCGCATGCCGCTTATCCATGAACTGGAGAATATCTATCGCCTAGCTTATTAATGTCAGACAATCGCAATAAGACAAACACATAAAATCAGAGGCAGCATATACTTTAGATGTAAATGTTTTCCAGTTTATCCATAAGGAGGAATTAATATGGAGATTAATGCACCCTCCTATTTTATGCAAAGAATAGTACCTCTGATCATAAAAGAACTCGGCCCTCAGGTTAATAAAATGGTTGGACCGATAATAGCCGAAAAAATAGGTATTCCGTTGGCTAAAAAAGTGGGATTGCCGATAGCTAAAAAAATTGGTATACCCATCGCCCGGAAAACCGGTATTATTTTACTGAATAAAGTAGGATATCCGCTAATCAATAAGGTTTTAACCCAAAATAATATCTCTTTATCCCCTAGTGCCGCCAAGGTAATTTCAGAAATAAATACTACCCCCACTAAAGAAATAGATAAGCCAAAGAATAAAAAAATAAAGAATCTAATTAAGGCCAATAGAGGAAAACGCCGGGGCTTGTTTAGGCCGACAGGGCAATCTGCCGTACCGACAGGACAATCTCTCACTCAGGCGGTTCCACCGGCAGCACCGCAAATTACACCACCCGCTACACTTCCCGCTACACCTCCAACTGCCCCTGTAAATCCCCCTCAAGCGGTAGCTGTACCGCAAGCAGCAGCTCAAACCGTCCCTCAGAATGTACCGCATCTCAACCAAGGAAATGCGGGTAACTCTTATCCCTATTCTAACTTTCCAAGCTATAATTCATCTTTATTTGGCAAACGACGGCAATACCAGAACTAAAAGTAACCATCGCATTTAATTCTTGCTTATGATAAGCCTTGCTCATAATAAGAGAGTTTCGCTCCCAAATAGGAAACGAAACTCTTTTTACAAGCCGACAAGGCCGTTGTTAACACTTAAAAATCCTGGCTTGAGGAGATCCAATTATTATTCCGCTTACGGACGCTTCCGGATCCATCATCATCCCCTCCGTAAGAGTTATTCCAACCTCTTGTGGTTTAAGCAGGCGAAAAATTTTAGTTTGATCCTCTATAGCCGGAAAAATCGGATAGCCCGGTGACACTCTGATTCCTTGGTCCGGAGGAATCCGCCATATTTTTCGAATTTCGGCATGCAGATGCTCAGCAAAGGCTTCCGCTAATTCCAGAGCTAAAGCCTGCAGAAATATACTCTTCAGATACTCCCCGTTTTCTTTATATTGATCGGCCTTTTCCCTAACACCAATTCCGGTGCTTAAAGCAAACAAGGCCAAAATATCGGGTTTTTCCTGGCCTAAAGGCCGAATAAAATCCGCCAGGCAAAGGCCTTCTCTTTTCTTTTGCCGGGGAAAAGTAAACTCTTCCAAAACTCTCCGTTGCCCTGAGGAATGTTGAGATTTACTTGCCGGATCTAAACTCGTCGGATCTAAAATATAAATGCTTTCGCCCTCCGAATAAGCGGGCAAGAAGGAATAGACCCCACAAGCCGTGATTATTTTTTTGTCTTGAATTTCCTCCAGAAACTCAGTCACAAACTGTTTATACTCTTCAACCTTAGTACTTTGATTATTAGCTTTAACCCCCAAATACTTGCGATAGATCTTATTAAAGTTCAAATAAGGTATAAGTTTGGCCAACGCATAATCCCGCAGAAGCTTCCTCTCATGGCTAGGGTTTAAATGATCGGGGCTTACATTCTCTTGATCTTCTTTTTTCCCTGTTTTACTGTCTAAACTTATTTCCCTCTTATTAGACGGTTCTTTAAGTTCTGCCGCAACTGCCTTCTTTAATAGCTTATCACCGGCCTGTAAATTCTCGTCGGGCGAACGGGAAGCCAGCAGGTTATTCAATAAAGTAAGACCTTCCATGGCATCACGGGCATAAATCACCGGCCCTCTATATTCTGGGGCAATCTTTTCCTCGGTAAATTTCCGGCTCAAAGCCGCCCCCCCCAGTATAAGCGGGATATCAAAGCCGGCATCCCGTAAATCTTGAGCAGTGATAAGCATTTGCTGAACGGATTTTACCAAAAGCCCGGACAAACCGATCACATCGGGCTTTTCCAGGCGGCAAGCCTCAATCAGCTGTTCGGAACTAACTTTAACTCCGAGGTTAATAACTTGGTAGCCGTTGTTACTTAAGATGATATCCACCAAGTTCTTGCCGATATCATGGACATCACCTTTAACCGTTGCCAGTAAGGCCTTACCCTTAACCGCTTGTTCCGCTTTTTCCATATATGGTTCCAAGATGTTAACAGCAGCTTTCATAACCTCCGCACTCTGCAGGACTTCAGCCACTATAAGCTGGTTTTGATTGAATAAATCTCCCACTTTTTCCATACCCCTCATCAAGGGACCATTAATTAATTGTAGAGGTGAATAAGTTTTTAAAGCTTCTTGCAGGTCTTCGACCAAACCTTCTTTCATACCTTCCACAATATACCCGCTTAAGCGTTCCTCAAGGGTAAGACGGGGCTTTGCTTTTACCTTATCCGGAGTCGCATCCGCTGCTTTTTCCCTGTAGAAATCGGTAAAAGCTTTGAGGGTTTGTTGATTGGTATTCAACAGCAGATCCTCGGCCAGCTTCTTCTCCTCAGAGGGAAGAGTCGCATAACGTTTCAATTTTTCAGCATTGACAATGGCGTAATCCAAACCAGCCAGGGTATTAAGGTAAACAAACACAGAATTAAGTACTTCCCTTCCCGCTGCCGGCAAGCCAAAGGAAACGTTACTAATACCCAGAATAGTTTTGCATTCCGGCATCTTTTGCTTAATAAGCCGCAACCCTTCAATTGTTTCCACAGCCGAGCCCTGATATTTACTGTCTCCGGTCCCTACAGGGAAAGTCAAGGGATCAAAAATTATATCCTGGGGACGTAATCCATATTTGTGAACCAGTAAATCATAGGAACGTTCGGCCACAGCCAGTTTGCGTTTTCTGGTTACAGCCATCCCCTGCTCGTCAATGGTTCCCACGACCACCGCGGCCCCGTAGCTTTTAATAAGGGGGACAACCTCATCAAACCGTTTTAGACCATGTTCTAAATTGATAGAATTGATAATTGCCTTACCCTGACAGAAAGTCAGTCCTGATTCCAATACCCTAGGGTCAGTAGAATCCAGCATAAGCGGTGCTTTGATCCTATTTACCACATGGGGAAGAAAAGCTTCCATATCTTGCAGCTCGTCACTGTCCGGGTTGGCTACGCAAATATCTATAATTTGCGCACCTTTTTTAACCTGAACTTTGGCCAGTTCAGCCCCTTCTTCATACCGTCCTTGAGTAATAATCTCTTTAAACTTGCGTGAACCGATCACATTGCATCGTTCTCCGACCAAAAGGGGCCGGTTGTCCTCTTCCGGCCAAACAACTTCCAGTCCGGAAACACAGCTTTTTAAGGCCTTATCCTTGTCTACTTTCCGTGGCCGGTAATCGGCTAAAACATCCGCCAAAGCTTTAACATGATAATCGGTGGTACCGCAACATCCTCCGGCAATATTCAACCAACCATTAGCAGCGTATTTCATGATTTTGCTTGCAAATTGTTCAGGCGTCTCCCGATATTTACCCTCTTCATCAGGCAGGCCGGCATTGGGGTAACAGCACACTGCGCAAGAAGCCAGCTCATGCAAGGTCCGAAGAGAATCATGCATCAGATCCGCACCGGTCCCACAGTTAAGACCAATAGCCAAAGGCTTAAGGTGTTCGACAGAAACATAGAAGGCTTCAATATTTTGTCCGGCCAACATGGTGCCGGAAGGTTCCACAGTACAGGAAATTATAAGCGGGACCCGTATACCGAGCTTGGTAAAAGCCCTATTTATACCAAGCCCCGCAGCTTTAACATTTAGGGTGTCCTGGCAGGTTTCCAGCAGTAGCAGATTAACCCCTCCGGCCAGCAAACCTAAGGCTTGGCGGTAATACGCTTCTGCCAACTCGGCAAAGGTAAGGCCCCCGGTTAAGGATAGCATCTTAATGGTAGGGCCCATGGAACCGGCCACAAAACGAGGTTGCTGCGGAGAAGACCAACGCGCTGCGGCTTCACAAGCCAGCAAGGCAGCTGCTTTATTAATTTCTATATCCTTGTCGGCCAAACCGTACTCGGCCAGAACAATCCTTGTAGCCCCGAAAGTATTAGTCTCAATAATATCTGCTCCAGCTTGAAGATATCTTTCATGAATGGACTTGACAATATCAGGCCGGGTTAGATTAAGAATTTCATTGCAGCCTTCCCTACTTTCTCCCCCGAAATCCCCTGTTTGCAAGCCCATTTGCTGGAGCATGGTCCCCATAGCTCCATCCAAAATAAGAATTTTTTTGGCCAATTGTTGTTGGAGCAGATTCTTGTTCATGAGCACTCACCATTTTCTTTCCTTTTTTATCGTAATATTTTATCATAAAAAGTGTCCGGATGGTACTTTTTGTTAAGTTCTAGTTTTTTTCCACTTTCAAATATTATATCTCAGATTTCTTCCAAGGGTATTTTCAGCAACTTGTAATAATCTTTATGTAGCAATATCGTACATATATTACCTTTAATAATAGTACCCGCTTACTCGATACAGCAATACTTTTTATTGTTAAGGGCAATACTCGTTAATGTTAATAATGGAAATAGTAAATTTTTAAAACTCTTATAATAATTTGGACTTTGAAACCGGAGGGATAAAATATGCCTAATCCTAAATTTAAGATTCTGGTGGTTGATGATGATCCTTCCATCAGACAAATGTTGAGCCTTGGTCTGATTCAAGAAGGCTATGAGGTAGAAACTGCTGAAAACGGCGAAATAGCTTTAGAAAAAATTCGCACTTTCGAACCCCAAGTCATAATTTTGGATATTATGATGCCGGTTATGGACGGCTATGATTTATGCCAGACCATCCCTCAAATATCCAACGCTTCGACCATTATGCTCACGGCCAAAGATACTTCCCAGGACATAGTAAAAGGACTTAGAATGGGAGCTAACGATTACCTGGTGAAACCTTTTCATTTTGAAGAATTACTGGCTAGAATCGAAGTTCAACTGCGCAATCGTTTTCCTGACCTCACGGGGCAAAAAGTTATCGGCAGGTTTACAATTAATGAATTGCAAAAAACCATAGCCCTTGACGGTAAAGTTCTACATCTTTCACCTACCGAGTACAGGCTCTTAACTTATTTGCTTTGGAATGTCAACCAAACCTTGAGTAAAGAAAAAATCCTCGTTCATGTCTGGGGCTATGATTTTGAAGGCGAGGATAATATTGTAGAAGTATATATCAGTTATTTAAGAGAAAAACTGGGCGATAATTCCCATAAAATTATTAAAACCATCAGAGGATTAGGATATCGTTTAGAGGCGGGCAATGAAAACTAAACTAATTAACTTAGCTTCCAAAATAAGCAAATATATGGTAAATTGGCGAAGATCATTAGTGGGCCAGCTTTTACTGCGTTTATGGTTTTGTTTTATTATCTTTTTTACAATTATAGGCTCAATTCAATATGATGCTTTAAAAAACTCCCTCTACCAAGGAGTTGAGCAAAATCTAATATCCGATTACAACTCTATAAGAAGCAGTATGCAGGACTGGCTTGGACGCAGTGTACTTCCCCCTGGCAGGTTTGCCGACCTCAGGCCGGGGAATTTTGTGGCCTTTTATTCCGCTGACAGTAAACCCGAATTTATTGTTTATAGTTATGGCCCTGCTAAGTACGACATGTCAGCTTTTATAAAACAAAAACTAAACTTTGATTTATATCAAAAAGCTCTGGAAAACAAGCCTTTTATTTATACTGACTCCGCCAATAACAAATATATGCTTTTAGTCCAACCCGTTATAACCACCGGCTATCAAAGAACTATTCTGGGCTATGCAGTAATGGGCGAACCTCTGTTTGAAGAAACACTTATCCTCAACAACAGTGTCAAGAGTTACATTTTTAATGCCTTGCTCGTTATGTTGTTAAGTACCCTGCTTTCGGCTTATGCTTTACAGAAACCTTTGGAACCCCTTCTCAATATATCTTCCACCGCCCGCAAAATAGCGGGGGGACGCTATGATTTGCGCTTGCCTAACCAAAAAACATCCTATGAAATTCAGCAGTTGCAGGAAGCTCTGAACCATATGCTCAGCCAATTGGAAATGGCTCTAAACACGGAACGCAGAGCAAAAGAAAATATGTCCCGCTTTATTGCTGACGCTTCCCATGAGCTAAGGACTCCCCTTACCTCTATTAGGGGTTTTTTGGAAATTCTGCAGCGTGGCGGGGCTAAGGATAAGAAAATATTAGATTCTGCCCATCAGACCATGCTCATCGAAACCGAACGGTTGATCCGTCTGACTGAAAGTCTGCTTACCCTTAACCGCCTTGCCCAGGAGGAACCTAGCGGGGAGCAGACGCAAAAACATGCCTGCACGCTTAAAGAAGTAATTCCCGAACTGCTACCTCTTCTATATCCTCTGCTTGACAACAGAACATTGAAAATTAACTCTCAAGTGATTAATAACGCCGAAAATCCGAATATCTCTATTCCGGCCCAAATTTTGCCTTTAAAGCCTGATGAGCTTAAACAAATACTCTATAATCTGTTGAACAATGCCATACAGCACACGGAAAAAGACGGTACTATATGCATCCTAACCGGCGAAGAAGAATCTAAAACCACAATTACAATTCAAGATAACGGCCAAGGAATCCCTCCTGAAGATTTACCATATATCTTTGAAAGGTTCTTCAGAGGTGATCGTTCCCGCTCCCATACCAGAGGCCAAGGTTCAGGCCTGGGTCTCGCCATTGTCTCCGAACTGGTTCGAATTAGAGGGGGGAAGATTAAAGTTGAAAGTAGCTTAGGAACCGGAACGAGTTTTATTATATCCTTTCCCCGCATAGGTCAGGTGCTTACGGAGTAAAACAATTTTATAATCTTCATATAAGCCAAGCCGCTTATTTGTTGGCATAAAAAAAGTAGCCGGATAGGCTACTTTATCGATACTTTAGCAGAAAAAACATTTCCGAGGTTTCCTAGGCTCCCGCTTACTTATTAGTTACCGCTCTTTCCAGAATATTATACAAGCGATTTACCATATTGCGCGGATCCACTATAAGGCCGGCAGCAATCTGAGCATTTTGGAGAACCTGTTCGGCTGCTTCCTTGGCAAAGGGATCTGCATTTTTTCGAAGCTCATTAATCCCCTTGATTACAGGATGACGGCTGTTTATCTCCAAGATGCCGGCCGGCACGGAGTTAAACTCTTTGTTCATAAGCTGTATCATTTTCTGCATGTTGTGCGTACCATGAGGGCTTAAGACCACAGCGGGGCTGTCCACCAAACGTTTGGAGGCCCGGACTTCAGTAACCTTAGTACCCAAAGTTTCTTTAAACCAGGTCAGCAGGGCCTGTTTATCGTCTTCGGCCATTTCCTCTTCTTTTTGACTTTCATTAAGATCGACATCGGGTAAGTCGGTACTGTCTTGCTCAGCGGCAATTATTTTTTTGCCTTTATATTCATGCAAATTATCCAGGATATAATCGTCAATGGCCTCATAGGTATAAAGGACTTCAATTCCCTTGTCTTTAAAAATTTCCAAATAAGGACCGGATTCGATAACTTCCCGGTTCGTTCCACCCACGTAATAAATAGCTTTCTGATCCTCTTTCATTCTTCCCACATAATCATCCAGCGCTATGAGCTCTCCTGAAGCCGTAAAATTAGATTCAAAACGCAACAGCCTAACTAAAGCATCTTTATGAACATAGTCTGTAGCTGCTCCCTCTTTCAAAAAATGGTTAAACTTTTCCCAAAACTGCCGGTACTTGTCCGGATTGTCTTTGGCCTGTTCCTCAAGGAACTTAAGAAAGCGAGAGGTTACTACTTTATTGAGCTTGACAACTAAAGCATTGTCCTGAAGTGTTTCCCGGGAAATGTTTAGCGGTAAATCATCACTGTCAATAACTCCCCGCACAAACCTCATCCACTCCGGTACAATTGCCTCAGACTTTTCCTGGATAAGCACTTTTTTGCAGAATAGGTTAACCCCTCTTTCCATACGGGTAAAACCCAGCCTTTCAAAATTTTCCGCCGGTACGAAAAGAAGAGCTCTTATAGACAGCGGAGCATCCGAGGTAAAGTGAAGCTTATAAAAAGGCTCTTGATAGGAATTGTCAATATATTTATAGAATTCGGTGTACTCCTCATCACTGATTTGGGAAGGATTTTTGGTCCAAATGGCCTCAACCGTATTGACCTTTTCATCATTTACTTTAATGGGAAAAGGAACAAAACTTGAATACTGCTTGATAATGCGTTTTATTTCGTCAGCTTGACAATAATTATGGGCATCTGACTTGAGACTAAGGACAATAGTGGTACCATAAGTATTTTTGTCACCTTTAGCCAAGGAATATGTTCCCGTGCCATCTGAAGTCCAAACCCAACTTTCAGCATCCGGTCTGAAAGAACGGGTATGAATAGTGACCTTGTCGGCAACCATGAAGGCGGAATAAAAGCCCACTCCGAACTGCCCGATAAGACTCAAATCCATTGATTCTGTTCCGGATTCCTTTTTGGCTTCCGTCAGCTTTCTGATAAATTCTTTGGAACCCGAATGGGCTATGGTTCCAAGATTCTCAATCAACTCTTCCTTGGTCATACCGATTCCATTATCGGAGATGGTTAAGGTATGAGCTTGTTCATCCGTTTGAATAGAAATTTCTAAAGGCAGATCAAGATTGTCACTTTTTTCTTCGGTTAATTTAAAATAGCGCAGCTTTTCTGTCGCATCCGCCGCATTTGATATCAACTCTCTCAAAAAAACATTCCGATCTGTGTAGAGAGAATTAATAACAATATCTAGCAGTTGTCTAATCTCAGTCTGAAACTCCCTGGTTTCAACGTTGTTATTCATTATTATCAACCCTCCCAATAATTTTGACGGATGACGAATAATATTATACCATATAGAAAAGATAAAAATCCTCTTCAAACAGAGGGGATTGGTTTATCTTTGGCGAATATGCATACTGCTATCATTTTAAATAAATGTATCCATAAATATTCGGGAGGATAAAAGAGATGAACGCCACTACCAGAGTATTAATAATTACCTTCTTTATACTAAGTAGCATTGTAGTTAGCGCCTGTAGCTCCAAAAATGCACCTGAAACTTCTGATCCCTCGCCTTCTTTTTCAACGGCGCTTTCATCTGTTGATAATAAATCCTCCACAGATAAAGATTCTATCTCTGCCTTGCTCACCAAAGGCAATGGCATTACGGAAATTAGTTATGATCTGATCATAGTCGGAGGTGGAATCTCTTCTGAGAGCAGAGTGTGGTTTAAGGAAACAAAAATGAAAACCAATACCCTTATGAACGGAAAGAGAACTTACTGTTTATTTGACTTCGAAAAAGACGAGGTTATTTCTTATCTGCCCGGAGAGGATATGGCCACCAAACAAAAAATCTGTGAATACGACGGGTTGGACAACATTACCCCCATGGATTTCCTCGCATATCTAAATGAAAATGATTATAAGCTGACTGGAACCCAAACCGTTAACGGCATGGAATGTCAAGTCCTTTCCTTTAGTACGGAAGAGGGTAGTTTTAAAGAATGGCTGAGTAAAGATCATGGTATAGTCGTAAAATTCGAACAAACCCTCGACGGTCAGACCACTACTTCCGAATATAAAAACATCAGAATCGGAGCCGGAGCAGTGCCCGTTGGGACCTTTGACCTGCCTGAATATATCCAAATAATAGATCTCAATGATATTATGGGCAACGTCGCTAAATGCCGATAAGTTCTGCCCGCTACTTCTGCCTATGGCTTTATAACAGGGGTGTAACAAAACTAAGTTTTACTACACCTCTTTCTTATTGAAAAATGCCCAGAGCATGCTCCTAAAAAATTGAGAGATAGCAAAGTTTTGTTGCTAGCTCCCAAATTTTTTTAACAATGGGTTCTTCTAAAAATACGGATATCCACCCCAACCATATCGGGGATAGGAAGTGCGTCCAACACTATAGCCGACTCCAAATGATAAGGCCAAAAGAGCTATGGCCGCAAAAGGTAGAAAAAAGAAACCGGGATTAGAAGAGTGGAATAGTATACCATCGCGATAGACTTGAACTATTTGTCCGGTGTATTGCCTTCCGTCCCTAAGAAACAGGGTGACTTGCCTGCCTTGATAAGGCGCTATGCTTTCATAGCATACATTTCTAAATAAATGCAAAAAACTCTACCTCCTTTTATTGCCAAATAATGGTATTTGTATAATCTATGCTTGGGAGGCAGAGTTAGCAACCTGGAGAATTCTCAAATATTTTGCATATTTTATATTGGCGGCCTGTTTCCTGCCTGAAGAATAATATATAACTTTACCCTGGCCGTTTTGGCAGAGATCCCTTTCCAGCAATATTTTCTTAAGATAATTAACTGTCCCTGTACTTCCGTCTATAATATCAGTCCCCGGCGGAAACACTTTTCGGAAGCAGTTCTTATAAAAAGGGAAATGGGTACACCCTAACACCACGGTCCCATAAGAACTTAAATCATAACCGACCAGTTTTTGTTGCAGATAAGCTTGGATAATACCAGGATCAAACACAAAATTCTCGGCAAACTCTACAAGTTCAGGCAAGGCTAAGCCGTCAACCAGATGGGCTTTATCAAACCTGGCAATTAAATTTTGATACTTTTCTTCCCGCAGAGTAAGAGGGGTGGCTGTGACCAGAATTCTTTTCGTACCGTTTCTTTCCACCGCCGGTTTAACTGCCGGCTCCATTCCCAGAATCGGAAAGCTGTACTTAGCACGTAGATCATTTATAGCAATACTGGTTGCTGTATTACAAGCCACTACTAAAGCTTTTATTCCTTGGGCAGCCAAAAAATCAACAGCTTCCAGCACGAACTTTTTTACTTGTTCTTTACTTTTTGTACCGTAGGGAACATGATCCGTATCGGCATAATAGATATAATTCTCTTTAGGGAGCTGTTTCAAAGCCTCAGCCAAAACCGTGATGCCGCCTACCCCGGAGTCAAAAAAGCCTATACTCATGCATTCTCACCTTTACCATTATTGACCAATAAATTTTTTTTAAACAATTCTTTGCATAAAAAATGCCTATTTATACAGTATTTTAAGTATAACAAGGTTTTATATAAATCGTAATTTATTCTGCTTAAGTTGAAAGCTACCTAAGAAAAGTATATAATTTTTTATTGTGTTAAGGAAATGTTTTTTTAATCTATCCAGCAAACAGGTGTGAAATACTATGAAAATCCGGCCCATTAATAAAAAACTTAAATTATACGGTTTTAATAACCTCACTAAGACCTTAAGCTTTAATTTTTACGATATTTGCTATGCTCTTAGTCAGGATCAACATAAAAAGTATATCGAGTATATTGATGAAGAATATAATGCGGACCGCCTGGTTAAGATTCTTACTTCTGTGGCCGAAATAATTGAAGCTAATATTCTAAATATTGCCAATCAAGACTATGATCCCCAAGGGGCAAGTGTCACCATGCTCGTCGCTGAGAATGAGGTTATTAACGATGGTCCCATAAAAATTGAAGAAAATGAAGTCCCCGGACCGACTTCGGAGGCTATTGTGGGCCACCTGGATAAAAGCCATATTACCGTTCATACCTATCCAGAAAATCACCCGGATAAAGGCATAAGTACTTTCCGGGCTGACATTGATGTCTCTACCTGCGGCCAGATTTCACCACTTAAGGCTTTAAATTTCCTCATTACCAGTTTTGAACCCGATATTGCCATTATTGATTACCGGGTGCGGGGGTTTACCCGTGACGTGAACGGCAGAAAACACTTTATTGATCATAAGATTAATTCTATTCAAAATTTTATTTCCGAAGAAACCCGTAACAAATATCAAATGATTGATGTCAACGTTTACCAAGATTACACTTTTCATACCAAAATGCTGCTAAAAGAGTTTAATCTGGACCATTATTTGTTCGGAACAGAAAAAGAGGAACTTACGCCGAGCAAACGCCGCCGAATCAAACAAAGAATCAAGCATGAAATGCTGGAGATTTTTTCCGGAAGAAATATTTTTTAACTTTAAAAATCACAGCCTGGGATATTAAAGAAAGCAAAATCCGCGGGAAAGGGGGCCTGCACCTTAATTTTCCTCCCATCCTCAGGATGAAGAAATTCCAAAGATTGAGCATGTAAAGCTTGCCGCCTAATAAGCGGCGAGCTTTTTCCATATATTTTATCGCCGATTACCGGATGCCCTACCGAAGCCAAATGCACCCTAATCTGATGCGTTCTGCCCGTTTCCAGAGTTAGGGTCAAAAGAGACATCCCTTGGGAGGTCAAAACGGTGCGATAATGAGTGAGAGCTTTTTCCCCCTGCTCATTTATAGCCCTGCGGTTTGGCTTAAAGGGATGCGATCCGATAGGAGCATCAATCGTTCCCTCAAGCGGTTCCAAAACTCCTTGAACAATAGCCAGATAAGAACGTTTAAAACTACCTTTTAGTAATTGTTTTTCCAAGATGGTCTGGGTTAAGGAATCTTTGGCAAAGGCTACACAGCCGGTCGTATCCCGGTCAAGACGGTGAAGCGGCCTAATGGTGCAAACCTTGCCGTTTTGGGCAAAGTAAGCGGCCAGATAATTGGCCAGCGTCCCGTGCCTAGTCCGGCCGGCCGGATGAACCAGAAGACCGCCGGGTTTATCTAAAATAATAATTCGGCTGTCTTCATACAAAATATCGATAACCCCGGGCTCGGGATCAACACCATAGCTTTGATCGCTGAGCTCCAAAACATTTAACATCTGACCGGCTTTAAGCTTCTTTTGCAGGTAAACCGGTTTATTATTAAGCAGAATACCTTTAAGCCTGGTTATTTTTTGTATCTTCCTTCCGGATAACTGCAGCTTTTTTTTTAAATATTCTTCAACGGTTAAGCCTTGGTGTTCAGGCTCTATGTGGTGAGTCCGGAAGGTCCGCTTTACTTTCATTCTTGTCCCTTTCTCTTTCCATTAATTTCGAAACAGCATCTAAATAGGCCTGAGCGCTGGCCGTAATTATATCGGTGTTTACTCCTCGACCGATATAAGAATTTTGAGCAGAGCTAATCTTAACAGTGGCATTGCCTTGGGCTTCCGTTCCCCTGCTCACGGACCTTAAACTAAAGTCTTCCAATTTGGCCTGATTGCCCGTTATACGATCAATAGCTTTAAATACCGCATCCACGGGACCATTGCCAATCGCGGCATCTGTAACTTCCTCCTGGTCGTTAATGGCAATAGTAACAGTTGCGGTCGCTGATTGGGACCCGGAAGTAGCTACGGCAATATTTTTAAGCCGGAACAGCTTAGGAACGGCTTTTGTTTCTCCCATAAGGGCGTGCAAATCCTCATCGTAGATCTCCTGTTTTTTATCTGCCAAGAGTAAAAAACTTTCATAAACCTGCTCCAACTGAGAATCCGGTAAAACATACCCTAATTCTTGCAAACGGTGTTTTAAAGCATGCCGCCCCGATCTAGCTGTTAAGACAATTTGATTCCTGGGAATACCAATAATCTCGGGGTCAATAATCTCATAAGTCTGGGTATCTTTCAAAACCCCATCCTGGTGGATCCCGGAAGCGTGCATAAAGGCATTGGCACCGACTATAGCCTTGTGATTTGGTACCGGAACCCCGGTAATCAAGGATACAAGCCTGCTGGTAGCTGCTATCTCCTTGGTGTTTATTTTGGTCTCAACTCCGTAATCTTTTTTCTGGGTATATATAGCCATTATTACTTCTTCCAGAGAAGTATTGCCTGCCCTTTCGCCGATGCCGTTAATAGTCCCCTCTATCTGGTCGGCTCCGGCCTTAATCCCCGCTAAAGAGTTAGCGGTAGCCATTCCCAGATCATTATGGCAATGAATGCTTAGTATGACCTTATCAATGTTGGGCACGTGCTGTTTAACGTAAGAAACAAGTTCTCCATACTCCCAGGGAGTAGCATAACCTACCGTATCCGGAATGTTAACTACAGTCGCTCCGGCATCAATAACTTTGGTCAGGATTTTAACTAGGAATTCTCTATTACTGCGAAAAGCGTCTTCGGCATAAAACTCGACGTCATTCATATATTTTTTAGCATGTTTGACTGCTCCAACCGCCATTTCAATCACTTGGTCCGGCGAAAGACGCAGCTTTTTTTCCATATGAATCGGTGAAACAGCAATTCCGGTATGAATGCGGGGATACTCAGCTCCACGTAAAGCCTCGGCGCAAAGATCAATATCATTAGGCACCGACCTGGAAAGACCGCAGATCACGGCCCCTTTAATCTCCCGGGTGATAATCCTCACCGCTTCAAAATCTCCGGGAGAAGAGGCAGGAAAACCGGCTTCAATAACATCTACACCCAGCTTGACAATCTGCCGAGCAATATCTAATTTTTCTCTAACATTTAGAGTTATGCCTAAAGATTGTTCTCCATCTCGCAAAGTTGTATCGAAAAAATACAATCTCCGCATATATATTCCTCCTTTAAATTTTTTTCTTTTCAGGCAAGAATTAGGGTAAAAAAACTCCCGATTGAAAAAATAAACCTTCGTCTCTGTATTGAGACGAAGGTTCTTCTTCGCGGTACCACTCAAATTAACGGCAGGCCGTTCACTCTGTAAGATACGGGATATATATCCGATATCTCCTTCCTTTTAACGGTAGAAGCTTCCGTCCGGTTCTACTGCCTTTTTCAGGGTTCGACCGGAAACTCAAGGGGGAGTTCGGCTCCTTCTTCTTGACCGCTTTTCACCGTCCGCGGCTCTCTGTACAAGCTTAAGCAGCTTACTGTTCCCTGTCATAGTCTTTGCGCATATTTCCTAACATAATAACAATTAAAGGCCAGTCCTGTCAAGCATTGCCACTCAAAAAATTTCAGTTCAGCCCCCAAGTGTTATGTCCTGTTTGTCATACCATTTTAACGCTTCATAAAAATGCTCGTCTTTAAAGTCGGGCCAGTAATCATCAATAACATAAATGTCAGCATAAGCACACTGCGCCGGCAAAAAACCGCTTAAACGCCTTCGGCCTCCCCAGCGCAACAAAAGATCCACTCTGGATATATCATTTGATTTCAGGTAATTCATAATTTTCTTGCGTTTATTATCATGGGCCAAAAGGTTGGCTAAATCCCATTCCCATCCATAGTTTACGAGAAAATTTACCTTTATACCCCCTTTACCGAATTCGGTCCTGGTGGTATAAGGAAGCAGGGCTTTGGGAAACATCTTGGAATCGGTATTGCCGATCACCAATAAAGATACATCTTCATTGGCAATCAGTTCTACGGCATCTATGCAAGATTGAATAAATGCTCTGGTTTGAACTGCAGGCCTTTTCGTATTGTCGACCGTAAAACCATAATAAGTTAATTCTTCGACCCCAACTTCCTGGCATAATTTAAGCAAACGCAATCCCGGCTGTAATCCCTCATTATACCCCATTTCTTTGGGCAGCCCTCTCTTTTCAGCCCATCTCCTATTACCGTCAGGAATTACACCAATATGATTGGGGATTCTCATAAGCTCTCCTTTACATTACTCTTAAATATATTTTTTCCATTTTCGACGGAAAATATGTTTTAAATCAATATACCATATTATTTGGGTAATAAACAAGCCCTAGGAGTTAGACATTGCGGTCTGATAAATACTATTTCTCAATTCTAAGCCAGCCGGCCGGTTCTTTTTCTCCGTATATGGTGTAGGTCCCATCTTTGACTTCCATTTGTAGTCTTTCCCTGGTAACTTCAGAGTTCTGCTGAACTACTTCCACCCAGTCATCCCCTACATCGCTAATAATGGCCACATGGCCATATGGGCCCTTAGTAAACACTAATAGATCATCGGCTTGAGGTCTAACATCTCCGCCGTTTCTATACTGATACAGACCCCGCTGCTGGTTAAACTCACCCTGCTCCAGCAGAGTGTTAAAAAAGTACTTGGCATTGCCGGCCCCATCTGGCATGCTGTGTTTAAATCTTTCATAATAGAAACGCTTCACAAACTCAACACACTGCCATTTATAACCGTAATAATACCCGTCTTCACTATAATGTAGACCATGACTGGACAAATAATCCGTGCCATTGGAATAAACCGCTATTCCCTTATATTCATCTATTTTAACTCCCGGTTCAAAATCACTTTGACGCTTAACTTCCGGAGTTTGCTCTCTCTGGTCGCTACTAACGGCTGCTTGAAAACCGTAGCTGGGAAGCGGTTTTGCCTCGTCATCCTTTTGTTCAGCTAAAATTCTGCTTCCGGAAACTATAATTAAAGCCACAACTATTAACAAAATACTGGCGGCAAATGGATTTTGGCCAGATCTTTTATAACGCATTGTTATCACCCTATTTTGAATTATGATAGCTAAAAAATGCTGTTCTTAGTCATAAAAAACAAACAGAATTGTATTTTATTTGAAAATCAGTTTAAAGCTAATTATAATATTAAAGGTTATTAGGCAATATCCTGCCGGCAAGTCATAAAACGTCAAAACTACAATTTATTATTTTAAATCCTACAACTTTCATCTAGCTAGTCACAAAATACAAATCTCATCTTAGTACAGGAGAATTATTTATGCAAGCAGAAAGTTTACGAAACATCGCAATTATTGCTCACGTTGATCATGGCAAGACCAGCCTGGTAGATGTTATGCTCAGGCAAAGCGGCGCCTTCCGCAGCAATGAAAAAGTAGAAGAAAGAATTATGGATTCCAACGAGCTGGAAAAGGAAAGGGGAATTACCATCCTCGCTAAAAATACATCTGTTATTTGGCAGGGTGTAAAGATAAACATTGTTGATACACCCGGCCATGCCGATTTCAGCGGTGAGGTGGAACGGGTTTTAAAAATGGTGGACGGGGTTTTGCTGGTTGTTGATGCCTTTGAAGGACCCATGCCCCAAACCAAGTTTGTTCTACGCAAAGCTCTGGAACTAAATCTTAAATGTATTGTCGTTATCAATAAAATTGACCGTCCGAACGCCCGGGCCTATCAAGTTGTGGATGAGGTTTTGGAATTATTTTTACAATTGGGAGCAAGCGAAGAGCAGCTTGATTTTCCAGTGATCTATACCTCTGCTCGCCAAGGCACAGCCGGTCATGAACCGGGAAAAATGAGCAGTGATCTTGTCCCCCTATTTGAAACCATTCTCCGTGAAATTTCCGCTCCCGAATCTTATCCCGATCTGCCCTTGCAGATGCTGGTAACTACACTGGATTATAACGACTACCTGGGTAAAATCGCTATTGGCCGCGTTTTTCGCGGCAAACTTATCCCTAACTCCCCGGTAGCCGTAATCAAACGGGACTCCACAGTAGAAAACGTTAAAACCGGCAAGATTTTTACCTTTGAAAATCTAAGCCGCGTTCCTGCTCAGGAAGTTGATGCCGGGGATATTGTAGCTGTCAGCGGCATTCCCAATATTAGTATTGGCGAAACTATTGCCGATGTTCTAAACCCCGAACCCCTGCCGGCTATGGAAATCGACGAACCTACTCTGACTATGATGTTTATGGTTAATACCAGTCCTTTTGCCGGAACTGAGGGCAAATATGTGACGTCCCGCCAACTAAGAGAAAGATTGTTTAAAGAGATTGAGACCAACGTCAGCCTCAGGGTGGAAGAAACAGAAGATACCGATACCTTTAAGGTTTCCGGACGGGGAGAACTCCATCTCTCCATCCTTATAGAAAATATGCGCCGGGAGGGATACGAACTGCAGGTTTCCAAACCGGAGGTAATTATTAAAGAAATAAATAAAGTTAAATGTGAACCTTATGAACTTTTAACCTGCGATGTTCCTGATTCCTCCACCGGAACCGTCATCGAAATGGTCAGCTCCCGTAAAGGGGAAATGACTGATATGGTAAATTTACCCGGCGGCGTAACCCGACTGGAATTCGTCATTCCTGCGCGCGGCCTAATTGGCTTTCGCGGTGATTTTTTGACCGAAACCAAGGGAGAAGGCATAATGTCGCATGTCTTCCACTCCTTCCAGCCCTACAAGGGTGAAATCCAAAGAAGGAGCAGAGGTGCACTGGTGGCCTCTGAACCTGGTGAATCCACAGCCTATGCAATTTATCATCTCCAGGAACGGGGCCGGATTTTTATTAACCCCGGCACCAAAGTTTACGAAGGCATGATTGTCGGTGAAAGCAACAGAGAACAGGACATAGATGTTAATATCACCCGTAAAAAACAGTTAACCAATATGCGGGCCAGCGGAGCCGATGAAAGCCTGCGCCTGGAACCACCCAGGACTTTCAGCTTGGAAGAGGCTTTGGAGTATATCAATGAAGATGAATTAGTGGAAATAACACCTGTTAATATCCGCCTGCGCAAAAGATTTTTGGACAAGAATTCCAGAGTTAAGTATGAAAAGCGACGTGCTCTGGCAACACATAATTAAGAATCCAGGCCTTATCGTCCTATCACCAAATAATAATAATTCCATAAACTGGAATATGATGGATATTAAGAAGAGTTTGGTGATGATCTATGCTGCTGGAATTCTTACTTGCTTTAAGTATTCGTTTTTTCCTATTTGACTTTATACTTTTCAAAAGAATTAGGAACTATTTGAAACAAAAGGGGTATTTTTTTCGCAAGTTATTTTCCTGCCCCTTCTGCCAGGGTTTTTGGTGCGGCCTGGCCGTCTACCTCTATTACCATGGTTTTAGCCTAAGTTGGGCTCAAATCAGTCAGCTGTTGGCTTTTGGTTTTATTTCAGCCTATCTTGGTCTGATTACAGCCGTTGCCCTGGAGCCATTAATTAATATCTATGAAAAGAATTCAGATCTACCTCTTAAATAGCTTCTCTTAAATAGTCTATTGATAGCAAATAATAGCCGCTCCTAAAAGGAACGTGACGAAACTCGGAATCAGAATTTCGTCACGTTCTTTTTTTATTAGGGGATACACGTTCCTTTTATCAGGGGGATATTTAATAGAATAAGATTAAGATAATCGTTGTTATTGTTTACCACCAATAACGATAACGGCGGCGCCAACCAAAGAAGCCTCCGAAAAACGGAAAACCCCAGAACGGAAACCATCCAAAAAACATTTGCTCACCCTCCCAGGTAATTATTTCCATAATAATATATGATCTTTGAATTCAAACGTCACAAGCGGACAGGGGTGCCAACCTATTTGCCAAAGTTAATCAACTTAATTTTTTCAGCTCTGGACATTTGTTTAATCTCGTATTCCCTGCGGCAGGCTTCACTCTTGCTTGTGGCCCGTTCAAAATATTTTAGTTGTACAGGATATCTAGAACGAGTGTATTTCGCTCCTTTTCCTTCATTATGACGGGCCAACCTTTTTTCAAGGTTAACCGTCCAGCCGGTATATAATGTTTTATCCTTGCACTCAATGATATAAACGTAGTACATAAAATCCTCCGGTTTTCCTTACAATACTTGCCGCTTATATTGCTTGGCTTTCCTTTGAGGGATTTTCTTTGTTAATCACAATTCTACGGGCAGAGAAAAAGTTCATTAAGGCGATAAGCGCTCCTCCTAGGAAAACATATTTATATCCACCCGGTCCGGCCAGAACCCAGATATAACCACCGACCAACGGTATTATCATGGAGACAACATGGTCCAAGCTAACCCCTAAAGAAAGAGTGGGGGACACATCATCCTCATGCAAGGCTATTTTCTTGGCATAAGTTGCTCTGGCCATCATAACCGCATCCAAGCTCATATCCAAAACATAACAGGAGGCCACCACCACTAAGGCCACTGTACGGGGAAACAAATCCTCGGCAAAAGCATAACTTAAGCAAAGGAAAAACAGTATTACCGCTTCCCCAGTAAGAATAATTCTTTCCCCTATCTTGTCAATCAAATAGCCCAGCAGTGGTTTAACAACAATACCCAGACAGGCTACTACAAAAAACAGCATGGTCATGGTAGTAACTTTCTGATGAAAAACATCCACCAGAACCCAGGGCGCAAAGGTTAAAAATATTTGTTTCCTAGCACCGTACAAAACGTTCAACCAATAATAAAGACCGTACTCTTTCCTAATAACAAAACGTTCGGTCTGAGGAGTAACCCGTTGCTTGTTCATGAAAAGAAGAAAAATAGCCGCTCCCAAAAAAGCAAGGGCTCCTATACTAAAAGAAACAAGATATGAGATGTGCAGGAAATAGAACAAGGTCCATAAAAGAGCACTGGCCGCCACCAGTGAAATATTCATCACGGCACTTAGACGTCCAAGTCTTCGTCCCAGCTTATCCTCTTCCGCAAAGCTCATGCTGATACTGTTAAAATAAGGCATAAACAAGTGCTGGCCGGAGCTGTAGATAAAAACAACCAGTAGCATGATAAAAATATTATTAGGGATAATTCCTAATAAAAACATACCTATGGCAGCCGCGATATTGGCAATGGCCGCTATCCTAATATCACCCAAGACAAATAACAGGCCGGTAAAAATAAACACCAAAAGTCCCGGCAACTCTCTGGGCAATTCCAATAATGTTCTTTGGGTAACAATAAAACCAAACTGGTCTTTAAGAAAATTATTAAAAGTTGCACTATCTACACTTTGTCCCACTCCTACTAAGACAGCAACAAATAGAAAAAAAATAAAATCACGCTCAGTGGTTTTTATTTTTCCTAATTTCTCGTTCACTTAGTACAGCACTTCCTTCCTAAATTTACCGTTCCTAATAAAGATAAGCTTTTCCCAATGGAAGGTCAATGCTTTTGTTATGCTAAGTTTTAATCAAAGAAAACCCTAATCGTTATAAGCCCAAAATGTCCCTGACCACTTCCCCAGCCATAAGCAAGCCGGCAACCGGAGGCACAAAAGAAACACTCCCCGGGACCTGCCGTTTTTGGGGAAAACAACTATCTATGCCCCCAAGACAGCTTGACTCTGTCGGACGGGGTTTGAGGGATGGCTGGGGCGAGAATACCACTTTAAACCCCCGGGTGATTCCCTCTTGTTTCAAAAGTTTACGTACTGCTTTAGCCAACGGGTCGCCTGAAGTTTTGGAGATGTCCGCAATTTGAAAACCCGAAGCATCCAGACGGTTGCCGGTTCCCATACAGGAAATAAAACGAATGTTTCTTCGACAACATTCAACGGCCAGGCTAACCTTACTTTTAACAGTATCGATAGCATCAATAACATAATCCGGTTTGTCTTGCAGAAAGAACTCTGCCTCTTCCTGGGTATAAAAAGTAGTATATATCTCAACCTTTGCTTTTGGATTAATATCCTTAATTCTCTCGGCCATAACCTCAACTTTATACTTGCCCAGAGTGGAATGCAAAGCATGAATTTGGCGATTAATATTAGATAAAGAGATCTTATCATGATCTACCAGTTTAAGGCTCCCTATACCAATACGGGCCAAGGCTTCAGCTGTAAAAGAGCCGACACCGCCCAGCCCGAAAATCAATACTTGGCTTTTTTTTAGTTTTTCCAGCCCTTCCGGACCAATTAACAATTCGGTGCGTGTAAATTCATGCATTTAGACTACCCTCTGTTTGATTTTTACACATCTCGTATCAGAAATAAAAAAAGCCTTCTCTTTTTTACGGAATGCTCTTAAAAGTATAATCACAAATATTATATATAATTATACCATGATATCCTTTATATTGGATTAAAAAATATCATAATTGCTTGGTTAAGTCAAACCATTCGTGGCTGTTCATTCTTTTGATAAATTAACCAAAAAATCTAAAATTTTGCAGGAATAATAGGGTAGAGACTAGAACTAATAGATTTAGTTAATACTGGAATCCGTTTTGTAATGCCAGTTAATATTTTAAAGGAAGAAAGGGGAAAAAAAGATGGAAAAAAATCCGGTAGATATTATGATCGCTGAAGCTCCAGAATTATTTGATGCTTATAATGAAATGTCCAAAACGGTTTTCTCCAGCAAGGGACTTGATGAAAAAACTAAACAATTGATTTATATGGCCATGAGAGCAGCCGAAGGGGATGTCGGCGCCGTGAAAATACATGCTCCAATGGCCAAAGCAGCAGGAGCCACCCGGGATGAAGTAAAAGAAGCTATTTTGATGACTTTACTGGTCTGTGGGATGAAAGGAGTTGTTACTTGCCTGCCTGCAGCCCTTGTAGCCTATGATCAGGCAAAAGTAAGTAAGTAACTGCTGATCAGGCTAAGTAAAAGAGTGTCCTCTGCCGCATTTGTCCAGGAATTCATAATACATTCCATAGATTTATTATAACAATTAGGACAGTCCGTTTATAAACAACTAAACGAACTGTCCTTTATTTTCATAGCTATTTCTCTTAGGATTTTACCGCTTAAACCTTTACTTTTCAAACTCTAGTTTTTAAAATTTACTTTAATTTATATTTTCCTGGATGTAAGTTCTCATTATATCTAAAGCTTGCAACACACTACGGTTCCTTCTTCTTTGCCCGTCACCTACAAGCTTATATTCCAGACACTGGACTTGGTTTTGTTTCCTAGTAACAAAGGCTATATAAGCGTATTCATCTTTTTCATGATTCTCGCCGGTGTCAGAAGGGCCCAAAATGGCAAGGCCCAAATCGGAACCGGAAATCTTCATTATATTCTGAGCTGCTTGGATAGCTGTTTCCCTATCCGGTCGGCTGTTAGCATAGGTAATCAACCCCTGTTTAAACACACGCGATATTCCCGGTATTTTAGATAAAACGCAAGCCAATAAACCGCCGGTAAAGGATTCGACTATAGAAATCGTGGTATTGGTTTCCAGCAAAAGTTTTCCGGCTACTTCCGCTAAACTACTGTTGCCGGTGGAATATATCCTATCACCTAACCTTTTCCTTATTTCCTTTTCTACTCCGGCATTCAAATCTTCTGGATTATCTTTTACACACTTAGAGGTCAGCCTAACTGTAACTTGCCCGTCAGTGGCATAAGTTGCTATGGTAGTATCTTTTTGCTGGACGATTAAATCCATGAGCATGTTTTCTACCGCCGATTCTCCTATGCCAAAGATATTTAGGTAGGTTGACACTATTTTGTAAGGCGATTTTTGTTCTAAATACGGCAACACACTTTGCTCAAACATGGGCTTCATCTCGGAAGGCGGACCGGGCAGCATAATAAGAATTTTTCCGTCGGTTTCCATAATGCAACCCGGAGCAGTACCATGGCTATTCTTCATAACTATAGACCCTTCCGGGAAATAAGCTTGCTTTCTATTATTGTCTGTCATTGTCCAGTCGGCTCTTCGGAATAAGGCCTCAATATCCTCAAGAGTCTCTGTATGCAACACAAGCTTCCGACCCACGATCTCCGCTACTGTTTCTTTAGTTAAATCGTCCTGAGTGGGACCCAGCCCCCCGGTCATAATGACCAGATCAGATCTTTGCAGAGCTATATTTAAAGCCCCCCGGAGTCTTGTCGGATTGTCGCCCACCACACTATGGTAATAAACATTAACTCCTATATCTTGTAATCTTTTTGAAATGTACTGGGCATTGCTATTAACGATCTGCCCCATCAAAAGTTCCGTTCCTACGGCCAAAATTTCCGCATTCATAGGAAACCTCCAAAAATTTATCAGCTTTTCTCTATCAGATTTTTATCTACTTTTCTATTATTACGCTTACAGCCATGTGTTGTAAAGCCATTTTGTTATTGGCTTCCTATGTTTTGATCGTATAATGAAATTTCTCATTCAAGCTTCCGCACCGATATCCCTTGAGATCGAGCGTAGTATACAAAAAACCTAGCTCAGCAAACCTGTTATAAATTTGTTCTGCTATGGAGGGATCAACTATTCTAGGGTTATCGGACGCCGGAACCTCAATCCTAGCCAAATCGCCGTGAAAGCGCACTCGTACTTGCTTAAAACCCAAATCCCGCAGATACTGTTCTGCTAGGTCCACCATTCTTAATTTTTTCTCCGTAATCTCTTCGCCATATGGAATCCTGGAAGCCAAACAAGCTAAGGAAGGCTTATCCCAAGAAACTAAGCCATATTTTTGGGACAGAATTCTAATTTCTTCTTTAGTTAAGCCCGCCTTGAGCAGCGGGCTTTCTATGCCTAATTCCAATAATGCTTTTCTTCCCGGACGGAAATCGGCCAGGTCATCCTGATTGGACCCTTCAGCCACATATTTTACTCCTCTTTGGTCCGCAATGGCCAATACTTCTTTAAATAACAGCTTTTTACATATATAGCAGCGGTCTACGGGATTTTTCCTAAACCCTTCATGTCTTAACACGTCGCTAGCGATGATCAAGTGTTCAATGCCTTGGTTGGCACAAAATGTTTGGGCTTCCTTTAGTTCCCTGTCCGGAAAAAGAGGGGACCGGACTGTCACCGCCAGCACGTTTTTTCCCAGTACATCCTTAGCAACCTTTAACAGCAAAGTGCTGTCTACTCCTCCGGAAAAAGCGATTAAGGCCTGGCCTTGGTTCTTTAATTCCTGCTTAAGCAGTTCCAACTTAGAATGATAACTCATCTTGGGCAGCCTTCATTCCTTCATTATTTTTTTGCCGTTTTCCAATTACCTATCCAATAATTTAATAATAATGACTGACCTAACGGAGTTGATTCAAATCATAAGGGGTCTCCTGATAAACATAATAGTTGAGCCAATTTTGAAATAACAGATTGGCATGACCCCGCCAGTTAACAATAGGATCGCGCTGGGGGTCATCATTGGGAAAATAATTGGCTGGGACTTTAGTGTCTAACCCCCTGCTAATATCCCTCTCGTATTCAATTTTTAAGGTTAGGGCATCATATTCCGGATGACCGGTAATGAAAATTTGCCGTCCGTCTTTACGGGCCACCATGAAAATTCCTGCCTCTTCGGACACCGCCAGGATTTCCAGCTCCTTATGTTTTTGGATATCCTCAGCCCTTACTTCAGTGTAGCGAGAATGGGGTGCATAAAACACATCATCAAATCCACGCAAAAAACTGTTGTTTCTTTTATTGTAAATTCGGTGGCTAAATATGCCGAACATTTTTTGGGGCAAAATGTACTTAGGAATCCCATAATGATAATAAAGGCCTGCTTGCGCGCCCCAGCAAACATACATGGTGGAATAGACGTTAGAAAGACTCCAGGACATGATATCCTTGAGCTCTTCCCAGTAATCAACTTCTTCAAATTCCATTATTTCTACAGGCGCTCCTGTAATAATTAAACCGTCAAATTTCTGATCTTTGACTTCCTCAAACGAATAATAGAATCTTCTTAAATACTCCGGCGAAGTATGAGTGGGTTTATGGGTTTTAGTATATAGTAAAGTTATTTCTATTTGCAGAGGTGAATTACTTAAAAGACGCAGGTACTGGGTCTCAGTAACAATTTTAGTCGGCATCAGGTTTAATAAGGCAATTCTTAGGGGCCTGATATCCTGGTGCAGGGCCCTATCCTCATCCATAATAAATATATTTTCATTCTCCAATATTCCTTTGGCCGGAAGATCGTCAGGTATTTTTATAGGCATTGATTTCTCCCCCTTGTGCTTTGTGAATAAATTTTTTTTGTTGGGTTATTTGTCTTTTTATGTTAAGCTTATAGCATTACTAATTTTGTAAAGGAAGTTTTAGATGATAAAAATCGTAACCGATAGTGTTGCTGAACTGCCACAAGCAATCATTGATAAATATGATATTACCGTACTACCCCTTTATGTCAACATTATGGATCAAAGTTTTATTGACGGGGTGGAAATTAACGCTCAAACTGTATGTCAATATATAAATAAAGGTCATTACCCTCAAACTTCCCAAATTCCACCTCACCAATTTTATACAGTCTTTGATAATTTAACCCGTAATGGGGATGAGGTTATAGCAATCACTATGTCCTCTCAATTAAGCGGGACTTTTCGAGCAGCCTTAACAGCTAAAGAACAACTGCCTGATAGAAAGATTACCGTCCTGGACAGTATGGGTATTTCCTTGGGACAGGGGCTGCAGGTTATCGAGGCGGCCAAAATGGCTCTTTTCGGCAAATTACCCGAAGAAATAATTTCCTGCATACATCGAATCCGCAGTAAAATGAATTATGCCATTATTATAGATACCCTGGAATATGTCTTTAAGGGAGGGCGAATCAACAAAGCCCAATATATTGCAGGAAATCTCCTTAATCTAAATATTGTTTGCGGTTCAGACGGCACAGGCAAAATTAGCCTGACCGAAAAATTCATAGGCAAGGAAAAAAGCATCCTGCGTTGGATTTCCAAACATCTGAACAGTCTCAACATCAAAGACAAAACTGTAGGCTTATGCACTTTAAGCAATGAAAAGCTTCTGAACGAGGTTAAGGCCCTGGTGGAAAAACATAACCCCAAAGAAGTCATTGTATCACAGTTTAGCTCAGTTGTCGCCTGCTATTCCGGGCCGAATGCCATTGGTATATTTGCTACGAAATAAACTGCTGGTTTTAAAGAATTACCTAGTTATTATACAGGATATTTATGATTAGTAAAAGCCAGGATAAACCTGGCTTTTACTGGTTATGTTTTATTAGCTAATTCATTAAAATCCTAACTGTAAGCCCTTAAGGTTACTGCATATAAGCTCTAACCTCATTTATCGCTTTTTGTGAACTTTGAATATCCATCTGGATTTGAGCATTAATATCAAAAGGTTTGTACCAACCCTTTTTCTCCATAAATCTAAAAATTTTCTCCTGGCTGCTTATGGCATCATCCAACTGGCGGCGTAAAAGGTCTCTTACCTGTGGAGTAGTTGCTTCAGTTAAAGCCGTAGCATAGCTTTTAACAGCCATTTTAGCACTAGTGAGTAAGTCTCCGCAAATAGTTTGGTCGCTAAGGCTTGTTCTTACATACTGTTCCATTGCTTTCCCCCCTATATAGCCTGATTGAGCAGAGATTGAATATCTTGAGCGTGCTTCGAGCAAGTTTGCATTTCTGCCTGCATAATACTTTTTAACTCGGGGTCATTAACAAAAGAAGTCATGGCAGCACTCTTAGAAATACTCAGGGTTTTGGCTGCAAGCAATTCATGTAAATCAAGGGTCTCATGAGGAGCCAGTCTAGTGTTTAACAAAATATACACCTCCATTTGAAATGTCTAGTTTATTATGTCCCTGCCCCTCCTTTATATTCTAATAAAGTATAAAAACCCTATGGAATCAGCAACTATTTGATCTGACTTCCCTAGGGTTTAATTTATTTAGGGGGTTTTATTTGGGGTTATTTCAATTTAGGGGTTATCCCGCTTATTGCTTTGATTTAAGTTGTTGACTTTGTAATCTTCCAAACTGGAGGTAACTGTCTCCCCATTGCTTTTGAATTCTCTTTTAACCATACCTATTCCCGCCTTAAAATATTCATAAGATACAGAGCCGCTGCTATAACTAATTTTTATTCCCAGACAGTCTTTGAAATTGCCGGCAGGTGTATCTATATCGGCATTAAGAGCGATAATTTCTCTCGTTCCGTCCCTTATGCCCCACTTATTCCCGACTTCAAGCGGGGCTTTAATTATTATAGTATTATCATTGGGGTCAGCCCCTAGGAAATTTGAATCCTCATACGCTTCCCCTTGAAAAAAGACTCTGGTCACGGCCTCAGAGGTAACCTGATAAACAGAAGCACTTACCGTTCCTCCGTTATCCTCCCGGACTTGAGCCAGATTGTTGTCAGCATATATCACCTGACGGTTAAAGGTAGCATACTCCATTCCTTCCCCAAGATAATCCCAAAAAGATCCGTTGGTCAACGGGAAAAAATCTCCCGGTTTTAAATCTCCCGTTCTCTCGTTGTCTTTACCAGCCTGGTTATTATCAGCTGTCTGGTTGTTATGGTTGGGAGGAAGGGGATCAGTTGAAGGGGGTTTTGTACAGCCAACATAAAAGAATGTCATAAATAACATAAGCATTGTTAAGAGCAGTAAATAAGCAGACCTTTTCATATTCTTACGTCCTCTCCTTATAATTTTTTTGCGGTTTCATTGTTTCTGGTTGCCTTCTAAAAGAATCCAACAGATGATAAATTGCTAGAATCGGATGTTTAAATATCATCTTTGGTCCGGCATAGCGCATAACTTTCTTTATTTCTTCCCGCATTTGAGGCCGGTAACAATGAATTTTACACTTAGCGCAAACCGGCTTATCTTTTCCGTGGATACATTTCTCAATTCTTTGGATCGAGTATTGGAGCAACCGTTCACACTGTTCACATCTGACCTTGTCCGGCTGATGCATCGCTTTACAGTAAATATCAATCATTTTTTCAATTGTATGTTTTTCTCTTTGCTGCTTATTCATAATCTTAACAATACCCATTTCTTTCTGAACCAATCCTTCATATAGGTCAATTCGTTTTTTTTACTATATCATTATCTTGCTTTTTTAAGCTCTAAGTTATTCCGCCTGCAACAAAAGAATGACTATTCAATAATAATACATTCTACCGGACAGGAATCCTTAGCCTCTTCGGCACTTTCCAGCACATCTCCAAGTAATTCCTGGTCTACCGCCTGAGCAATGTCATCATCCCCCATGGAAAATATTTCGGGGCATAGAGAGGCACATAGTCCGCAACCAATACATTTTTCCCGTTCTATTTTCGCTTTCATAACTTAACCTCCTTAAAGCAACAAAATTATTTTATGATTTAATATTAAAACTTATCACTTTTTTGGGCGGTAACATATGTTACCGAGACTTAGGTTGACTTTTGTAAGGCCCACTGTTTATAGTAAAATGGTACTGATTAGATGCAGCCATTAAAAAAGTAACTGTGAATTATTTAATTATTCTAGAATCGGAGAAATTATATGCACAAGATAAAGCCAAAATTATGGACTAAGGATTTTATTGTTTTATTTTTTACAACTTTTTGCGTTTTTTTAATCCTCCACCTCTTACTTACAACTTTAGCCATTTATACCGTAGAAGAATTTGCCGCTCCCAAGAGTATGGCTGGCCTCGTTGCCGGTATTTTCATAATCGGCGAACTTATTGGCCGCCTAATTACAGGCAGATATTTGGAAATATGGGGAAGGAAAAGGACACTTTTCACCGGACTTATTTTGTTTTTACTTATTATGCTTTTGTATTTTCCGGTGCAAAGTTTAACTATTCTGCTAATTATCCGTTTTGGTCACGGACTGGCATTTGGCGTTGTGGTAACTGTTTTGGCCGTAGCCGTAGTGGAAGTTATTCCTTCCGAACGCCGGGGAGAAGGAATTAGTTACTATTCCATGAGTATGACCTTAGCTATGGGCTTCGGTCCCTTTGTCGGCTCCTACTTAACTATTCATGCCAATTTCACCGTACTGTTTATGGTTTGCGTCCTGTTGGCCGCCATTAGTATTTTAATTGCTTTGCCGGCCAACATTTCTGAAATGACAGCCCCCAAGCGGCCTAGGAGCCAAAAAAAATGGCCGGTAGTTGGCTTTGATTTCAAAAACTATTTTGAAATCAAAGCTCTCCCCATTTCGATCTTTATATTCATTATGACCTATACTTTCTCGGGTGTTCTGACATTCCTGACTTCCTATGCCCGGGAAATCAACTTGGTACATCCGGCAACCTACTTTTTTATAGTATACGCCGTTTCTATCCTGATTTCCAGGTTAATTACCGGTCCCTTATTTGATAAAAAAGGGGAGAATATTGTAATTTTCCCCTCCCTAGTCTCCTTTGCCTCGGGTATGTTATTGTTCAGTCAAGCCCGGCATGGTTTTATCCTTCTTTTAGCAGCGGCCTTAATCGGTTTAGGTTTTGGTTCTCTAAACTCTTGCTGTCAGGCCATAGCCGTTAAAGTTTCGCCTAAGCACCGGGTAGGGCTCGCCACTTCAACCTATTTTGTTTTATTAGACGGCGGTTTGGGGATCGGCCCCTTTTTGCATGGTCTCGTTATTCCCTTTTCGGGATTTCGCGGTTTATATCTAATTCTGACTGTTATATTATTTGCCGCTATCCCCCTGTACTACTTGCTGCATGGAAAAAAGGCCATGACATATAATACTAAATCCTTATAATGAATCAGCCAGTCTATATAATTCCTTTTCTTCCAGGTCAATTCTTTTCCCTAAGGTCCTAAACAATTCCACAGTTTCCTTGATAAATTCCTCAGGTTTGTTTTTAATCAGGGGGGCTACTGCCCATTTGCTGCAATATGCAGAAAACCGTTCTTTAATATCTCCGAGTTCTTGCAAATATTTTTGTGCAGTCTGCACTACCTTACCATCATCATGCCTGAGAAGTTCGGGATATAGCACCTCATCTTCCGCAGCTAGATGAACCGACAATTTCCCCATTAGTTTGGATAAGTTTTTTCGAATAAGCTCTGAATTATTAACTACCAATTCCGGTTGCAATAAAGCCTTGATTGTTGTAACAACTTCCGTTATTGCCGTATGCTGCTTCCTAAATCTTTCTGTTCTTGTCATTTTACCTGCTCCCTTCTATAAGCTTTCTATAAACTTTAAGCTAATATTACCAAAAACCCCATATTGAGGACGTAACATAGGATACCGAATGAAAAAGAAGGAAATTTTGTTATCGAAAGAAACAAGTTATGCTAACATTATTGACATATGTCAATAATGTTTTATAATAGAATTACGATTACCAGAGTAAACATAATACATTAAAATTGCATACATGGAGGTATTAAACTGCGATGAAAATTGCCTTACCGTCTCGAGAAAATCAGGTCGACAGTCATTTCGGCCATTGCGAGTATTTTACGGTTTTCACCATCGATGATAACAGTAAACAAATCCTAGAGCAGGAAACCATCCCCTCTTCTGAAGGGTGCGGCTGTAAGTCAAATATTGCTCAGACTCTGGCCGATATGGGTGTCAGCATTATGCTGGCAGGCAACATGGGACAAGGAGCAGTAAATGTCCTAAATAACGCCGGAATCCAAGTAGTACGCGGCTGCTCGGGGAATGTGAAAGAAGTTACTCTCCAATATTTACAAGGAGCCCTTGTTGACTCCGGTGATTCCTGTGAGGCCCATGAACACGGATGTCATCACTAAAAGAAAAACAAAGTAAAACAACAAGGTAGAGCAAGATATTTATAGTTCTGCTCTACCTTTGTTATTTTCATGTATTTGAAAGTAGGAAGTTAAGTTTGCCAAACTAGACTTTATTTTTTTTATCTTGAATCTGGCAGCCCAAGACCAATAAGCTATCAATGAGGTGAATATTTTCCACTATAACATCCTTATCAGTTGTGAGTTTCATGGGCACAAAGTTCCAAATAGCTTTAATGCCCAGGCTCGTAATATATTCCACTACTCTTTTGGCATGATTTTCAGGAACAGCCAATGCTGCTATATCTACCTTATTTTGGGCTAAAAATTCCTCAATAGTGTCAAAATGCCTAATCTTAAGATTACCAATCTCCTCCCCGATTAGCTCTGATCTGGTATCAAAGATACCAATTACTTTAAATCCCCTTTTTTCAAATTCAGTATGCCTGGCCAGAGCGTGCCCCAAACTTCCTGCCCCGATAATAATCATATGGCGTATTGTATCAAGCCCTAGGATTTCACCAATTCTATCATGTAGAAAATCCACATCATAACCATACCCTTGAAGACCATAACATCCAAAAGTGGAAAAATCTTGTTTGACCTGAGATGCGGTTATGTTCATTCTTTTGGCAAGATCTTTAGAAGATATATTACTGATACCTATCTCCCTTAAAGAAGTAAGATACCGATAATATCTGGGCAATCTTCTGATTACTGTGCTGGATACAGGTTTTCGAGTCATAATTATAATTCCTCCCGGGAAGGCCAGTTATCTTTATACGTGTATTACAATTCATAATAGTATTGCAATTCATAATAGAGTGATGGAACTATGAGTTTTATTTTATCTCCTATGATAAAAGTTTTCAAGTAAATGGCTTTACTTAGCTTTTATCAATCAGGTTATTTCAAGCTCTCAGATATAATTAGTATACTATTGACCTCCATAATATTATATAGTAATCTTTTTGATATGCGAAATATAATTCTGTAAAAGTACATAAACGGAGGATAAAATATGCCAATTGCGCTTGATAATACTGATAGGGCCATTTTGCGGGAATTGCAGCTTGACGCTTCCATTTCCAATCTGGAATTATCCAAGAAAATAGGACTTTCCCCTTCGGCTTGCCTGGCCCGAACCAAAAATTTAGTAGAAACGGGGATTATTAAAAAATTTACCACTATTGTTGATGAAAAAAAATTAGGCATGGAAGTCACTGCCTTTGCCCTTGTAAACCTATCCCCTTTAAACAGAGAAACAATTCATTCCTTTTTAGAGGATGTCCAAAAATTCCCTCAAGTGCAAGAATGTTACACTCTTACGGGCAGTCATGATTATCTGCTTAAGATTGTAGCCAAGGATATGGATAGCTACCGGAATTTTATTATTGATTCTTTAATGCGAAATTCCAGCATTAGCAGGGTGGAAACAAGCGTAGTTATGAGTACAGAAAAAAGAACTGTTTATGTGCCAGTTGATGAAGTTTAGGAGTGAAATTATTTGAAAAAAAACAATCTTAAAAGAGCACTAAAAGCGGCCTTTCCCCACACCATCCCTGTACTTACGGGATTTACTTTTTTAGGTATTGCCTATGGCGTTTTAATGAGCAGTAAAGGTTATGGCGTATGGTGGACGGCCTTAGCCAGTTTCTTAGTTTTTGCCGGTTCCGCCCAGTATATAGCAATTACATTTCTCACCTCGGTTTTTAATCCCATTTACGCCTTACTAATGACCTTAATGATTAATGCTCGTCATTTATTTTATGGCATTTCCTTGCTGGATAAATATAAAAATACCGGTAAACTAAAACCTTACTTAATATTTGGATTATGTGATGAAACCTTTTCTATTGTCTGCTCCACAGAACCGCCTCCGGGTGTAAACCGCAAATGGTTTATATTTTTTATTACTTTGCTTGACCATAGTTATTGGGTACTCGGTTCAATTCTGGGGGGACTGTTGGGCTCAATGATTTCTTTTAATACCCAAGGCCTTGATTTTGTGTTAACAGCGCTTTTTGTTGTCATCTTCCTGGGGCAGTGGAAAGCCCAAAAAAATCATAAACCCGCAATTATTGGGATTTTATGTTCCATTGGCTGCTTAATTGTTTTCGGGCCAAGTAATTTTATTATTCCTTCCATGGCTGCAATCCTGGTAATTCTGACTGTATTTCGCAAGAATTTAGCTAAGGAGGAAGTAAAATGACTTTAACAGCCGGGCAAACTTTTATTATTATTTGCATGCTAACTCTCGGTACAGTTATCACTAGATTTTTACCTTTTATTTTATTCCATAATAATAAAAAGAACAGTAGCTATATAACTTATTTGGGTAAAGTTCTGCCTTATGCCTCTATCGCTATGCTGGTAGTTTATTGCCTAAGGGAAGTAAATTTCACCAGCCCGGCTAATTATGCTCCCGAGGCTATTGCTATTATTTTTATTGTGTTGCTCCACCATTGGAAAAACAATGCCCTACTCAGCATCGGAGCAGGAACTGCAGTTTATATGTTCTTAGTACAGACGGTATTTTAAAGT
>JAAYMU010000018.1 GCA_012521215.1 Peptococcaceae bacterium | reverse complement strand
TCGATGAGTGGGTTAGAATCTGACACCATTGGTGGATTCAATTCAATGCTTGCAAAGCAGCAGGCATTGGAGGGTGAATGCCGTATCACAACGGTGTTGTTCGATAACAATTATGAAACTCTCCATGATCGCATCGACATCAGAGCAGTTAGTCCGATTACCGAGAAGGAGTATCAGGTTGGGGGCACGACCGCATTGCTTGATGCGATTGGCAGGACAATTCACAAAATCGCCAACGTACAGAGGAACACCGCAGAAGATTACCGCGCTCAAAAAGTAATGTTTGTGATTATCACAGATGGTGAAGAAAACTCCAGTCGAGAATACACAGTACAAATGGTCAAAAGCTTGATAGAGCAGCAAAAAACCAAACACGCGTGGGAGTTTATATTCCTTGGAGCAAACATTGATGCAGTTCTGACTGCCGGACGCCTTGGTATTACCTCTGACAGAGCGATTGATTACCTCGCCGATAGTGAGGGAACGGAACTAAATTTTAAAGTAATGACAAATGTAGCAGCCACGTTCCGCAAGACAGGAAATGTTAACGAGGCTTGCCTTGAAGAAATTCGTGAAGATGTGAGGCGTAGAGGAGCGAGATCACGCTAAACAAGCTTTAAGAGTTTTGCCGATACTTTCGTTTATGACAAGGTTAGCAAAACTATCATATGGCGTTGGAGTCTTATTAATCAAAATCAGGTTTTTCCCTGAGTAGTATCTAATAAGCCCTGCAGCTGGGTATACCGTCAGAGATGTTCCGGCTACAATCAACACTTCTGCATTTTCAATATACCATACGGCTTTATTTAAAATATCCATATCCAAGCTT
The DNA here is from genome assembly GCA_012521215.1 of Peptococcaceae bacterium. Classification (GTDB taxonomy): domain Bacteria; phylum Bacillota; class Desulfitobacteriia; order Desulfitobacteriales; family Syntrophobotulaceae; genus JAAYMU01. The sequence continues at coordinate 29,175 of JAAYMU010000018.1, read as the reverse complement.
TCCTCATACATTACGACATCAGGCTTAACAATACCCCCGCAGAGATCGCACTTTGGTACTCCTTCGGATTCCAGTATATAGTTCAGTGTAAAAAATTTACTACACTTCATGCAATAGTTTCTGAAGATAGAGCCATGTAGTTCCAATACCTCTTTACTGCCGGCTTTCTGATGAAGTCCGTCGACATTTTGAGTGATAATCGCCTTAAGCTTACCCATCTGTTCAAGTTTAGCTAATACCAAATGAGCATCATTAGGCTGGGCATCTTTATAAATCAAGCTGTCTTTATAATAATCAAAATAATCCTCGGTATAATTCATGAAATAAGTGAATGACAGCATTTCTTCCGGCGAAATCCCTTTTTTACCTGCAAGTTTGGCAAAAAGCCCACTAGCGCTTCTGAAATCCGGAATATTGCTTTCGGTGGAAACACCTGCACCCCCGAAAAATACAATATTGTCTGACGAGTTAATGATGTCTCGCAATACTGAAATCTTTTCGGACCAATTCATGCAACTCACCTCACGTTAAAAAAATGCATAAGTACACCTTATTTTCCCATCTAGGTAGTATTTTAACGTGGAATGGCTACCCATAAGGATAGCCATTCCACGTGATTAATTATTAAGAGTTTTTACATAATCGCCTATTTTTTTATCCATGTTTCTTATGTGATTCTTAAGCCAATCGATAACCATTTTATTGGCATTAATAATTACCACAATATTACCGCCGGCATCGTTATAATCGTTTTTCAACTTAGCAAGATCATTAATAAAGCTTGCATGTGCTCTCTTTTGAGCCTCGATTTCCGGGTAGTTTATTCTCTGCATATAAGCTTCTTCATCTCTAAAGTGTTGTTTTGTATAGTCATCCAAGAAATCGATTAGTGTATTAATATATTCCTTTGCTCTTTTTTCCTTTCCGGCTTCGAAAAGTTCATTAGCCTTTTCAAACCAAACTTTATGCTGGTCATCAATATGATTAACACCCACCGACAAGTCAGGAGTCCATACCACAGCCATAAAAAGTCCCCCTTTAAATATTCTTATTCTATAGATTCTATAGTTTTTTTAGAATATTTCAATAGTTTTCCAGAAAAATGACGTATTTTATCAATTTGCTTGCTAGAAGCTTCATAGATATAATAGTAATCGTAGCAAAATGCAAAGAGGAGTATTTATGGGAGAAAGAAAACTAGATAGAACCTTAGGTATTAGAACAGTGGGTATAAGAGAATGGAAAAACAGTAAGCAATATAACCGTTACGAAGCAACACCATACAAGGTTTTAGAGCTACTTTGCGAAAATTATAAATTTAGAGATGTTGATAGGGTTGTAGATTTTGGATGCGGTCGGGGCAGAGTGGCCTTCTATTTGCATAATCGTTTCCATATACCGGTTGTAGGAATAGAAGCAAATTACAAAACCTATGAAGAAGCCCTTGAGAACAAGGCACTATATAGACTAAGAGCAGAGCATATTCAGGCACCTATCAAATTAAAATACGGTCTTGTCCTACATTATAAAATTGATAAGAGAGACAACTGTTTTTACTTTTTTAATCCATTCTCAGTAAAGATATTCAAAAAAGTCGTTTATAATATTTTACGTTCTGTAGAAAAAGACAAGAGAAAGGTAGATTTGATTATTTATTATCCGCTACGCGAATATAAAAATTTTCTCCAAAACTGCACACCTTTTACAATTATAATTAAATTAAAGTGCCTGGCGGAAATGATAAAGAAGACAAAATTATTATATACCGTTTACGAGAAGAGATTTTTAATGAAGATGAATGCGTCAATTTTGGTTAATGTCAAGAACTACCCTGTCAGGGTGTTTATTTTTTATCACCGAGAAAAAATTTGAAATTGGGAACTGGAAGTTTAGATTTTTTTCTAGGGCATATTATAATTTAATTTAATGACTGCGTTCACTGACCTCGGTCACAAATTGGGGCCTTATAGTTCTCGTATCGAGGCCTTTTGTTCCCAAAGAGGGGCATTTAGTTCCCGGCGCGGGTCTATTTTATATCGGCCTGGACTGAAGAATGCCTAGAGCATGGCGTATAAAAGCAAGGCACAAAAAAGCAAGGCACAAAAAAGCAAGACACAAAAAAAGCAAAGCACATAAGAACAGTACCTAAAACACGGTACATCGCGGCTGATAGGAAAGCAATATCGACCATGAGGCGGAACAAAAGGAGATGTTGATATGAGATTAAAAGGTCTTGTGAGAAGGTTCGTGAGTTTGTTTGTGGTATTGAGTATGCTGGCAACGTCAGTACCTGTTTATGCCGGCGAGGAGGGAGAGACAGAAGCTCTTTCCCTTTTGTCAAAGGAACATCAAGCCACCTTTGCTTCTTTGCTCAACCAGATTAATTCGCAAGGTATAGGGGTCTGGGCGGCAGGCGTGGAGGAAGCACTTTCTCCCTCCGGAATCGATTACAGAACGCGGGTGGCTTTGGAAATTCCGGAGCCGGTCATGGTTAGTTATGAGTCGGATCAAACAGCGGTGCTCAAATTCAGTTTGCTCTATCCCCACAGCCAGGAAGTCTCATTTGACTATGTTATTTATCCCGGCAGTATGGGTGCTGAGTACTATAATGTTACCCCAGCCGAAGGCACAGTGACCTTTGGAACCGGCGAAACTGAAAAAGAACTGGAGATTACCATTCCCAAACTGGAGAACAACCCGGTGGAATACGGGATTGCCTCTGATTTTGGGGATTTTTGGATCGGGGATAAGGTTTTCTATATTTATTGCAGCAATATCCGCAATGCTTTGTTTGTGAATAATAAAGATACAATGACCCTGCCGGTACCCATTGAAAACCAATTTGACCTGCAAGAAACTTATAGCAAGGCCCGAAGCACTCCTTTAATTGATCTGAACAATCCTGCGCACATCAGCGACGGGATCAGTTTTCCGGAAACACCGGGCAAGTACCAACCTGAAAAGGGAGAAGACGGCAGTGCCCGCATCAGGCTTAAGGGAGCACCCCTTGAGGGTGATCTGAGAATCATGATCGACTTGGGCGTGTTTTCTCATCTCAGTTTGCCGGTTGGTTATATGAGTTATTCCCCCGGGGAAGAGGAGCCGGCCACGGGAGAAGTTTCATTCAAGGTGGAGAAATATTTGATCTTCCCCTCTGACCCCTCAGTGCCTATCGGTCCTGTTTCCGCAGGGTATGAGAAATCCATTCCGGTTGAGGGCAATCAGGAGACCGGGTTTAACCTGGAGGAATCCGGCCAGGTGGAAATAGGCCAAGTTGGCCTCGGGTCTTATTTGGAGGCGAATGGATTGGCTAAATCCCTGGATTTCGTCTTTGCTTATCCTATGTTGCCCGGAGAGGTCTTTACCTATTTTCACGATCAAGAGGGAAACTATATCCCTGAGCAGATCTACTTTTCCGATCAAGTCAGTCCCAGGGTAGTAGAAGTGAACCTTGCGGCGGACCCGGTGTACGGCAACTCCATCTTTTATCTCGGGGATATTGTTCCCATCACCGTGCGCTACAGCGAGCCGGTTCAAAGCGACGATATCGTGATAACGGCCAATGGTCAGCAGCTTACCCCTGTAGAGAGGGAAGGTACAATCTCGGCGACCATGAGCTTTCTCTATGAGATCGCTGGCGACGAGGAAAGTGAGAAGGCTATCCGGGTCACCGCCCTTACCGGAGCCGTGGACTTAGCGGGAAACCCCTAGGAGCCGGCGGATGAGACGGCGGAATACTACCTGCCTTATTCTTGGGGGGATTTTCAAGCGGAGAAAGCCTTGGTTTATTATGGAAGAACCAGTGTCAGTTTGAACCCCGGGGAAAACCAGGGAGAAATCCTCCTCACGCTGGGGAGCAATACTGAACTTAGAGATTGGTTAGGGGAAAATACCCAGGAAAACAAGCTGGTGAATGTGGTGAAAGCCAGGGTCATAGGCAAGGACGGACTGGCGGTTGATGTCCCCCTTTATGCTGATTCACCGATCTTCATGACCCAGCTCCGAGGAACATTTGAGGCCCCCGTTAATTTATCGGGAGTGGGAAGGAAATAGTTAAGGGTGGCTAACCCGGCAATTGCTATTCCGGAGATAATATAGAGCTTACTGGCGTCAAGCCCGTGTAAATAGATTAAGGGACCTAAAACTAAAAGGATAAGGCAAAAAGTTAAGAAGAGATTAATTTTGTGAACTTTTTTACAGAGAATGTCGTAATTCAATTGCAACCTCCTAGTATTAAAACTAATAATTGCTAATATTTACAAAATTTAATTTTATTGTATTTCCTTTATAATTTCAATAAAAGTTTATTGTTAACTATCAGCTTCACAGCGGCAGCGCAATTCTCAGGGTACATATCTCGTCCTTGGCCTCAAAGGAACAATAGGCATTATATTTTTCAGCAAACATGGCTTTGTTTAGAAAATCAGGTGTTTGGGTACTTTAAACGGGTTTTAGCCCTTATTGGCTTTAATCCTTAATTCTTTTATTCTTAAAATTGAAAATTTTGATATAATGAGGTTGCGCCGGTTTGGGAAAAGATGGCTATTTAAAAATAATGAAACCGGATATAAAGGCAATATTTTAAAAAATGCGAGGAAAGAAAATGTTTGAGCTACCTGGTTACATTATTTGTGAAAAGATTCATGAAAATTGCAAAACAGAGATTTATAGGGGGCACATAACCGATGATAAAGTGCCGGTTATTATAAAAGTGTTAAAAACAACTACCCCCGCCGATATATCCAATTTTATTTATGAGTACGAGCTGACACGAAACCTAAGGATCGAGGGTATTATAAAACCTTTTAGATTGGAAAACATGGGTAGCAAGCTCGCCATGATAATTGAAGATAGTGGGGTTGTAACCCTTAAAGAATATCTTAAAGACAATCCTGTAGAGCTTCCGATTTTCCTCGATATTGCCGTCCAATTATCACAGATTCTAGGCGAGCTTCATCAACATGGTATAATTCACGGTAATTTAAATCCGGAGGATATACTTATTAATCCCAATACGGGAAAAGTAAAAATATCTAACTTTAGCTTAGCGATCCATTTTTATATGAGAAGTGAAAGTCAGCCTATGCTTAGCGCTGTTTCGGGAAATTTACAGTATATGTCCCCCGAGCAGCTCGGTATTGTTAAAGATGGCCTTGACTACCGCAGCGACTATTATTCTCTTGGAGTAGTGTTTTTTGAGATGTTAACCGGCCGACTTCCGTTCAATGCTGAAAGCCATGATGAATGGATTCGTGTCCATGTTTCCCAAAAGCCGGAAGCTCCGGATAACATTAATCCGCATATACCGCCGGCACTATCCACTGTTATTTTAAAGCTGCTTTCCAAGACTGCAGAAGAGAGGTACCAAACTGCGTACGGGCTTGTAAGAGATTTGGAGGAATGCAGGCGGCAGTGGAATATCACAGGAAAGATTGAACCATTTGCCCCCGGGCAGGCTGATGCGTATTATGGGTTTAAGCTGCCAGGCAGAGTCATTGGAAGGGAGGGAGAGGCGGAAACCATAAGAGCCGCCTTCCAGGGTGTTTGTGATGGGAAGGGCGAATTGATCTTGATAAAGGGCTATGCCGGTACGGGGAAGACCATGTTCATAAATGAAATTCTTAAACCTTTGGCGATGGAGAAGGGATATTATGCATACGGCAAATTCGACCAACTCAGAAAAAACATTCCGTACGCTCCCTATGTAAGTGCTCTGGGCAGTGTTATAAGGCAGCTTATGACAGAGCACGGGGAGAAACTGGAAGTATGGCGAAGTAAAATACTCCACGCCCTGGGCCAAAGTGGTGCTGTTATCACGGAGTTAATCCCAGAGATAGAAGTGATAATCGGGAAACAACCGCCTGTTGAGACCCTTCAGCCCAAGGAAGCACAGAACCGATTTCAGATGTTATTCGGAAATTTTGTAAAGGTTTTTGCCGAAATGAACACTACACTTGTAATATTCTTGGATGATCTCCAATGGGCGGATATGGCTTCTTTACGCTTGCTAAAATATTTATGCCAATACACCGATATGGGCTACCTGCTTATTGTCGGCGCCTATCGGGATAATGAGATCAATGAAAATCACCCCCTATCGATAATTATGGAAGAACTCCGGATGGAAGAGATACCGGTAAGGGAAATTGGCCTTAACTCTTTAAATAGGAAAGAGGTTACAGAGTTTTTAGCTGAGGCTTTACACTGTCCTGAAGAAAAATTGAATGTACTTGCTGATACAATGTACCGTAAAACCTGCGGAAACCCATTTTTTCTTGGTCAGATGATAAAATCTGTCTATGAAGAAAAGCTTATAACATTTGACATCCAAAAGGGCTGTTGGGAATGGGAGACGGAATCCATACAGAGAATCCATGCCCCTGATGATGTTATTGATTTTATGCTTTTGAAACTGCAAAAACTTCCTCAAGAAACTTTGGATATCTTAAAACTGGCTTCCTGTATAGGCAGTACTTTTGACATGAAAATCCTTTCCGTCGTGTGTGGAAAGACATCTGTAGAAACATATTCTCTTCTATTGCCGGCTATAATGGAGGGTCTTGTACTGCCGGTATCCCATTCGGGCAAGGTCTTGCAAGCGCTACATAATTACAGCGTAGTTGATATTAATGAGTTCCTGCATGATAGGATAAGGCAGGCAGTGTATTCTTTGCTTTCGGAAGAAGAGAGGAAAGAAGTACATGTGAAAATTGGCAGATTGCTTTTACAGAATTTTTATACCGGCGGGTCTGAGGATAAAATATTGTCTATTGTCGATCATTTTAACCGTGGTTTGGAATTGATCAGGGACCCTAATGAAAGATTGAAACTTGCCGGATATAACCTGCAGGCAGGACAAAAGGCTAAATCTTCTGTAGCTTACGATTTGGCGATGAACTGTTTTAAAGCCGGAATAAAACTTCTTCCGGAAAATGCCTGGGATAGCTGTTACCGTTTGTGCTATGACCTTCACGTGGAGTGTGCTCAATGTGAATATATGGTGGGGAATATAGACGAGGCGGAAAAGTTGTTCAATCTAATAATCCGTCAGGCGAAAACGGAGTTTGAAAAAGCGGATCTGCAGGGTATGAAAATGATTCTTTATGCCGGGACAGGTAAGTATTCCGAGGCGGTACAAATCGGCATAGAGGCGTTGAAAAAGCTGGGAATGAAGCTTCCGGCCAAGCCCGGCAAATTTGACCATGTTAAGGAACTGCTATTTTACAAAAGGCATATGCGGGGTAAGAAAGCAGAGGATTTGCTTAAACTGCCGGAAATGAAAGACCCGATACAGAGGAAGGTCGCTGAACTTCTTATAAAATTAATACTTGCTACTTCTACGTATTATCCTGATTTATACTCATTTGCCATCCTAAAGGCGGGTAATCATGCTTTGAAATACGGCAATACTGAGATGGCTTCCATCGGATATATAGGGTACAGCATAATCGAAGGAAGCGTGCTCGGCAATTATAAAGCGGGGTATGAGATAGGAAAGGTGGCCATAGCCCTTGCCGAAAAATACGATATAAACATTTCCAAGTGCATAGTTTACTTTACCATCGGAGCTCTAATACTTCATTGGACCCATCAGGCCAGAGAAGGGCTCGAATACCTGCATAAAGCAGTAGCTTGTGCTTTGGAAGCAGGGGATGTGCTTATGGCAGGGTTCTCATACACAGTTATTCTCGAAAATAAATATATATTAGGTTTACCCCTGGAAGAAGTCTTGGATGAAACCCAAAAGTGCAGCAACTATGCCGGGAAAGTAAAGCATGAAAACCTTGGTATAAACGCATCGGCCTATAGAAGGGTTGCTTCCGTATTGGCAAACAAGAACGGTACCCTTTTTTCAGTAGATGTTCAAAACATTAATGAAGAGGAATTATTAAAATCAGTGGCTGGAGACAAGGCAGGCTTGTCCGCACATTATTATACCCAAATACAGCTCTACTACCTGACAGGAAATTACCGGGAAGCACTTTCCTTGGCAGAAAGGGTTAAAGACATTGCGGGAGCCATAATAGGATTTTTAGTATCTGCAGAATGTAATTTTTATCACTCCCTTTCGATTACTGCCGTATATGAGGAAATGCCTTCAAAGGAACGGAAAAAACTCAAGAAAGCTTTAAAGAAAAACCAGCGACAAATGAAGAAATGGTCGGATTCCTGCGGAGCGAACTTTTTGCACAAGTATCTGTTGATTGAAGCGGAAACAGCGCGAATTACAGACAAGAAACGAAAGGCCGAAACCCTTTATGATCAAGCCATTCACACAGCTCGTGAAAGCGGTTATATTCAGAATGAAGCCATTGCCTGTGAATTGGCTGCGAGGTTTTATGCGGCTGAAGGCAGGATCAGGGTTGCGCAGACATATATGAACGATGCTTTTAGTTTATACAACGAGTGGGGAGCAATCGCCAAAGCACAGGATCTGAAATGGCGGTATCCCGATCTTTGGGATGAAGGGATTGCGAAGGATAAAAGGGGAGATTATGATTCAGTCCAAGCAATAAGGAATATCTTTCGGTATCCCAATGTTAGCGAAAGTGAAACTTCTAACAGCTTGGACATTCACACCGTTCAAAAGGCAATAAAGAATATTTCCGAACAATCTGAACCGGATAAACTGTTGGAAACTTTTTTAAAAATTGCAATGGAAAGTGTTTGTGCCAACAAAGGATATTTGATCCTGGAGAAGGACGATGAATTATTTGTTGAAGCAGCCAAAGACAGCGAGAGCGGTTCTGCTATGGTATTAAAATCTATTTCTCTGGAACGAAGCGACAAACTTTCCAAGTTAATTGTACGTTATGTTGCCAGAACGCTTGAAACTGTAGTTGTGAATAGCATTAACGATGCTGGAATTTTTATCAAAGACCCTTATATCGTCCAGTCAGATGTAAAATCCATAGCTTGCATTCCAATGCAGTTACGGAGCATTCCTGTCGGTGTTTTGTATCTGGAAAACAACCTTATGACGGGAGTATTTACTGAAGAACGTCTTGGGCTGCTGAAGATTCTGGCAGACCGAATGGCTTATACAAAGGCTCTCCAGGAATTATTGGAAGGAAATGTCTTACAAATAAAGGAAGAAGAAACCCCACCTCCCTTTGAGCTTTTTACCGAAAAAGAGGTTGAGGTGCTCAAACTGATTTCTGCAGGGCTGTCAAACAAAGAAGTGGGAGAGAAACTTGATATATCTATAAATACAGTAAAAACCCATATAAAAAATATATACGAAAAGCTTCAGGTGAACAGAAGAGTCCAAGCGGTAGAAAAGGCAAAGAGCTTGAATATAGTGTAAAATTTAATCCTTAAAGCACATTCCTCCGTTTAGATCGGGATGTGCTTTTTTATTGAAAATCCTCTTACTCACCCGTTTGGGTGAGTAATAAAATATGCCTGATATCACCTTTTGGTATGATGTTGTTTTGAAGCTAGCGTTTTATAATGCTTTTACACTGTAAAATATTGGGGTTCACATTATAAACTGTTTAGTACATTTTGTCTTAACCCATCGAATTATTTAATGGGGAGATAGGAATGCATGAAAAAATACTTATTATAGCCTTGTTTATTATGGTTATCTTGCTATTATTAGCCATTACTCTACTATTTAAGAACACAAAAGAAAGAAAAGAGGCCGTTATAAAACTAGAAGTAGAAAGGAACAAATTTTTACAAACTTTAATGTCCATCGGGGACGGTGTTATTGTAGTTGATTTAGGCGGAAAAGTTACCATGTTAAATAAAGCCGGCGAGAGGTTAACAGGTTGGACGATTGAGGAGGCTAAAGGAAGGCATTATAAAGAAGTATTTGTTTTATCTCATGAAAATCAGGATTTATCGATAAATGATCCCATTGAGAGAGTTTTGAGAACTGATACCGTTCAGGAACTGGATAAGGATGCCATATTAATTTCTAAAGACGGAACTAAATACTATTTAGAAGACAGTGCCGCCCCGATAAAAAACGATAAAAATTTTACATTTGGTGTTGTTTTGGTTTTCAGAGATGTAACAGAAAAGATAGAACAACAAAAGAAGATTGAATATTTAAGTTACCACGATTCACTAACAGGGCTTTATAATCGAACATTTTTTAATGCAGAACTAATAAGGCTGGATACGGAAAGAAATCTGCCTATTTCAATTATTGTCGGTGATATGGATGGCCTGAAGTTAACGAATGACATTTACGGACATGCCGTTGGTGATCAACTTTTGCAGAAGATCGCAGAAGTGTTTAAAAAAGTTTGTAGAGCGGATGATATAATCGCCAGAGTAGGAGGAGATGAATTTACAATTTTACTTCCGAAAACAAAGGAGGAAGAAGCCAAAACTGTTATATCTAGAATAAAGAATGAATTTTCCAAGGAGAAAGTTAAGGCTATTAGAGGCAGTATATCAATGGGGTGCGCCACTAAGAGTTCCCTTGATGTTGATATAGTACAGACTTTAAATAATGCTGAGCATAATATGTATAGTTCAAAAACTCTCGAACGTAGTAAAGTTACAAGCACTACCATAGGAACTATTATCGAAACATTACATTTAAATAGTCCTATGCAAGCTGAGCATTCCAAAAATGTTAGCAGGATTTGCGAGTACATAGGTAGGGCAATAAATCTACCTGCAGGTGAAATAAAAAGATTAAAAGAGGCGGCCTTTCTACACGATATAGGTAAGATTGCATTAGACGAAAAACTGATTAATAATTATGAAACCCTTACAGATAACGAGCAGAAGGCGATGGAACAGCATCCTATCGTTGGCTATCGAATATTGAATTTTTTTGATGGCACAGTAGACTTGGCAGAAATTATCTTGGCCCATCATGAAAGATGGGATGGGACAGGATACCCGAAAGGCCTAAAAGGTGGGGAAATACCAAAACTGGCAAGAATCATTAGAGTTGCAGATAAATATGATGCCATGATAAATAGGCCAAACGTTAATAAAATTAGTAAAGAGCAAGCAATAGAAGAAATTAAGAAACAAGCGGGTTTAGAATTTGATCCAGAGATTGTTGATATATTTGCTAAAGTGATATTGGAAAAAATATATAAAAAATGTCAAAAATATTCAGTAAAATGTTGAAATATGTTGAAAAAAATGTATAATACTGCTATATAACCAAGATGCTTTTATAAGTACATAGTGTATAAACAAATTTCCATAGCAAACCATGCCAAAAGGCATGTACGCAAAATCAAGGGCTTAGAGAACAAGATAATTTTTTAGCAACTGGTTGTATAAGAGCCTCTATGCGATTAGTGCACGGAGGCTTTTTGTGTAAGAATATGCCTTGATTAAAGACTAAAATAAATTACCATTCCTTTTGCAATTGTTAGAAAATTCTCACTTATAGGGCATCAATATACTAAAATAAGGAGGAATTCCCGTGAACTGGTATAATAACATGAAAATCCGTACTAAACTTATCAGCGGTTTCTTAGTAATTGCTTTTATAGCTTTAGCTGTAGGCAGTTTCGGAGTGTATAATATCAGAAAAATCGATGAACTAGATACCAAGCTTTACGAAACAATGACAGTGCCTTTAAGTGAAATGGTGATTATTACAGAATCATATCAAGGAATGCAGGGAAATGTGAAGGATATTCTGCTGACAAATGATCCTTCTAAAATAAAGGAGTATGAAAATATAATAGCTCAAAGAAACGAGGAGTTTTCCCAAAACCTTAAAAGTTTTGAAAAAAATTTGCTTACGGAGGAAGGTAGTAAACTGACAAACGAGCTATTTATGAATAAAGAAAAATACGATGCCCTCGTAAAAAATGTTATACGTCTGGCTAAGGAAAACAGGAGGGAAGAAGCACTTATCATCCTGAACGGTGAGGCGGAAAAGATAAGGACGGATATGGAAAATGCCCTTAGAAGGATGATGGATATAAAAGTTGCCGCATCTATAGAAACTGCAGAAAATAATACAAATACCGCAAGACAAGTAACAATGGCTACAATCGCTTTACTTGCGGCGGCTTTTATAATATCTGTACTTTTTGGAATTTTTATTTCCAATTCTATTACAAATCCAGTTAAAGCCGTGGTTGAACATGCTCGTATCATGGCCGGGGGAGATTTTACCCGGGAAGTACCACAAAAATTCCTGCGTCGCCGGGACGAAATGGGACAATTGGCTCATGATTTTACCGAAATGAACACGCAAATACATGCGCTGCTAAAAGAAGTGGCCGGCTCTGTGGATGAAACCAGCGCAGCCAGCCAGGAGCTCTCAGCTACGGTGGAAGAAGTCACGGCCCAGGGTGAGAACATCAATGTGTCGGTAGAGCAGATTGCTTCCGGCATGGAAGAAACTAGCGCTTCTGTAGAGGAAGTCACTTCAGCCAGCGCGGAAATCAAAAATGGGGCTGAGCAACTTAAAGTAAGAGCCCAGAAAGGTGAAGCAAAAGTCGAGGAAATCGAAAAAAGAGCCGAGGAAATGAAAGAAACGGCAATAACCTCCAAACAAACTGCTCAAAGCATCTATAACGTCAAAGAGCAGGAAATAAAGGAAGCCATTGAAGAAGCAAAAGTTGTTGAAGAAATTGCCAAAATGGCGGATGTAATCTCGGAAATAGCCGGCCAGACCAATCTTTTAGCTCTTAATGCGGCCATTGAAGCTGCCCGGGCGGGGGACCAAGGCCAGGGATTTGTCGTGGTGGCGGAAGAGGTCCGTAAACTTGCGGAACATTCGGCCCAGACGGCAGGAAACATCCAAGAGGTAATTCAACAGGTAAAAACAGCTGTGGACAAGCTTACTTCCAATGCCGGGGAAATCCTGAAATTCATCGATGACAAAGTGTATCCTGATTATGATATGTTGGAAAAAACCGGTGAACAGTATGCCCAGGACGCACAGTTTGTAAAAGCCCTGACCGAAGAATTTGCAGTCGCCGCTTCCCGGATTGCTGCTTCCATGGGTGAGGTAAATGCCGCTATTGAAGGAGTGGCGGCAACCATAGAAGAAGCCACAGCTTCTTCCCAGGAAATAAGCAACAGTGCTAATGAATCGGCAATGGCCCTGGAAGGGGTGGCTCAAACTGCTCAGGCCCAGGCTCAAATGGCAGAAAAGCTTAGTTCATTGGTGGCAAGGTTTAAAATATAATATGCTATAAATATTTATTTAATCTAAGAACTTTATCGTTAAGGCGGTGGCATTTAGATAAAATGTTGCCGCTTTTTCATGTTTTTGTGGAAATTTTTGCAGGCATTTAGGAGCTGAGGGAGAATACAACTGTGAGTACAGCCCTTTGCTTGATTCTCTTATGGGGACTTGTAAGTAAACTTTTTTTACTTGTAAAAGCAAAGCGGGATTAAAGGGATTAATTTAACTAGAAGTTATTTCTATTGACAAATTTTAACACTGAAGAAATGTAGGAGGAAAAAAGAATGGAGTTAAGAATCCTTGCAGATGAAATCACCGGTTTTGTTGATAACAGCCAGTTAAACACCGCAAATGAGATTGGGCTTAATCGGATATTTGACTACCCGATTATTGGAGTTGCTGATGCCAAAGATCCAATGTTTGTCCAACTTCAAAACCCTGATGTTATAGGGCCTCACCATTTGTTGCCCAGTGATTGGCTTAATAATGCTAAGTCAGTGATTTCATATTTTTTACCTTTTTCCAAAGAAGTTCGACAAGCAAACTCAGAGCATGGACTGCCGGCAATTGAATGGGTTTATGGCAGGATAGAAGGGGAACAATTTAACAATGCACTCCGTAATCACATAGTTGATATTGTCAATCAGAACGGTGGTAAGGCCATTGCCCCTGCCGTTGATTCACGGTTTTCAGTCGTGGGTACACGAAGCAATTGGTCAGAAAGGCATATTGCTTATATAGCTGGGCTCGGTACATTTGGGCTCAGTAAGTCGCTTATTACTAAAAAAGGTTGTGCCGGTCGTTTCGGTAGTGTGGTCCTGGATGTACAAATACCGCCAACCCTTAGAGACTATAAAGAAATATATGATTATTGTACTATGTGCGGCGAGTGTATTAGGCGTTGTCCTTCTACTGCAATCACCCAACAAGGAAAAAATGATTCTACATGTTCAAAATACATAGGTGAAGAAATTTTACCGCGATTTACCCCTAGATATGGGTGTGGAAAATGTCAAACTGCAGTTCCTTGTGAATTTGGTTTACCTTGAGAATCGCACGGTGAAATTATTCGTTTGTTTTTCTGCTATTTTCTATTTCAATAAATATCACAAGAAATGTAACACCTGTTACTATAGGGGCTCTGATTCAGGAACTTCAACGCGACCGCTGACAAAAAATTTAAGAAAAAGCAAAAATAAAACAGGAAATATAGGGGAACCCTATTAACTGGAAAATAATAATTGAAAATGATATACTGTGATAACAAAAAATTATATGAAGGAGTGCTAATTAAATGGCAAAGAATAGAGTAATTTGTACCCAAAATAATGTAGACTACTTGTCAATCAGAATGGCAATGGCTTCTGGTGCAAGAACTGTAGACGAATTAGTTAAACTTGCAGGAGTATGTGCTGAGTGTGAAGGATGTAAAAATGAATTAAATACGATACTTTCCTCCGTCTGTGGCTGCAAGGAGGTTTCCCTGGAGGCAGTTGTAAATGCAGTTAAAAATGGCGCTGATACTGTAGAAAAGGTTGGCGAGATGACGGGAGCAGGAACCGGCGTAGACGAAGAAACCGGCGAAGAATGTGGAAAATGTAAGGTTCTTATTCAAAACATTATTGATCTGGGAAGATAAAAAATTTGTAAATATTGGACGGGTTTCTGTTTCCTCAGACTTAGGTTTGAGGGATTTTTTTTATGAGGAGGAAATTATCTTGCAAAACCAATTTTAGTTAATTTATTTCTTGTAAGTCACATTACTTTGATATATAATAATGCCATCCTGTTATATAACAGAAATAAAATTATCTGTAGACAGCATTTGTCTCACCACATTAAATGTTATTAGGAGGAGAAAATGATTCAAAACTCAAATGCAGTCAAGGTGCCAAATCGTATTAAACCTTTAATCGCAGGTATTTTGATTCAGATGTGTTGTGGAACAGCTTATATCTGGGGTGTGTTTCAAGCTTATCTTATTATTACAAGCAGCACTCCTAATGCACTTTTTAATTGGTCGCCAACATATGGTACACTGGCTTATGCCTTGCTTTTAAGCGTCCTTACTGTTGGCAGTGTAGTTGGAGGAAAATTTCAGCAGTCAGGAAAAATACAGCCAAAGACAATTGTTTTTATTGGCGGCTTGGTAATGGGTTGTGGATTTTATGCTTGCTAAATTAATCACGGAAACCACACCTTGGCTTCTTTGGCTTTCTTATGGTATTTTTGGCGGATTTGGTATGGGAATGGTTTATACAACAACAATCGCAGTATGCCAGAGATGGTACCCGGATCATAGGGGTTTGGTAACAGGAATTATTGTTTCGGCATTGGGGGCAGGAACCGTTATATTTACTAAATTGTCAGAAGTAGTTATTCCCAATCTTGGGGTATTGAATACTTTTTTGCTGCTTGGTGTAGTTTTTATTGTGGTTTGCTCTTTGGGCGCCTGCTTTATCAAGAATCCACCCGAGGATTTCCAACCTGCAGGTTGGACGCCGCCAGCTCCTAAAGATGGCATACTCCACCAAAATTTTTTGTCTAGTGAAGCATTAAAAACTCCTCAACTTTACCTTGTGGTTGCCGGACTTATGTTTGCTTCGGCCGCAGGTTCTATGGTTATACCGATGGCAAAGGTGTACGGTCTCTCAAATGGTTTATCGGCATCTGCTGCGGCAACAGGCGTATTAATTATTGGAGCATGTAACGCCTTAGGAAGACTTACCTGGGGATTTGTATCAGATAATTTTGGAAGAAAAAATACACTGCTGCTTCTTTTAGTTATAACAGCAGCTTCCATATTACTTTTATCCTATGTGCCAAATTACGCTATTCTTGCTGTATTTGCTTTGGTTGGCTTCTCATACGGTGGATTTCTTGGTGTATTTCCTGCTCTTACTGCAGATTTTTTTGGAACTAAATATGTTGCAACCATATATGGAATTGTGTTGTTTGGCTTTGGCATAGGAGCAGTCGCATCGGCCTTCATTGTTGGTGAGCTCAGCAAGGTAAAAGCTTTCTCATTAGCATTCACTATTGCGGCAATTGCAGCGGGTCTGGCTTTTGTTATCGTCTTATTGCTTAAAGCACCCAAAGAAAAAGTGTAGTGATCTAGAGAGCCGTTGCACTAGTATAAAACTATAAATTTAGAACTTAAATAAACGTTAAAAATAGGCTAGATACCTTTAAAGGACAGCCTATTTTTGCTTAACGTCAGATATATTTGTAGTTTTTTGGAAGTAAGGATATAATTTAGGTAAAAACACATAGAGAAGAAAGTCACTGGGCACAATAGGAGGAGATATTATTGTAGAGATATTAAGTATTGATTTTGATTTTTTTATTAATGTCTCTTCAGAAGAAAGGGATATATATTTTCCTAAAGGGAGTGATGAAATACCAAAGCATAGACTTTCATCCATATGGGAAGAAAGATATTTGAAATATCCCGAACTCAAAGACGTAGGAGTAATACATGAATATTATTTGCTTAAGGATTTTTTGATGTCCCTAAATATTCAAAAGGCTAACTTTTATAAGGCAGATAATCACAAAAGTATAAGAAAGATAATAGGTGTAATACCCTGGAATTCACGCTTGAAGATAGTAAATATAGATTTTCATCATGATTACTACCATTATTATAGTGGTGGAGATAATTATAACTGTGGCAATTGGTTAAGAAGATTGATTGAAGAAAGACCGGATACAAAAGTAAAATGGATTAGAAGAAAAGATTCACAGATTTATAGCTTAGAAGGGGAATTTCCTTTCGAGCATACTACGGATCTAAAATCCATTTTTAATGAAAAGTTTGATTATGTTTTTATCTGCAGAAGTCCGGAATGGAGTCCACCACATTTAAGCAAAAAATTTGAGGAATTAGCTTGGTCGGTACTTAGGGGTAAAACAGCATAAGAACGTAACCCGGAATCTTTTTTGTATTCCATGACAGGTCGAAGTTGCAGCATTGCATATGATGGAGTGATAAATATGAGATTGTTTATAGCTATCAATTTTGACGGGCAAATTAAAAGCAGTATAGATAATATCATAAAAAACATCGAAAAGTATGCTAACCAGGGGCGATTTGTAAAAAAGGAGCATTTGCATTTAACCTTGGAATTTTTAGGCGAGATATCTGAAGAAAGGGTGGAGGATATAACATCCGCTATGGAGGTTCTAAATTCTGCACCCTTTACTCTTTTTCTGTCCTCCATTGGCTTTTTTAAAGGTAGGGATGGGCATATATACTGGTTCGGAATTACTGAGAATAATGATTTAATGAATATGCAAGAAAAACTTCATAATTTATTACTAGAAAGAGGCTTTAAACTGGAAAACAGAAAGTATAAGCCCCATATAACTATTGGCAGGAAGGTTAGATTAGTAAACACTTTTGATTTAGGCGAGCTAGAGGAATCGATTAAGGAAATTCAGATCCCGGTAAATTCTATCGAACTGATGAAAAGTGAAAGAATTGATGGCAAGTTAGTTTATACAGAGCTTTTCTCTAAAAGTTTGAACGGGACAAGCCATTAAGGATGGTGGCGACAGATAAAGGAGTATAACTGTGGAACCGATTAGAGTTACGGCAGGGGTCATTACGGAGAATGACCAAGTTTTAATTACCAGACGTGGACCCAAAGAGAATAATGCCGGTGGCTGGGAGTTTCCGGGTGGAAAGATTGAAAATAATGAAACTCCACAGGAATGTCTTGTCAGAGAGCTGAAAGAGGAGCTAAGTATAGACGTTGCTGTGGATAAATTTTGTACCGAGGTAAATCATGATTACGGTCAGATGAGCATCATACTAATAGCTTATTATTGCACTATAATTGATGGAGAAATCCGGATATCTGTCCATGATAAGTATAAGTGGGTTAAAATAAATGATTTACTGGAATACGACCTGTTGCCGGCAGATATCCCCATTGCTAAGAAGGTAATAGAGGAATACAAAAAGCATAGCCACAAGGATAAAAAGCAGAAAAAATAGAAAAATGTAGAATTTAGTGGCATTTACTGTGGTAAAAAAGTGGGCAGAATGCTATAATTTAGGACAGTAGTATTCATAGAACACAATATATCCTATAGGTAAATGCTTTTTACGCAATAGAAGAGGAGGATTTTATGTTTAATTTACGTGGTCGCGTCGCGGTAGTAACAGGAGCATCATCGGGTTTAGGTCGACAAATGGCAATTGGTTTTGCTAAACAGGGAGCAGACTTGGTAATTATGGCCAGGAGAGTTCAAAAATTAGAAAAAGTAGCTGAAGAAATCAGAGCTTTTGGTGTCAAGTGCTTACCTATCAAATGTGATGTCACTGTTACAGAAGAGGTGAACAAGGCTGCGGAAGAAACAATCAAGTTTTATGGCAAGGTAGACATACTGGTCAATAATGCAGGTGCATCACGAAATGCCGGTGTGCTTGAAATGACTGATGAAGATTGGAATTTCACATTGCAAGCAGACTTAACCAGTGTATTTAAGGTTACCAGAGCCTTCGCAAAATATATGGTTGAAAAGAGATATGGAAGAATTATTAATATTGCTTCTATTTATGGCCAAGTAGGTAATACGGCCATGGATACGGTTGCCTACCATTCTTCAAAAGGCGGTGTTGTTAACTTTACCAGAGCTGTTGCGGCGGAATTGGCCAAGTATAATATAACCTGTAATGCAATCAGTCCCGGCTATTTTGAAACGGAATTAACGGCTGATACATTAAAAACTGAATCCTTTACCAATTTCATGAAGGCTACGGTTCCCCTCGGCCGCTACGGTCGGGAAGGAGAATTAAATGCAGCCGCTGTTTTCCTGGCAAGCGATGAGGCTTCCTATATAACCGGACAAAATATAAAAGTTGACGGTGGATATACCTCAGTGTAATTGCCATCTCATAAGCAACAGTAGTATTCAAATCAAAACCTCCTTTGCGATTTTTCGAGTACAAAGGAGGTTTTGAGTATTTTCATATGATTATTAGGGTTTTTCATGCGCCATGTTGATTGAAGTTTACTACCAGATCCCCAAGGCCTGCTGCATAAGAAGGCTAACAACTGCAATACTGATCCAGCAGCACAGACCCGCAAAAATAGGTTTTCCACCGCTCTTTATTAGTTTCACTGCATTCGTATTGAGACCAATGGCTGCCATAGCCATGATGATAAAGAACTTACTGAGATCCTTTAGAGGTGTAAACAATTCAATTGGTATGCCGACGGATACGCATATCGTTGTAAGTACTGAAGCCGCTACAAAGTAGAGAATAAAAAATGGAAAGATCTTGGTGATACGCACCCTCGTATTAAGGGTATTGCTTTTTGCTCGATTCTTTTTTATTTGGTAAAGTGAAAGTGTCAGAGTAATGGGAATGATGGCCAGTGTTCGGGTTAGCTTGACGACGGTGGCAGTGTCAAGGGCGTTAGAGCCGTGTATGGCATCCCAGGCAGCGGCGGCAGCCGTAACGGAAGAAGTGTCATTAACAGCGGTTCCGGCGAAAACTCCGAATCCATAATTCGAAAGGCCCAGCAGGCCTCCCAGCGTAGGAAAAACCAGTGCAGCAATAACATTGAAGAGGAAAATTACCGAAATGGATTGGGCAATTTCTTTATCGCTGGCATTGATAACGGGGGCTGTAGCAGCAATTGCCGATCCTCCACAGATAGAGGAGCCGACACCCACTAGGACAGATATGTTAGAAGGCATTTTCATAGCCTTAAAAAGTACATAGGCAATCAACAGCGATGTCAGTATCGTAGTTATAATGATAGGCAGAGATTGTAGCCCTATAGTAATGAGTACGGACAGATTCATGCCGAAACCCAGTAAAATCACCGCATATTGCAAGACCTTCTTCGAAGTAAAGGCAATACCATGCTGTACTTTTTCTTTACTCTTAAGAAATGTGGTTACAAGCATTCCAATGAGTATCGAAAATACAGGTCCGCCAATAAGGGGAAACAGCCGGCCTAAATACCAGGCCGGAATAGCTATAATGAGGCATAGGGCGATGCCCATCCAATTTGTTTTAAGCCAAGACATGTAAAAGATTTTTCCTTTCATAAGATATATCATACCACAAACTGAACGAAATTATATCAGGACCTACTTTTCAAAAGCACTAAGAAGTAATGGTTAGTTTTTGGAATAACTTTTAAGGAATTATTGTGAAAAGAGTGATTAAAGTGAAAATCGAATCTGGCAGAAGGCCTTTTGCATGTAAGCTACTTATTTTCCTGCAAGTAGTGTTAGGAATCGGTGCGGTGTTTGGGGGATTGGGATTAGTTATTGATCCCAGTGGAGAGTTGATTAAAATGCCTATCTCGATATTAGACTATTCACCATTCAGCAATTTTTTGATCCCCGGAATAATTCTCTTAGTTATGTTAGGAATACTACCTTTAGTTGTGTCCTATGGACTTATAAGAAAAACGCCCTGGAAGCTAGCGGATAAATTGAACCTCTTTTCTGAAAAACATTGGACTTGGGCGTACTCTCTTTTTATAGGTTTCATTTTGATTATTTGGATAACAATTCAGATGTATTTGATAAAACAGATAATAGCAGCCCATGTAGTTTACATTTTTTTAGGATTACTAATTCAAGCTACTACCTTGTTGCCATCCGTACAAGACTACTATTCAGTTAAATAACTTTTTTGATCTACAAGATTGAATGGTATGACTATAGGAATTTTTAATAAGGGAAACATTGAAATGTACATAGAGGAATTTGGGACAAAAGAATCTAAATGTATTGTTTTTATACATGGTGGTGGTTTAAGCGGTTGGATGTGGGACAGGCAGGTAGAGGATTTAAAGGATTTTTACTGTTTAGTTCCTGATCTTCCCGGACAGGGAAAAAGCAAAGGCCTTAAGCCTTTTTCCATCAAAGATAGCGCTCATCAAATTTCAGAATTAATTAAGAATAAGGTTGATGGTGGTAGAGCTCATGTAGTTGGGCATTCCTTAGGTGCCCAAATAGTTGTGCAACTGTTAGCATCTTCGCCGGAAGTGGTAGACCGGGCTATTGTAAATAGTGCCTTGGTGAGGCCAATTCAAGGTATGGTTAACCTGATTAAGCCCACTGTAAAACTAACAATCCCTTTAACAAGCTTTCATTGGTTCGCAAGACTTCAGGCCAGGGCCTTAAGCGTACCTAAGGAATATTTGGATAAATATTTTGATGACTCAAAGACCATAACGGCCGGGACCTTAGAGCAAATATTAGTGGAAAATGCAAGTTTTAGCCTACCAGAGGGACTGGAGCGTTGTAATGTACCAACCCTGGTACTTGTAGGACAAAAAGAAAGAAGCATAATGCTTAATTCAGCTAAGGATTTAGTATCGGCGATCCCGGCCTCTAAGGGGTATTTGGTTCAAGGTGTTGGACATGGCTTTAGTTTTGAGGATCCCAAACTTTATAATGAGATAATTCGTGCTTGGTTTACTGATAAACAGATTTCTTCCGAAAGACTTAGAGTTCTTTTGTAGGATGCGGTAATATTACCCTAGAAAAACAAATACACCCGGAGCAATCCGGGTGTCTGAAAAGAATGATTAAAAAGTGGCTTTATTTTAGTGAATAGTAGGATTAATTATCAACAACCTGAAAAATTACCAGATCCTTAATATACCACCCTAAATCTGTGCCACTGGCGTCAGATCTTAATTCAAAACGGATCCTGAAATCATCAGCCTTTAAACCTGTGAGATTACTCCGACATTTAGTCTCCCAGCGCCCGCTGGAACCATGGTGTCCGGAAGAAAAAGCGGCCCAATTTTCTCCGCCATCCTTACTATAATACACATAACCATAATCGCCACTGCCGAATTTATGCCATTGCTGCCAGCTGATAGCAATTGTATCCTCGCTATTAATTTCCGACATTTTATCCAGCGGCGGAGAATCAAGATAGAATTTTCCATCTTCCGGATAATCCCCTACCAGCCCCGTAGCCCATACGGTTTCGTCAATACCTACTAATTCTGAAGATGGGAGGCCCCAATACCAGCAGCTTGAATCTGAGGTATCGTCAAAATCTTCATCTTTTTCGGTAAAATTAAAATGATATATATAAACTTCCGGCATGGCGGTCGTAAACACTTCCGAGGAAATGACCGCTGATCTTTTTTCATCCTTATCTTCAAAAACTGTATAAACCATATACTCGGTACGAGGAATTAACCCTTCAATGACAACATTCTGCTTGCTGTTGTCGGGGTTATAGACGCATTGGCCATTGTCTTTCCCTGTGGATCCACTTATAATCTGGTTGGCGCTGGGCTCCGGCCCATCAGCCTCTACAACCGTCCAATAAACAGTTCCCGGCAGGTCCATATTGATGCTCATCTCGGCTAATGTTTCGCTTACATAATCAATGACAGGCACTGGCGACCCGGGTTCTCCGATGATTTCTATGGACAGGGTTGCAGGAGATCCGGCACTAAACTCTACGGTTAGTACTATTTCTCCTAAGGGTTTTCCTTGCAAGTAATCTTTACTAATAACCAAGGATGTATCCGTTGCTACATAATCTGCTCCAAGTGCCAGAGTCTTGCTGCCTTCTTTCACAGCCAGCAGTTGGTTGCCATTTAAGTTCAAGGTTATTTCCACATTTCCTTGACTAGCGTCATACTTATCAAAGTTAACTGAAGTTAGCGATAAAATACTATTCAGTTGCCCGACCCGAACAGGTACCTTGGAATCATCCCCATTGGTACCTAATTGCCCCCAGGCATTTCTTCCCCAAGCCCAGATCGTACCGTCTTTGTCTATCCCTAAGGAATGCTCATCACCGCCGGAAATCCCTATAAATTCTTCTGATCCACTTACCAGAACCGGAGAGTATACATCATCGCCATCTTGACCATTACCTAGCTGGCCAAAGTTATTATTGCCCCAGCCATAAACGCCTGTCTCCGTTAGAGCCAGGGAAAAATCACAGCCGGCGGATATTTCGCTGACATTGCTCAGCCCTGACACTTGTATCGGTTCTGAGCGGTCATCATAATCCCCTTTATCACCTAACCCTAATTGGTAACAGTTATTAGCTCCCCAGGCCCAGACTGTGCCATCTCTTTTTAAGGCTAAACTATGACCATAGCCGGCAGCCACTGCTATCACATCCGTCAAGCCTTGGACTTGTACCGGGACATTACTTTTCCCTGCAAATCCCAACTCCTTATTTCCCAGCTTGCCGGCAATATTATCTCCCCAAGCCCAGACTGTTCCGTCATCTTTGACGGCTAAGGCATGATCTGAGCCAGCTGCAATGGCGATAACATTATTTAATCCCACGACCTGAACCGGTTCATTGGAATCCTCTTCTGTACCGTTTCCCAGCTTCCCATAATCGTTACTTCCCCAGGTCCAGACAGTCCCGTCTTGCCTTAAAGCGATACTAAAATAATCACTGGCATCAATAGCCACCACTTCATCAATTCCGAGCAATAAGGTTGGAGTCGATAATTCGTATTCATTGTCCATAAGCTCTCCATCATAGTTGGCTCCCCAGCCCCAGACAGTTCCATCATTAAGCAAAGCTAAGCTATGGTATTTCCCTGCTGCCACAGATTTTACATTAGTTAAATTCAGTGCTTTAGTGGGCAGATACACTTTCCCGTCAGCTTTTCCGTTGCCTATCTGGCCCTCCCAGTTGGTCCCCCAGCAGATTACGGTACCGTCATTCTGTACCGCCAGAGAATGGCCATCCCCAGCGCTGATGCTAGTTGCTCGGATAGCCGGAGAAGGCGGCCTCAGCATTTCTGAGGTTATCTTTACTGTGAAGTATCCTTTAATCTTATGGTCATCATCTACAGCAACCAAAACAAGATACTGCCCGGAACTGGCCATAATATCTTCACCGGCTTGGTAATCTGTACCGTCAAATACTGCGTTGTAAGCTGGAGCTGCAAAGGGTGTATCCTGAACCCTTGTCTGGAATTTGGTTGCTTGCTGGGGTAACGGGGGCAGACTAGCAAATTGAATACTTCCCACCGCCGAACCCCAGGATAAAGTAGCTGTCAGCTTTGGTGCAGAAGTTGGTTTATTGCCTCCTCCCCCTGACCCTGAACCATAGTTGATGGCTTTCTTTACTAAAAGCTCATCAACTGTTCGAAGATTCTCATCGCTGAATGCTTGAGGTCCTCCTAGGACGATAATTGCAAATTCATCTTTGGGATTCTTATCTCTAAAGTCCGTCAGCAAATTTTTTGTATCCGATGACACATTTTGGTTTATAAGGATTAAAGGTGCGTGATATTTAGCCGCAAGTACTGCTCCTGTTAAGGCATCAGGAAAATCTCCCCCGGTAGCAAAAATGACCACCGGTTTAGTATCCTCATCACCAAGGGACCTCCAGGCAGAATAAAAACGCTCATCCCCTGTATATAAGGAAATTAAAGTTTTATCTAGGTTGTCATCCACAAACCTATCATCATTAATTATCATTTGAGGAAATATTGACTTTAGTTTAGCTAAACTTGATTCCGGGATAGAGGCTTCTCCTCCAATAACCTTAACGTAGACTTTCTGTTCTTCAGTACTAATCATGGTTTGGAAGTAATTGCTAACAGATTCGGGAATCTTACTGTTTGAGGGCAGAAGGATAAGGGGGACTCCTTCAGGATATTTTCCGCTTTCATTTTTCTCTGTTGCAGCAAAGACCGATGCTGCCACTGCGTCCAGAAAATTACTTCCGGATGCCAGATAAAATAGGCCCTGGTCATGATCAAGTTCCTGGGCAATACGGACTGCTGTTTCATAGCGGTCGGCTCCGCCTAGCCGGTGGATATTCTTTTCCGGTATGCCCATGCTCCTAAGGTGCATAATAAAACTATCGGGGATTGCATGTTTTTCACCAAGGATATACACTCCCCCGCCGGAAATTAAGTGTTGCTGGATATAAGCAAACACATCCCGACTTAAATCAACCGAGCTATTAACTAGCAGAATCGGTGCATTCTTCTGATTCGCTAAAGGGACTCCTGCTAAAGCATCCGCAAAATCCCTTCCTGTAGCAAGTACAACATTTTCTGCTTTTTCCGGATATAGTTTTTTAGCAATTTCTAACATAGTTTCATAACGATCCTGCCCTTGGAGCCTTTCTACTTGATTTTTGGTTTGAGCCGACTCTGTAGCCATGGCATTTACAGGGAAGAATGAAAGTAACAGAACAATGGCCAAAGCCAAACTTATAAAACCAGTTAGTTTCCTTTTCAAATCTATCACCCCACTAAGCCTTTTCCTTTAAATTAGCAAAAAAGGAAATTAAAAACCTTTGTATAATTGCGAATATTTTACAAATAATTGCTTTTTTTCCAATTTACGTTTTTTACCCACTGTGATATCCTGAATAAGGATGATAGGTAATTCTTCGTTTGGGTTAATACTTTTTGAGGAGAAAACAGATGAATGATCCAATGAAAGAATTTTTCGGAGAAGGTTCAAATCCCTTTCCCTTAACTGATATCCAACAATTTGTTGATCTTTATACAACCAAACATTCAGCAATTATATCCACCAAAAACTCCTTCGACTTCCTGCAAGAAGATACCCATGCTCATCAAGGTTATGAATTTCTCCTTCCTATGAACAATATGCCTCCGATCTTATTAGATAACAGGAAATTAGGCATAGACAGCAATCGAATAATTCCTTTTAATTCCTGGCAAGAGCATGGTCCGGCAAAACAGCAAAAAGGGTCACAATTAATGTCCTTTCAAGTAAGAAAGGACTACTTAAGCACCATAGCTTATAATATGTTCGGAATCTCAGAGGTATCTTTCGCAGGTGAATTTCGGGTTATTGGCAATGAGCTCAAGGATTTATTAAGGGCTTTCCTCTCAGAAGGCCGGAATCAGCAGCCAGGCTCTGATTTTATCATGGAAAGTATTTCAACTCATATTATAGTTTTGCTGCTGCGGCAATTAAAAAGCAATTTACCCACTCTAGTGACCGAATCTAATTATTGCGGCGATTATCATATTCGGAATGCAATAGATTTCATGGTTGATAATTATAGTACTCCTTTTTCTATAGAAGATATCGCTAGGATAGCTGCGTTAAGTCCCTACCATTTCATTCGAATTTTTAAATCCCAGACCGGTGTGACCCCGCATAAATACCTTCTACATATTAAGATCGAAAAAGCTAAGCAGTTTTTACGAAGTAAGGATCTTACAATTACAGAAATAGCGGATAGATGTGGCTTTAATAATGTGAACCATTTCAGTACAACTTTTAAAAAGCATGTTGGGGTAACACCCTCGAAATACCGAAAAGATTTCCTTTATTAAACCTTCAATTAAATATTTGATTTCAGCAGGAAATCTAAAATACATTTGGAACGTTTTATACGCAAAGACACCGCAAACTCATGCGGTGTCTTTGCTTCATACTTTCCTTAAGTTTTTGCGTTACAAGCCCAGCCATTTTAATTTATCAACCCAAAGGGTGCCATTTTCAATATAGACATCAAGTTTACGTACAGTTTGATCTATAGGAACACATTCTTTTCCAATAATGACTTTAACATTAGGATAACAATATTCAGCAGTCAAGCAACCGTTTACAGGTAACTTAATAATAGTATCTGTCCCGACTCCTTGGGAGCCAAGTTCATAAACATATATTCGGGAACCTGCTTCAAGTTTACTGGCCCGGCATGCCCCGCGGATATTAATCTCACCTTCAGCCTTAATAGTGGAATTATAGACATCATTGCGACATAGAAAATCCCCGGAAGATATAATATCCGAATTCTGTACATATCCCGCAACAATAGCGGCCTTTTCCGGCTTAATATTTCTTTTTTTCGATAAAAACTCTTTTATTTCCTGTAAAGAAGCAACCAAATAACGGTCATCTTTTAATTTAGAAAAGTAGTTGTCTATTATAAAATATTTTAAGGTATGAACGGCAATCAGTATTTGCCGGGTATAAAAACTCTCATCCTCATGATTAGTTAACTCACAAAGCCTGAGTACTAATGAAGGTAAATCCCTGAATTTTCTCTCCACCACAATTCGAAAAATATAGTTATAGGGAATGCGAGTATTACATTTATAATCTTCGAGTTTGTTTAATTGTTCCAAAAGCAAATCTAATTTATCTGCCAATTCTTGCAAATTTCTAATAAACTGGGTGCGAATAACGTGTTTTTCACCTACAATTATATGGCTGTTAAAGACACTATTACTAATATCGATTCCATCTTCTGCTTTTAAATCAGCTCCGGATACCAGTCCTTTAATCTGGATACGCCTGTCAGAGTATACGTGGAATCCATCTTCGACGTTCTTGGTAATAATTACATCACCGGGAAACTCAATACTTCCTGTTTCTAAGTCAACGTCTTGATCAAGATAAAATATTTCTTCTACGGAATAAGTGTATTTGTTAAGTTTAATAGGGGTTCCATGGAATTTTGCCCGGACTTCCAGGCCATCAGCACTGAGGTAAGTGTTAGGCCCGGCTTTTAATTGCAAATCTACCATTTCATAAACAGGTAATTCATTACCAAATATATCTCTGCCGGGGCGTCCTTCGCGGCCCGGAATTTTGCGGGCTATAACATCGTCTTTTTCACAAGTAATTATTTTAGAAGCATAATAGTCTACAATATCTGTAATTTGTTGTTTAGACTCAAGACCATCCTCAAAATCTATAATGTGAGCATTAATGGGCGGTATAGGGGGAGTTTGCTCTGCTATTAATACTTCAGCCGACCCTTGAACGGCTAATATTTTATTCCAGAAATCCGGTACTATTCCGTACTTGATGCCTCTAGCCTGCAACTCAGCATGAAAAATTTCAGCTTTTACCGGATCAACGCACCAATCTAATTCCTTCCAAATAATATTATGTTCCAAAAACCATTTTCTTCTCCAGACAATATTATTCTTGAGAGAAAACGTGCCTGGTCTTTCATTTTGAACTTCAGCTATAGCCCGACTACCGTCTTCGCTGATCTTAAGATTCCATCCAAAATTCCCAGTTTCGGTTAAGGGATAATACTCCAAGCTGTCTCCATTTCTAATAGTGAATTCCTCGAAAAATTCCTTTCCCTGGTATACAAGCCGGCCGGCCATTGGAAAGGGTACAATTACTTCCGTATTAGCTCCCGGTGTTATAATATATTTTTCGCCATCCCAGAAAACTCTCTGTTGTTTTGGAGAAGCAGCAGGTAAAGATTCATTTTTTTGAATCTTTGTTTTAATTTTCCGGTTCTTATTAAATGGTTTCGGATCCTCAATAAATGTTAAATGCTGGGGTTCATAAAAAAAGGTAACGATTTCGCATAATCCTTGCTGGCTTTTCCCTGGGAATCGATTTTAAATGTTTTTTCTTGCATACTTTTCACCCTTAAGCATATCCAAAATAGTTTTCTGTTCAAAATCCATTTCGAATATATTTTTAATTTGTTAATCTTTTCATTTTTTTAAAATTCATATTGAATAACGGCTCCCTTTGCTATTAGCATATCCTCTTTCTGGAAATCCTTAGGGATACCACTGAATTATCCAATTGTATGTTGTATACATATAGCTATCGATTTAATTCCCTTTTGTAATATTGAGGTGGCATCAGCGGACTGTCTGCGGTTATGAATCATATGGGTATCAAATAAAAAAACCCTCTACAAAACTTATAGCGGGCTTTAAATGCAACCGGCTATCATAGAATTTCCTAACTCCTTAGACCCTTGGCTTTGCGTCCCCACCTTTCAGTGGGTTTGCCCTGTTATTATATTCATTTTTCCGAAACCGGGGGGCTGAAATAAAAATAGGACCATAGCCCCAATTACCAAGTTCTTAAGTCCTAAATATATAGGACCAAAACCTTCTAGTTTTTTCAACATTCTATTTGACACTTTTCGTTTTAATTATGCATTTTTTGACTTATGCAAAACATAGGACCAATTGTTATGACAGGATATATAAGCATCTTTTGCGTATCATTTAGTTTCAAATCCTTCAATAATTTTATATATTCTTTGCATAAGGAGAGCTATGATTATTAAAAGACGGTCT
>JAAYMU010000147.1 GCA_012521215.1 Peptococcaceae bacterium | reverse complement strand
TTTTTAAACATAAGAAGGTGGAATTAGAACGGGCGGAAAAAGAGAATGGGACCTATGGGAGCATTCTCCCGCCCCGGCGTGATAGCGAGCGAAGCGAGCGGAGCGAATCCCACCTTCTCCGCCATATACATAAGGCTTCGGTAAGAAGCTTTTTTTGTGTTATACTTATAACTAGTAACTAGTGATTGGAATAAATTGCTGTAATTGGAGAAACAATTCATGAGGAGCGTGGCCTTATGCCTGACCAAAATGCATTACTTGGTTTTTCTTTAAAACTTCTCGATGCACTCGCCAACTCCAATAGAGGACTTCAGGGTTTGGTTGATATCGGGTACAGTGTGTTGGAAAACCCTATTATGATAACTGATAAGAATTGGAGAGCAATCGCTATGACCATGGTTGAAATTCCTGACGATACCGGCTGGAACGAGCTATTAATCAACGGACTGCTTTCTCCGGAATTGGTTTCAGCAGGTATCAGGGAGAACCTGGTGGATAGAATCGAGCAAAGCGAAGAACCTTTTAAGTGTCAATACACAGGTATGAAATATGCTCGGTTATTTAACAAAATCGTTATTAATGGTAAGTCGGTAGCAACTGTCTCGGTTATTGAGTACAATAGGCCTTTTAAAGATATTGATTTTTCGCTCGTAAAAATATTAAGTGATTCCATCGCCACGGAAATGCAGAAGGACCAATTTCAGCAGTTTACAAGGGGTATGCAATTTGAACAGTTAATAGAAAATTTGCTGGAGAGAAGATTAAAGGATCCAAAGGTAATTGAAGAAAGGGTTAGACTATTAAATATTGGTTTAAAAAAGAATATCTATGTATTTGTTTTTGATGTCAGCGAATTTGATAGTAAAAAACTTTCCTTGTCCTATATGCGTGATACTTTAGAAAAAATGATCAGCGGTGGTAAAGCTCTTATTTATGACAATAAAATAGTGATTACTGCAAGTTTTTCCAGGACTCAGGATATCTTCAAGACCGAGTTGATCAATCTTGGTGCCTTTCTCAAAAAAAATAATATACGCTGCGGTATAAGTCGACGTTGTACCCAACTGGCAGAACTTAGGTCTTTTTATGACCAGGCTCTCGATGCTTTACGCGTGGGCACATATATGGATCGAGAAAGATATATATATCCCTACGGTGAATATGCTATTTACCATATTGCAGAGGCTTGCAGTCAAGCAGGAGGGTCCAAAGTTTTTAGTCACCCTGCCTTGGAAGCGCTAATGGCCTATGATAAAGAGTATAATACTACTTTTACTAATAGTCTCTATGAATACCTAATCCACTTCAAGAACATATCAAACACAGCTAAGGCTCTTCATTTACATCGCAATACTTTAATTTATCATTTACAACGGATAGAAGAAATTATGGAGGTAAGCCTCTCTGATTACCATACCGTACAGCTATTAGAATTATCTTTTAGGCTTTTGGAATATGATAAAAAAATAACCCCCAGATTTTCCTGGAATACTACAAATAATGAAAAAAATTGAGAAACCATTTTAAGAAGACTGTTTAAGATGATAGTGTAAAAACTTTTGATCATAAAAAGAAACAAGGGATTTAAAAACCCCTTGTCTTTTATTACTTTTGATTTCAATTTAAGCTAATCATTTTTTCCCAGAAGGTGTGTGGTTTTTCATCGAGATTGAGCCATATATGTTTGTGATAAGTATATTCTTCTAAAACCAGAACAGAATTTTCTTTGGTCCAGCCTGATTCCTTACAGCCTCCCCAAGGAGTTTCAGGAACGATTTTTAAGTGTTGATTTACCCAAACAGTACCAACTTCAAGTTCGTCAATCATTTTTAAGGCTTTTCGATAATCTTGGGTCCAAATGGAAGCGCAAAGTCCATAGCGAGAGTCATTAACTAACTCTATAGCTTCCTCTGGACTTTTGACCTTCATAATACCGACTACAGGAGCAAAAATTTCCTCCTGCATCATTTCCTGTTTGTTGTCGTAAACTTCAAAAATGGTCGGCAAGACATAAGCGCCGTCTTTCATATCCGGTGATGTCGGTCGCTCACCCCCTAACAAAAGTTTACTGCCGGCTTTTTTAGCGGATTGAATATAGTATTCGGCAGTATCCCGGCAAGCATTATAGGCAAGGGGGCCCATCATAGTCTTGGGATCCAAGGGGTCGCCAACAATTATTTTGCTGGCAGCCTCAACAAATTTCTCTACAAAATCATCGTAAATACCCTCTTGGACATAAAATCTGCTAGGAGAACCGCAATTTTGTCCGGAATTAAAGAAAGCACTATAAGTTGCGGTTTCTACGACCGCGTCGAGCTCAGCATCATCAAGCACAATCATCGCGTTTTTACCGCCAAGTTCCGAAGCAACAGGTTTAATTTGGGAACTGGCCAGTTCCATAATTCTTTTGCCCACATGGGAATCCCCGGTAAAATTAATTTTATTGACGTGGCGATGTTTAACTATAGCTTCTCCTATTTCGGAACCCGGTCCGGTTATGATGTTTATTACTCCTGGCGGAAAACCGGCTTCAACGACGAATTCAGCCAGTTTGAGGACTGTTAAAGGAGCACAAGATGGTGGTTTTAAGACGCAGGTGTTTCCTGTTATCATTGCGGGTGCAAGTTTAGATATTGCGGTAACCAAAGGAAAGTTCCAAGGGGTGATTAGGCCGACTACTCCGCAAGGTTCACGGAAAGTCATTACTCTGGCCAAAGGATCAGCGCTAATTGTGGTACCTGTAAGCCCTCGACCCAGACCTGCTATATATTCCAAGGTACCATAGGCTGCAGGAATATCAAAATTTCTGGTTTTGCTGACAGGCCCTCCATACTGAATTGTTTCCATTGTAACAAGCTCATCCTCATGCTTTCTGATAATATCAGCCAGCTTAAATAGAAGATTTGCTCGTTCACCGATATAGGTATTTTTCCAGGATAAACGGGCTTTGCGGGCAGCCGCAACGGCAAGTTCAACATCTTCTGTTGTACAGCGGGGAACATTAGCAACAACCTGGTTATTAGCCGGATTTATAATTTCCATAGTTCCCTTTTTAACAGCTGGACCAAGTTTACCGTCAATCAAATTTTTAAAACTATAGTCTAAATAATTCATAATATTTCCTCTCCACCTAATTACTTGGCATATTTAACTGTAACCATTTTCAGTTCCGTGAACTCCTCAAGTCCGAGAAGACCGCCTTCTTTGCCTAGTCCACTTTCTTTGACGCTTGTACCCCAGGATTGTTCATTGGTTAGAGTCTGG
Source organism: Peptococcaceae bacterium (assembly GCA_012521215.1). Lineage (GTDB taxonomy): Bacteria > Bacillota > Desulfitobacteriia > Desulfitobacteriales > Syntrophobotulaceae > JAAYMU01. The sequence continues at coordinate 5,388 of JAAYMU010000147.1, read as the reverse complement.
CAATTTATGAAAACGTTACCTACTTGGAGTTTATCAGCCAGATTCAATCCCTTCTTGATGTCTTTAGACCATATATGAGCACAAAGACCATAGGGAGAATCATTGGCTAGAGCGATAAGATCATCAGCATCGTTATACTTAAGCACAACAGCAACCGGACCAAAAACCTCTTCTTTAGCAATAGTCATGTCGTGTTTTACATCACTTATAATCGTGGGCATTACAAAAAAGCCTTTATGGTGGATATCTTTCTTCTCCTGAGTATAGTAAAGCTTTGCTCCTTCTGCTATAGCGCCATTAATATAGGCTTCGATTTTTTCTTTATGGGCTCTGCTTGTAACCGGGCCCATAAAAGTATTTTTATCAGTTGGGTCACCGACCACAATATTTTGAGCAAAAGTTTTAAATTTTTCGAGAAAAGCGTAGTACACTTCCTCATGAACATAGTATCTTCCTGGTGCAGAGCAGTGTTGGCCGCAGTTGTTAAATTGTCTGAATGCGAGAACCTCGATGGCGGCATCAAGATCTGCATCTTCCATAATAATCGTCGGATTATTACCGCCAAGCTCCATTACGCATTTCTTAACCGTAGAACTGGCATATTTGAGTACATCTTTGCCGGTCTCACTGCTACCGGTAAAGCCAATCAAATTAACATCCGGATGAGTGGCAAGAGCTTGTCCTACACTTCCCCCCGGACCGGTAATAAAGTTGACAACACCGTCAGGGAGGCCCGCTTTATTAATTATTTCGGCGAATTTAAGACCGGTAAGGGAATTGATGCTGGGTGGCTTTATAATACAAGTGTTGCCGACAGCCAGGGCAGCTGATAACTTTACAGCCATCATAATGACGGGAAGATTCCAGGGAATAATTAGGGCTGCCACTCCGAAAGGCTCTCGTTTAAAATAGGACAGCATTCCATCCTCCATGGGTATTTGGGTACCCATTAGCGCTTGGGCTATGGCTCCGTTATATTCGAATTTTTCCGCAGCTGCCATAACATGTTTGATGGCGTCCTGACAGGGAGTTCCATGTTCTTGGACATCACAGTCCACCAATTCCTGGGCATTTTCTCTAATTTGGGCTGCAATACGGTTTAGCACTTTATTGCGTTCAGACTGTTTTAGTCCTGCCCAGCTTGGGAAGGCGGCCCGAGTAGCTTTCACAGCTTTATCTACGTCGCTGCCATCAGCTAAGGGTACTCTTGCCAATTCTTTGCCTGTTGTAGGATTTACTGTGGCAAAGGTTTTACCGGACTCTGCAGGTACCCATTTGCCGCCAATTAACATTTTACAATCTGACATTTAGACTCCTCCTAGTTCACGAACTTGGCTAAATATTCTTATTATTCAAGCCTGTATAGAAATATTAGCCGCTTTCCAGGCCTTCCTCTTCGGAATAATTAATGAAATAAGCGACTGGATTTCGTAACAAACGACCAATAAAATGACTAATAAAAAAAGCGAGATGAAGCCAATTAAGACTTAACTCGCTTGGAAAGAGGTAGGTATACTTAATAAAGGGAACAATATTATTCTTTCAAACAGATAGTGATCATTTTTTGTTCTGTATATTCCAGAACCCCCTGGAAACCGCCTTCTTTACCAATACCACTCTGTCTTACGCCACCCCAGGGCGCTTCGGGAGCGATTAGGTTATGGCCGTTTACGGAGAAGGTGCCGACTGTTAATTTCTTGCCTAGCTTTAAGGCTCTGGCAATATTTTTGGTCCAGATGGAGGCGGTTAAACCATAATGGTTATCATTAGCCAGCTTAATGACTTCTTCCTCAGAGGAATAAGTAGTCATAACTGCTACCGGACCGAAAATTTCTTCCCGATAAATTTTCATATCAGGGGTAACATCAGTAAAGACTGTGGGCGGAATAAAATTACCTTTATCAAAAGGAGGATCCGTTAATCTTTTGCCTCCCAGCCGTAGGGTAGCACCTTCTTTTATGCCTGATTCGATATAGCGCATAACATTATCGGCATGTTCCTTACTTACCAGCGGTCCCATATTGGTCTTAGGATCAAGCGGATCGCCAACAACAATTTGTTTAGCATGCTCTAGGTATTTATTGAGGAATGTTTCATAGACACTTTCGTGAATATAATATCTGCCGGGGGAACCGCAAGCCTGGCCACAGTTATGGAATTGGTGGTGAGCCAGGATCTCCACAGCATGATCTAGATTAGCATCCGGCATGATGATGGCCGGGTTTTTCCCTCCCAGTTCCATAATTACTTTTTTAATGGTCGGAGCAGCCGCCGCCATTATTTGGGCACCGGTTTCGGTACTTCCGGTGAAGCCAATGCAGTCTACATCTGGGTGGGTGGCAAGCATATTGCCTACACTTCCGCCAGGTCCGGTAATAACGTTTACTACGCCAGGGGGAAGTCCTTCAATTTTGCTTAAAATTTCGGCAAATTTAAGAGAAGTAATGGCATTAATGCTAGGTGCTTTTAAGATACAGGTATTGCCGGAAACAATGGAAAGAGCTACTTTTTGAGTCATAAGAAAAAGAGGCATATTCCAAGGTGTGATCAGAGCACAGACCCCAATCGGTACCCGTTCCAGACAGTACATAACATTATTATTGGACGGAATTACATGTCCTTCGAGTGAACGGCCATAGGCAGCCGCCATTTCAAAGTTACCGGCAGCCCCCATGGTAGGGCCTTTAGCAATGTGAACAGGCAATCCGTGTTCTAAGGCATCAAGCAGGGCTAAATCATCCAGAGAATCCTTGATAGCCGCAGCAATTTTCATTAATACTGCTGAACGTTCGGCCGGTGTTTTTTCTGACCATATAGGGAAAGCTTTACGTGCCGCGGCAACGGCTTTATCCACATCGGCCTGGCCGGCGAGAGGTACACGTCCAAGCTCTTCCCCAGTGGTTACATTTAAAGTGGCAAAAGTTTGACCCGATTCAGCGTCTACCCATTGCCCGTCGATCCACATTTTTAAATCATTATACTTATGCAACTCCCATTTCCTCCTTTGCCTAAAAAATATAAAACGTATATTTAAAATAAATGGAAATACTTATAATTATCATGTTAATTTTTTAGTAAATTTTCACTAAAAAAATACTGCTTAAAGATTCTCTTTTTCAGAAAGATTATACAATACTTAAAAGACATATAGCTTTGGAGGTTGTGATGAAAATAGACAGGGAGATTTCATAAGTTTATACTAAAAATATTTGAAAATAAGTAAATAAAAATAAACCTTAAGTAACTATAAGGCTTTTCATAAACTCAGCGGGATAATATAATAAGATATCATTATTTCAAAAAAGCGGTTTCCCAGTTTGATTATTTCTAACGAAGGACGGTATATAAGAATGTTCTCTTTACTTATGTCGCTTTTGCCCATTGCAGTTATCCTGGTGATGCTTATTGTTTTAAAAAAGCCAGTTCATACTACAGGGATTGTAGGTTGGATAGTTGTTTCCTTAATAGCTTTTCTGTTTTTCCAGACCTCTCTGGAAGTTATTGGCCGCTCAACGGTGACAGGACTGATTAAATCTCTGTCAGTAACTCTTATTGTTGCGGCATCTCTCTTGCAAATGGCCTATATGGAAAAGACAGGGGCCCTCAAAAGAATAATTATTTTTATAAAAACCATAGCCAGTGGTAACAGAGCAGTTCAAATTATTCTTATTGGTATTGGCTTTGGCACATTAATGGTATCTGTCGGGGCAACACCTGTTTCCTTGCTTCCTCCCATTTTACTGGCCATGGGTTATTCAACATATGTAGCCATTGCCTTACCGGCCATAGGGTATAATGCGCTATGTACTTATTCCTTACTCGGTGCTCCTATTGTTGTTTTCGTGGATGTGGCCAATAATTTTCTAGGAAATGGGCAAGAAATAACTCTCTCCCAGGCGGGTAGCATTTTCTTCTTTCTACTGCCGTTAGCTTCTTTACTTATAGCTTTCATTATGTTATGGATAGACGGCAAGTGGGCGGCCATAAAAAAAGGAGTTATTCCTTGCTTGATTACAGGTTTAGTAATTAGCGTCGTTTGTTATTATACCAATCGGTTTGATAATCTTGTTGTTTTAACAGGAGTTTTGAGCGGCATTGCTGTGATTTTGACCATGGTTTTTTATCTTAAGGTAAGCGGCAAAAAAATTATCGATCAAAGTATTTTGACTAAAGAGGAACTGGAGTACGCTAAACAGTACCCCCTTTGGAAAGCGTTTCTCCCTTGGTTTATTCTGATTGTAGTTATATTAGCTTTAAATTTGCCTCAAGCCTCCTTTGATTATCTTTACAGGACTCTTACTCTTAGTATAAGCGGCATCTCTCCCGATGGTAGGCCTATTCCCACCCGAGCTCTTTGGAACGCCTACACCTGGATTTTTGTCAGTATTATTCTGGCCATCCCTTTCATGAAACCGACAGCTTCCCAGTTAAAGGATACAGTAAAAATTTGGTGGCAAAGAGCACCAAAGCCAGTCTTTTCTACCGCCATTTTTTTCTTGATCGGAGAAATCATGAATATGTCCGGTTACAATATGGCCAGTAACTTAAATCCGGAACTGCCTAAATATTTGGTTCCGAGTATGATAACGGTGCTGGCTGAATATTCGGCACAAGCCTTTCAGGAAGCCTATGGAGTTATAGTAAGTTTTATCGGTTTATTTGGGGGTTTTTTAACCGGAAGTGAGAGCTCGACAATTGCTATTTTTGCTCAATACACCATGTCCACCGCTCAAAATCTGGGCTGGGGTTTATATGGTGTGATTATTATCACCGCTGGACTAGCTTTTGGCGGGGGGTTGGCAAGCGTTATATCTCCGGCTAAACTGCAAAATGCTGCCGCTTCTATCGATAAATTAGGAGAAGAAAATAAAGTAATTCGCTCAGCATTTCTTTTTGCTTTGATTTTAACAGCAGTTACTTCTTTGACCGTTGTAGCGTTACTTTCATTTTTAGGGCGTTAATATTTAGGGCATTAATAAAAAAACCTCCTTACGACATAGTTTATCAGGAATTAAGAATAAATTTCTTAAAAAGTATCATAATATTAACGGCTTTAGTAAAAAAGGAGGTATGATCTGTGGCCAAGAAGAAAATGGAGAAGCGTATGAAACAGGCAAAGAAGGATTTAAATAAAGCAGTTGATAGCTTAAAAGAAGGCGCTAATGATGCTGTCGAATATATAAAAGATAAAACAAAATAGATAGTCCATAAATTATAGTTTTGGTACTAAATATATAAAATAATATTTTCCTAAAATAAAGGGGCGTGTCGCAAAACGTTAATTTAAAATCGTAGGGCGACACGCCCTTTTTTCTTTGTCAGACCAGATATATTGGCAATACATACCAAATAGATGTAGTTTTGGGCATAAGAAAACAAGGGAAGGGC
>JAAYMU010000146.1 GCA_012521215.1 Peptococcaceae bacterium | reverse complement strand
TAAGGGGACGGAAACCATAACAGCCCTCATAACCGGTACCGCACCTGTCGAAATCATAAAAACAAAAGAACCCCTTTAAGGGGACGGAAACGTTTTCAGCGAACATTTTTTGTGCAGTCCAACTTGCATAAAAACAAAAGAACCCCTTTAAGGGGACGGAAACGCGCCTTTGTGGTTAACCGTGCATTGCCTGCAACATGCTTGATAAAAACAAAAGCCCCCTTAGGGACGGAAATCTAATAATTCCTATTTATGAAAGAGGGTGGAGAAAATTAGTTTTATTTATATCTACGAACAAGATGCAAAGATTGGAGTTCGAGCTAACACAATTTTGATTGAAAGTGCTAAAGAGAGATTGACAAGAAAACTGCCTATTGAAGGTGTAGAGGGTATTGTTATATTTGGCAATGCATCTCCTAGTTCTAATTGTGTCAGAGAACTGTTGGAACGAGATATAAGTTTGACTTGGCTTTCCAGTTCAGGGAAATTCTTTGGCAGACTGGAATCCACAAAAAATGTTAACATTTTTCGACAGCGGAAGCAGTTTGCGATGGGGGAAGATTCTAAGTTTTCATTGGAGTTATCTAAAAAATTTATCTCTGCCAAAATTAAAAATCAGATTACTATTTTGCGAAGATATTTAAGAAACAGGGATGCAGATTCAGTAGATAAGATAATAGATAATATGGCAAAAATACTGAAGAAAATTGACAGGGCAGATAATAAAGAAGTTTTAATGGGAGACGAAGGATTAGCCGCGAGGTATTACTATGATGGATTGTCTAAACTAGTTGAACCTGAATTTGCTTTTAACGGACGAAACAGGCAGCCGCCCAGGGATTGTTTTAATTCTCTTCTAAGTTTTGCTTATACTTTGTTGATGTACGATATCTATACAGCTGTTGTAAATAGGGGATTGCATCCTTATGCCGGATTTTTACACAGCATTAAACGTGGTCATCCGGCTTTATGCTCTGATTTGATGGAAGAATGGAGAGCTGTTTTGGGGGATTCTTTGGCATTTTTAGTTACCAGTAAAGGAATTATAAAGAAAGAGGATTTTGAGGAACCGGATGTAAACGGCGGTATTTATCTAAATAGAAAAGCGGCAAAAAAATTCATAGCCGAATATGAAAAAAAGGTACGCACCAAGTCCAAATATCTTAGTTATGCTGATTTTAGTGTTAGTTTTCGCCGAGGAATTGAGATGCAATGTCTTCAGCTTGCAAAAGCAATAGAAGAACAGGATCCGCATATTTATCAGCCGGTGGTGATCAGATAATGAAGTTTACAAACAGGATTTTTATTGTGGATGAATTTATTTGTGAAGAGAGGCGAAAATACTTGGTTGTTGTAATCTATGATATTGCTGATGATAAACGAAGAGTGGCCTTTGCCAAATATTTACAAGGGTTTGGGGTTAGAGTTCAAAGATCTGCATTTGAATGTATCCTGCCTAGCTCAAAATATGAAAAATTGATTAAAGGCATTCCAAAGCTTATATCCTCTGAAGATCAGGTCAGAGTCTACAAGCTGACTAGTAATGCTGATATAAAGGCTTGGGGTTCTGTAGATTTAATTGAGGAAAATGAGGTAATTATTATATAATTTAATACGGTTTATAGGAGGTCTGGATGTTGAAAAGGGTATTATTCAGCACTTTGGGTATGACAGATCCTATGAAAAATGATTTTGACGGACCGATGTTGCATATTCTACGTCATTATCGACCGCAGAAGGTCTATCTATTTATGACCAAACGGGTCTGTGAGTTGGCTGAGCAAGATAATCGTTACCGCCTTCAGATTGAATACCTCTGTAAACAAGAGAATTTTAACTGTGAAATAATAGAGTTGCGTTATGAAAATATAGATAAACCTCAACAATTTGATCTTTTTTATCCCCTGTTTGAAAAGGAACTCATTAAAATCCATCAAGAAAACCCTAGCAGCCAACTGCTGATCAATCTTTCTTCCGGCACGCCGCAGATGAAATCTACCTGTCATTTGTTGGCTTTGACGCTAGGATTTCCAGTGGTTCCCATTCAAGTAACCACTCCCAATGAACAAGAGAATTATGGTATGCCTATTTTTGATGTTGATCTACATTGGAAGAACAATTTAGACAACCACCCCGACATGGGAATTAAAAATCGCTGTACGGTGGTGGAGTTTACTAATCTGCGTTACCTTTTTCTGCGGGAGGCAGCTATCAACTATATCCGGGCTTTTGAATATAAGGCGGCGTTTACGGTACTGCAACCTGTTAGGGAATTCGTATCCGCTTCAGCTTTACACTTGCTTCAGGCCGCTGTATATAGAAAAAACATGGAACTTTCAGCTGCAGAAAAAGAAGCTAGGTTAGCTGGATATGATTTATTTCCTGTTAAATCCGGGGATGTCGAGGAACTGTTCGAATATTTGCTCGTTCTCCAAATTCAGCAGCAGACAGGTGATCTGATGAATTTTGTCCGGGGTATATCCCCGGCTTTAAGCAAGTTGTTTGAAGGTTTTTTGGAGGAAAAATGCCGGCGCAAAGTAAAAACTGATTATTGCTATCGAAGCGGAAGAAATCGGGACATTTATAAAATCAGCAGAGAAAAGCTTGCGCGGGAGCCTGCTTTGCTGGCCTGTTATGACCGTTGTTTTGAAAGTCAGTATCAAGACAGCTTCCTTGCTTGTTCTTCTTTGCTTCCTATGATAATCTTTGACTGCGGGGCAGGGGGTGCTTATGCTGATCCTGAGGTGGTGGAGCGGGCGGAAAAGCTGCGCGCTGTAGAAGAAGAAATAAGGAATACAGCGGCGCATACCATCACTGCTGTTACGGAAAAACAATTTACTAAAATTGCCGGCTTATCAAGCAAACAGGTTATGGAAATGTTGGTCTGGTTTTTTGAGAAAACTTATCCCCAGCATATACCTAACAGAAGCAAGTGCTGGGAAAGCTATAAAATTATGAATGAAGACATTATAAGGCAGTTGAAATAGGGCTTAAACAATTGGTCACATTTATTTGTTCAGATATTTATAAGCGAGATTAATAATCGAGGGTTAAATGAAAAAAGAAATTATAATTCAAAGCACAACTATTGATGCTAAAATCCTAAAAAGCTGCCAAGCCTTAATAGCAGCTTTTTTCCCCGGCAGCAAAGTAATTATCGAAGCTGAGCGGGCTGGGTTAGCCGGTCAAGAATGTTTGTCTTTAAATAGGGATAGGGAACTGAATAATAGTAAAATAGTCAATAATAGTAAAATAGTTCTGCAAATAGAAAGAAGGGGGCCATTAGCGTGCAGTCCTGTCTTTCAAGTTTGCCTTGTATCTGGGGATCAGCATTTTAGCAAAGAAATCCCAACCAAAACCATCCCGGGTTTAATGCCGCCGGTCAAGGAGCCTTTGGCTCAACTTTTGGTTAAGAGGGCAGTGTCAGAATTTTTATGTGCATATACCGGCTTGGAAAATCCCTGGGGAATTCTCACCGGTGTGCGGCCGGGTAAACTTGTGACCAAAATGGAGGAACTTGGCTATGACCAAGACAGTCAGTTCCAAATTCTTAAAGAGTATTATTTGTTATCTCCGTCCAAGATCCGGCTTTTGCAAGATATTAACCGTAGGCAACAGCCTTATATTCGGCAATATAAAGAGAATAAAAACCAAGTGGCCATCTACCTGGCCATCCCCTTTTGTCCCTCGCGCTGTTTCTATTGTTCCTTCCCTTCTCATAGTCTGAATTCCAGCTATCGCGATTTACTTCCTCGCTACTTGGAAGCTTTGCGGCAAGATATTAAATTCACGGCGGAAATATTGAAGGCCAAGGAATTAAGACTTAGCAGCATTTATATTGGCGGCGGAACGCCCACGGTCTTGGAACATAGGGATTTAGAGATGTTGCTGAGCACTATACAAGAAAAGATGCTTGACCTGCAGGATGTTGAATTTACTGTGGAAGCCGGAAGACCGGATACTCTTGATAAAGAAAAACTTAATCTCCTCAAGCAATATGGCGTTAACCGTCTGAGTATTAACCCTCAAACCATGCAGGAACAAACCTTAAAGAAAATAGGACGGAGTCATGGGGTAGAGGAATTTCGGAATAAGTTTTGGGAAGCACGAGGTCTGGCCGATTGGGCCATAAATACGGATTTAATTATTGGTCTGCCTGGGGAGGGGCCTAATGAGATATTAGATTCTATTGCTCAAGTACTGGAACTTAGGCCCGATAATCTCACTATTCATGCCCTGGCTTTAAAAAGAAGATCCCAGGCCTGGGAAAACAGTTATGCCCCTGTAGGGCAAGACTGGCCTAGAATTCACCAGGAAGCACAGGATATGATATCTGTGGCCGGTTACGTTCCTTATTATCTTTATAGGCAAAAATATATTGTCGGTAACCTGGAAAATATCGGCTACTGCTTGCCGGGCCAGGAGTGTCGCTATAATATAGAGATTATAGAAGAGATCAGCAATGTTATCGGGTTGGGGGCCGGTGCCAGCAGCAAATTGTTGAAAAATAATTCGCGGCATGAGAATATCTATAATCCTTTAGATGTTAAACTATACATTGAACGCTTGCCGGAAATTCATAAGCAAAGAAAAACACTATTGATTAATGAGCCTGAGTATTAATTGTGCTATAATATAACATTATGACTTGTTCGCTGCCGCCAAAAATTATGGTTGCGGTTTAGCTTCTGGAGGAATAAAAAATGCTTATCAAACGTCCTAAAGGTACACAGGATATTATTCCGGGTACTATAGAAAAATGGCATTTCCTTGAGGAACAAATCCGTAAGATATGTCAGGAGTACGGGTATCAAGAAATTAGAACCCCCGTGTTCGAGGCTACGGAACTATTTCAGCGCGGTGTCGGGGAAACAACCGATATTGTCAATAAGGAAATGTATACCTTTCTGGATAAAGGTCAGAGATCCATTACTTTGCGGCCTGAAGGTACAGCTTCGATCTGCAGAGCTTATGTGGAAAATAAGCTTTATGCGCAAACTTTGCCCGTTAAGCTCTACTACCTTGGACCAATGTTTCGCTATGAAAATACGCAAGCCGGCAGATACAGACAGTTTCATCAATTCGGCATTGAAGTTTTAGGGGTGGAAAATCCACTGGTGGATGCTGAAGTAATCCAACTGCTCTGGGACTTTTTGCAACGGTTAGGTTTGCAAGGACTTGAGGTACATATTAACTCCGTCGGTTGTTCCCATTGCCGAGCTGTTCACAGGGAAAAACTTCAGACTTTTCTCGAGGATAGAAAAGACAAGCTTTGCTCTGATTGTCAGTCCCGTTTGGAACGAAATCCATTAAGAATATTAGATTGCAAGAATAAAAACTGCCAGGCCCTGACAGTTGAGGCTCCGACTACTTTGGATACTCTCTGTCCAGATTGCCAAGAACATTGGGAAAGTGTTCAACACTATTTAAAAATGGGGGATATCAGTTTTAAAATTAATCCTAAACTGGTTCGTGGCTTGGATTATTATCAAAAAACTGCCTTTGAAGTAATGGCTAAAGGTATCGGTGCTCAGAGCGCTATTTGCGGGGGTGGGCGTTATGACGGTCTGGTGGAAGAAATCGGTGGGCCCTCTACCCCTGGCATTGGTTTTGCCGTAGGATTGGAACGTATCTTAGCGGCTATGCAAAGTCAAAAAATTGAAATTGAATGTACAGATAAAACCAGTGTTATGGTTGCGGTTCTAGGGGACAAAGCTAGACAGGTAGGTTTTCAGCTGGCAAATCAGTTAAGGCAGAGAGGAATTATTGCCTTCATGGATTTAATGGGACGGAGCTTGAAAAGTCAGATGAAATATGCTGACAGGGTAGGTTCGCGCTATGTTTTAATCCTGGGGGAGGAAGAGTTAGAAAAAGGAATTATTATTGTCCGTGATATGAAGCTAGGAGATCAAAAAGAAATTGCTAAAGCAGATCTAATAGAATTTATTCAAAATATTGATTCCAGTGAGTTTGAAATATAGGAGGATAACAATGTTAGCAGAAAGAAATAATGCCGCACTTTTAAATAAAGATAAAGTTGGAGAAAATGTCTGTTTGTTTGGCTGGGTTCAAACCAGAAGGGATCATGGCGGTGTGATATTTGTTGATCTACGGGATCGTTCGGGTATTGTTCAGGTTGTGTTTAACCCGGATATGCCGGATAACGGTTTTGCTTTAGCCGAAAAACTACGCTCCGAATATGTCATTGAAGTCAGAGGCAAGGTTCGTTTAAGACCGGAAGGATCCGAAAACCCCAAAATGCTTACCGGGGAAATTGAGGTTGTTGCTAATGAGTTGAAAATTTTGAACAAAGCCAAAACGCCGCCCTTTTATATCCAAGATAACCTTGATGTGGATGAAAGCGTGCGCTTAAAATACCGTTATGTGGATTTGCGCAGACCGGAAATGCAGAAGGTAATCATGATCAGGCATAGAGTTATGCAGTTAATACGTAATTTTCTTGACAAGCAAGGTTTTTGGGAAATAGAAACACCTATTCTCATGAAATCCACTCCGGAAGGTGCCAGGGACTATCTGGTTCCCAGCAGAGTGAATCAGGGATGCTTTTATGCGCTGCCGCAGTCCCCGCAAATATTTAAGCAGCTGTTAATGGTCAGCGGAACGGAAAAATATTTCCAAATAGCCCGCTGTTTCAGGGATGAGGATTTACGGGCCGACCGCCAGCCGGAGTTTACTCAGCTTGATTTGGAAATGTCTTTCATTGAAATGGATGATATTTTACCTTTAATGGAAGATTTGATTACCATGATCTTTAAGGAGATTAAGGGTATAGATATACCTAAGCCCTTTCCTCGCTTAAGCTATCATGAAGCTATGGAACGCTACGGTTCGGATAAGCCGGATACCCGTTTCGACATGGAGCTTATTGATGTTGCCGAGGCTGTACGTGGCTCGGGCTTTAAAGTATTTACTGATGTCCTGGCCAAAGGTGGCAGGGTGAAAGCTATTTGCGCCAAAGGCTGTTCCAATATGCCCCGTCGGGAAATAGATGCTCTTACTAAGTTTGTCAGTATCTATGGCGCCAAAGGACTGGCTTATATCGTTATGGCTGAAGACGGCCTGAAGTCACCAATCCTTAAATTCTTCACCGAGGAAGAAATAAATAATATAATTGCCACGGTAGGCGCTGAAAAAGGGGATATTATATTCTTTGTGGCTGATAAAGAGCCTATCGTTCATAGTGCGTTAGGAAATCTAAGGCTGGAACTGGCCAAAAGATTGGGATTGATTAAGCCTAACATCTTTAATTGTCTCTGGGTAACGGAATTTCCCATGTTTGAATATGACGAGGAAGAAAAAAGATATGTGGCTATGCATCATATGTTTACCAGCCCCTTAGACGAAGACTTAAGCTTTCTGGAGTCGGAGCCCTTAAAAGTTAGAGCGAAGGCTTATGATATGGTCTTAAACGGCATGGAATTAGGCGGAGGAAGTATTAGAATTCATCGCCGGGATATTCAGGAGCGTATTTTTGCGCTTTTGGGTATGAGCACGGAGGAAGCTAAGGAAAAATTCGGTTTTCTGCTGGAGGCATTCGATTACGGTACTCCTCCTCATGGCGGCTTAGCTTTTGGTTTGGACAGACTGATTATGATTCTGACTGATAGGGATAATATCAGGGATGTTATAGCTTTCCCTAAAACCCAGAGTGCCAGCTGTCTTATGAGCCAGGCGCCTTCGCCGGTGACCAAGGAGCAGCTTAAGGAACTGCATATTAAATTAGACCTTAAAAATAAAACCGCTAATTAGGTAAAGCAATATAGTAGGTACCCTAAATTCTGGCTCTTTGTCAAATGTTGGGGCTAAGCCCGAAAACGTAGAGTAAATAAACCAGATACTTTAGGAAGGTGTCTTCATGTTTGAAACTTGAAGGCATCTTCTTTATTCACTCAGCTTGCC
>JAAYMU010000145.1 GCA_012521215.1 Peptococcaceae bacterium | reverse complement strand
TCGGTCTCAGACATATCGCTCTTATGCATAAGGTTTTCAGCAATATTCACTGTTTCTCTCACTTGAACCCTAAGCCGTACACCTTCACTTCCCCGATTAGTAATCCGCCAGACAGCCTTTTCTGAAGAGTCTTGGTTGGCAAGATCGATTGTCATCTTCTCTCCTGTTATCTCTTCCACATCGATTTCAACGGTACTAAAATTAAAGTTTGCTCTCTCTGAGAGATCGACTTCGTCAGTAAAGTAGGCCAGGGTACCTCCCGTTACCAGAAAACTCAGCAGGCCGATTGACAAAATACATGTTAAAATTTTAATTTTCATTTTTTCACCTTCCCCAGACCTATTTAGGGTACACACCCCCAAGATTCTAACTCCACTAAGATTTTATAATTTCACTCTTTCCTTCTGTTTTTTCTCTTTTAGCTTGCATGAGCAAACTGAAGATTCTATGTATTTGCAAAAGGATTAGCAGCCCTCCCGGTATAATGAGCAAGATCATAATACCCTGCTTAGTCTGAGCATAACTCAATAATGCTCCCAGATAAGGTATGGCGATAGTTACCCTGCCCACAACTTTCTCAGCGGATATAGGATAAGGGTCATTGACATCGTTAGCGTCTCCTTTGGTAACAAATTCCCTCTCTCCTGTAGGGGTCTCCCGGATTTCTACCACCCTATGGGTAGTTAAGGACTCACTGCTCCCCTGACCTTTAAAGGTAATAATATCTCCTTCTTTAATTTGTTCCGAGTCAATAGGCTTGACAAAAACCATGCTGCGGGCATCAAAGGTTGGATTCATGCTACCGCTTAACACAATAAACATATAGTTGCCGAGGATTTTAGGCTGACCGCCCATTATTCTAAATTGGGCCAGACTAAATACCACCACTACCGCCAGCAAGATAATACAAGCGAAAATTATATTGCCTATTATTTTTAAAACTTTTTGAAAACCACTTGAAGAATTTTTCTGCTTACAATCCGTGTTTAATTTGTTTTCCACTGCTTAAAGTACCTCCCTGCTTACTGCCAATATTACTATTCCGTTGAATCTCCTTTGCCGGCATGGTCTTCATCCAGGTCACTTCCGTTCGGGTCACTTCCGCTTGGGTCACCTCCGCTTGGGTCACCTCCGCTCGGGTCGCCTCCGCTCGGGTCACCTCCGCTCGGGTCTTTTACACCCGGATCGTCTTTACCGGGATCTTCCCCGTCCGGATCCACAACACCCCGATTGGGTTCAACCGGTTTCACTGGGACCTTGGATTCCGAGGGTACACCTTGAATCTCGAAAGTAATCTGCGCTTTTTTCGTGTCATAAAAATAGGAATTCGTATCCGCCAGTTTTAAGGGATAGATCAGGAACACTGTTGTCACGAAGAAAACAGCAATAATTTTTGCTCTTTTAGCAATAGTGCCTAATATAGTTGACTTAGTTTCTTGGCCAAAATTCGTATAATCCTTGTCCCTCATTGACCGTTCCTCACCTTTCACCTTTATTTGTCTTCTGGCAAAGCTCGAGCATAAGTTGAATTGGTTTTCCAGCCTTGCTCATAGGATTTGTCCCAGGTATTAAGAATTGGACCTTCATCCATTAAACTAACGGCTTCAGAAAGAAGGGTCATTAACTCTAGTGAACTACGGAAATTCATAGTCATTTCTTCTTCCAACCACTGGATGGTTCCCTGGATATCATTGTTCTGTGTATAGAGGATTTTCAGCAGAAAGCTACCTTTACCTCGCCCATGCCCTCTTGTTTTTAAATATGAAGCCATGTCTTCACCTCTGCTGTCTACTATTTCCCCCTAAATATGCCATAAGAAAATTGCAAGCCGGTCAAATTACAGTCACAAAATAATTTTATTCCAATTACTTCCAACATATTTTTCGGGCACAACTTAGGCACAACAAAGCCAGGCTCGTTTACATGCCTGGCTCATGTTATTTTCTTAAATTAAGTTGAATTGGAAAACATTTTGATTTCTAAAATAAAGCCAATTTTTCATCAACCGCTTCGTATTTTATTTTAAGAACAAGATCGTCCTCACCGATCTCCCGGTTGTACCTATTTTCTATTCTTCTGGAAATTATACCGAGATTTTCCCGGCTAATATCTGTTACTATAAACATTATAATACCGTTATTCCATTGGGTGACAACGTCGCCTTTCCTTAAAATGCTAAGAAGAATATTTTTTATTTTTTGCATTATGGTTTTTTGTTTAGAGGAATCCAGACGTCCGCCTTCATTAATTAACGTAATAACCCCGAGAAAACAATTGGAAGGTTTACGCAAGCTTTTTCTTCTTTCCAAATTATAAATGGCTTTGAATTCATCGATCTCGCAGTAAAATGCCTGCTCTTGAAGGTCTTCTTCCTTAAGTTTTCTAATAATATCATCAAATTTTCGATCGTTTTTATGGGCGGGATTTTGTCTGATTTGTAGGTAGATTTCCCGCAGGAGAGGAGATGGTTTTGACTCCTAATTCCTGATACAATTTCGTAGTTATGTATTTATAGTGACTTATGGCCTGTTTAATCTGGTTTAATTGCAACAAGGCTTCCAGATAATACACATGAACGGATTCTTCATAGAGGTCG
>JAAYMU010000144.1 GCA_012521215.1 Peptococcaceae bacterium | reverse complement strand
TTGTCAGTTGTAGGGCGGCTTTGCCGGAACCTTCCATGGTAAGGCCGACTTGATTGGCACCGGGATCAAACACCCCATTTTCTCCGGTTACATCGTCCTTGAACTTCAATAGATAATTACCGTCTTCCAATTCAAAGACATCTTTAGTTTTACCGTTATAAATAAGTTTAATAGTAATCACTCCCACAATTTTGTTGTATAATCTACCATTAATAATAATACTTGAAAATATCCTTAGTCAAAAGGCAAAATGAGTTATTTATTAAATAGTTTAACATTACAAAAGAATTATCCAGGAAAAAAATGCTCTTTTACTCTTTTAATTGAAGCTAACTAAAGGTTGAAAGATTTATCGCAAAGGGACTATTTGACAGGAGTTTATAATAGATTGGTGTTTGACCAAACCATGAGGATGGAAATGAGGATTGAAGAGTTGGAGCGAGAGATTCCGTAAGTTAGGGTTTTAGGGTCTTGAAAGAGCTGGAGCTTAGGCGGCATGAAAGTAAAGGTTATGAGTAAAACAGCGTGAATGAAAAGCACGGACAACCCTAACACGTTCATGGTTTTGGAGTAATTTTTCTTAATAAGTACTCGGTAGCCGGCGGCTATCTGACAGAGGCTGCAACCCAGTATATAAGATAGGATATCGATTACTAAAATCGGCTCTGCTGTAAACATGGTGTAGGTGTAGTAAATAACCAGAACAGTTCCCTGTAAAATTAAGATTCCCAAACCTTTGGCGTAGAAAAAATTAGAAGTTTTATTGCGAATAAACCGGTATTCAATTGCCGAGAAAAGAACCAAGGACCAAAACCCGAGTTTAAAATGTTCCCAGACACTTTCGTTGACCGGTCCAAGGATACCGATAAGAACGGACTTATTTGACCATTCATAGACGAAGCTCAACAAAGAGCCGACGACAACTAGAAAAAAGATACCGAACATTTCCCATTTTAAAATATATTGTTTTTGTTTTTTTTTCATAGTCCTACCACCTTTAACCTTTAGTATTTGAATTAGTATATAAAATCATTCTAGGAATTTAACTAATAAAGGTCTAAAGGTTTCTAGTGCGCCACCAGGAAAAAAGTTAATAAATCCTTTTTTGGCTTTAAGGATTATTGGTAAACAAATTTATATCTGGACATTTTTGGTTTTTGGTCTTAAGATCGGCAGGATATTGCCAGAAAAAGTTGAAAGTATAATTTATATTAAGATCCATATTAAGAGCGGTAATTGAAAGGATAAAAATATACCGAGGAGGATTTTACATAATGGCGTCACTAAAATTTCCCCATCTTTTTCAACCTCTTACTTTGGGCAAAACGGTATTTCGCAATAGAATTTTTGCTTCCCCAACCGGCTTTCAAAACGGTGACCATCTTAACTTGCCCAGCAAAGAACTTATCGCTTACTATGAGCTTAAAGCATTGGGTGGAGCGGCCTCAGTGACAATGGGTGATTGCTTAGTAGACAGTAAAAACGGCCGGGTGACTAAGGTTCAGTTTCCACTTGATGATCCGGACCAAAAAGGGCCTCTGGGTTCTTTATGCAAGGCTATTACTCGTCATGGTGCGGTCGCCTCCCTGGAACTTCAGCATGGTGGGATGTATGCGCGTACTTCCGGCGAACAACTGGGTTATGTGTGGGGACCTTCAGCCACCATGTTGCCTTTTAGGCCCGGTGGCAGTCCGCAGGTTAAAACGGACGGGACCATGATTGAGGTTAGAGAAATGACGGAAGACATGATAGAATATACAATTTCCCGTTTTGGGGATGCGGCCTTATTTGCCAAACAGCGGGGTTTTGGCATGGTTATGATTCATGGAGGCCACGGCTGGCTGGTATCTCAATTTATGTCGGATAAAACAAACAAGAGAAAAGATCGCTGGGGCGGTTCCCTGGAAAACCGGATGAGGTTCCCTCTGGCCATAATTGATGACATTCGCAAGAAATGCGGTCGGGATTTTCCGATTGAGTTTCGCATGAGTGGATCGGAGTGCAACCCTGCCGGTTATGATATTGACGAAGGAATACGTTTTGCGAAGATGCTAGACGGTAAAGTGGATCTTATTCATGTTTCCGCCGGCAACCATGAGATTTTTGATGTTTTCTTTGTTACTCATCCTTCGATGTTTCATGAGGATGGCTGTAACGTTAAGTATGCGGCCGAGATCAAAAAACATGTCCAAACCCCTGTTGCAACTGTGGGGGCGTTGTCCGATCCAGCTATGATGGAAGAGATTATCGCTTCGGGCATGGCGGATGTAGTAGAACTGGGACGCGAGACTTTGGCCGACCCCGATTTTGCCATCAAAGCACGTACCGGACGTGACGAAGAAATCAACCAGTGCTTGCGTTGCTATTCTTGCTTCTCTGAGTGCGATGCTACTTGCCATTTTCAATGTGCCATCAATCCCGTCATTGGGAATGAGTATGAAACAAAGTTTGACATACCGCCTAAAATCAAAAAGAAAGTGCTTATTGCAGGCGGCGGTATAGCCGGTATGCAGGCGGCTTTAACCTGTGCGGACAGGGGACATGAAGTCATCCTTTGTGAAAAAACAGGTGAATTAGGCGGCGTTCTATTATGTGAAGACCAGGTCCCTTTTAAAAAGAAGCTTAAATTATACATCGAAAAACAAAAACGAATGATAGAAAAAGCTGGTATAGAGGTAATACTGAACACCGAAGTGACAAAGGAATTAGCCGAAAAAATTGCCCCGGATGCGATTATAGCAGCGATGGGGGCAACTCCGATTAAACCCAATATTCCTGGTATAGATAAGCCGAAGGTTTACGGTGCAGTGGATATCTACAAAAATCCGCAATTGGCAGGGCAGAAAGTGGTCATTATCGGCGGCGGTCTCGTAGGGGTAGAACTGGGGATTTTCCTTTCCATGAACGGCAGCAAGGTGACCATTTTAGAAATCCTGCCCTCTTTAAACTATGGTGCCGCCGGTGTTCACGGGGCCTTCCTTGACCTTAAAATCCCTGAGTACGACATAAAGGTGGAGCTCTCAACTAAGGCGGTTAAGATCGACGACCAAGGGGTAGTCGGTGAGGACCAAAAGGGAAACCAAAAAAACTTTCCAGCCGACACCGTTATATATGCCGTAGGCTTAAAGCCCCAGTGGGAGAGAGCTGACGAGTTGCGTCAGGTAGCCAAAGAATTCTGGCAGATAGGGGACTGTTTGAAACCGCGCAATATTCTTATGGCTAATCAGGAAGGATATTACGCAGCTAAGGATATAGGACGTTTCTAAGGGTCTTTTTATGCTTACTTTAAGCCTAATTCCTGCTTTCCTCCTTATAGGGAAGGCAAGTTCAAGATCAAAAGGAGATGTCTACAAAAATAAGACATCTCCTTAATAATTAGTTTATTTACTCTCTGTTTTCGGACTTAACCTGGACATTTGACAGAGAGCCTGTTTTATGCTAATTGTTTTCGGAGTTTTTCTGGGAGGTAAGATATCCATAAATCCCAATAGCAGCGCTAACTATCATGATAGCTGCTACAATACCCTGCCATAGCATTAAGCCGTCCATATTATTTCCCCCTTAATCATCATGCTTAATCATCATAGTCGATAACGAAGCGGTTGGTATCGCTCCAAGACTCTTTGTCCTCAGGTAGATGGGTCATCCATTTAACCCAAGCGACTTCAGATATGATCATTTGGATAATAACACAGATGATAGTAAATATGGCAAAACCAACAGGTAATGATAGCGTAGGTCCCATTTTCAATCCTCCTTTTAAATTAAAAGCTGTAATACTGGGAGCTATATCTATTACTTCGCGGCATTCCGAGCTGCATCATAAGCTGCCCGCTGCTTGTAGTAAACTTTCGTGAAGCTGTCCTTCCTGTTTTTATCCAGCGCGGTAAAGATAAAGCAGAGGACAGTGGAAAGAATAATCATGAAGATTGAATAGTTGTTACCTTCCAGATGGAAGACAGAGGCAAGGTTGGTAAAAGTAAGTACCAGGTTCAAAAACCAACTGATACCCAGCGTAAGAAGCGCGGCCTTGCCGGAGCGTTTCCAAAGCATCCCGATAAGAAAGATGAAAAAGAGAGGAACAAGAAAGGCGAATAACCAGGTTATGCCCAGATTAACGGCAGCTTGGATTTTAACTGCACCCAGCATAGCAGAAGTGCAGCCGACAACGATCCAAACCCGGGACCAAGTCTTTTCCTTTTGGGGAGACATATTCTTAAAGTATGGGAAATAAGAGAGAATGTCACGGTTGAACATGGTTGCCAAGGACAGAGCCACCATGGCAACAGTTGAGAGCATGGCAGCCAGGAAGACACCGATTACGCAGATCTGTAGCCAGCCCGGCATGTAGGTCAAGGTTAAAACAACAACGCCGGCAGCTCCGTTACCGGTAGCAGCGGGTTCAGGCAGAGCCATGGCAGCTAAACCTAAACCGAGGATAATTACGCCGAACAGCACGTTCATGGGGATAGCTGCGGTACAGGCTCTTCTCAGAACTTGGACGTTTTCCACAGCAGCTGCGGATTGGATGTTGGCTTGAGCCATATTAAGGCCAAGGGCGCAGGCTAGGAAGGTGCCAATTACATAAGTGCGGAGGATTTCCGGGTTACCTAAGACGGTGAGTAAATCCGGATTATTAGCCAGGATGTTGTTATTAATGCCGGCCCATCCTTCTGGGGTTGCAAAATTGAGATACACAAGCATAATAATACCAAATAAGTACATCAGACTAGCGTTAACTATGTTGACGTAGCCGATTTCTTTCATACCGGCCAGGTATACGTACAAAATTCCTGTAAGGGCGCCAATAATGGCTCCTGTTAGGTTGGATAGCCCGGTCAGGGAGGAGATTACAGTGGCTAACCCCTGGGTCTCAACGCAGAGGATACCCCAACAGTAACCAATCCCGACTCCACCGAGAATCGGCATGAGAATAGGATGGAACATTTTACCGAACATATCGTTTAAGGTCACACAACCAAAACGGCGATACCAAATACCGTTAAAGCGAAGAATGATGATAAACATAAAACCGGTACCTATACAATACCAAATAGTTGCTATACCTGTATTCCAGGACTGAAAGGCGAGACCGTTAATATGGCCGCCTCCCAGAGCGGTTAGGGCCTGAGTAGCTGCAACCGCAAGCCAGGGCAATTTTCTGCTGGAAAGGACGAAATCATCCTCCACGCCGGTCTTACTCTGCTTCCAACGAATAAAGGCATACACTACAAAAATGATAATGAGATTGTAAGCAATCCCGCCGATGGTGACAAACCAGTTCATAAAATAGCTCTCCTCCATTCAATGTAAATTATGCTTTGCTCTGTTTAGATTCCGGTAACCTGTTGAGTGCAATGAATACTGCTGCTTTTTCACCCCCTGGCGCTGTAAATCTTTGACATTTATACCTGGGCCCAGCATAAATGTTTTTAATAAATAAGGTGTCTGCTTGAACTAGAAAGTTTTCACAAACACAATATTTATTTCGCATGGAATTTCCCAAAAGCCAAACATTGGAGGAATATATATATATTTGAAATTTTCAAAAAATAGAAAAAATATGCAATAAATCTTAAATATTTCGTCACATTAAGATTTTGCATTCATAGTTCTTAAATTTTTATTGTACATAAGGCATAAAAAGGAATAAAGCAACAATTTGTGTATAGGCAACAAATTTTTGTGAAGGCTAATTCAAGAGCCAAGGCGGGACTTGTTTTTATGAAGGTAACGTTTATTCCTAGAGTGTTGCATAAAATATTGGAATTTAATATACTTCATTATTGTAATCTCTAATTTTTACTAATTCATCTATTAAATTCTATTTTTAATGAAGACTATTTTATAAAGACCAGCGATTATAAACGATATATTAGGAGAAAAAGATGTCTTTTAGTACTGCAGGTTTTATTTTTGCTTTTTTACCAGCCGTTTTAATTGTGTATTCTATTACGCCAGGAAGAATGAAGAATTTCATCCTGCTTATATTCAGTTTGGTTTTTTACGCTACTTTTATTGTTTATGGAGGAACCCGGTCTATCGCTGTATTGGGTTTTTCTATAGTTTTTAACTTTCTTTTGGGACTATGGCTGGATGCTAATAAAAGTCAGCTTTGGCGCAAAACTATATTGGTGTTAGGTCTTGGGGGAAACCTGCTGCCTTTAGCTTATTATAAGTATTTTAATTTTGTTGCGGCTAATATTAATTACTATTTAAACCTTAATGTTTCGATAAGGAACCTTTTACTACCGCTCGGGATTTCCTTTTTCACCTTTAAAGCCTTGTCTTATCTGATTGATATTTACCGAGAAAAGGTTAAAGCAGAACGCAATATAATTGATTTTGCTCTTTACTTGTCAATATTTACCCAAATTATTTCCGGGCCAATAATGCCTTATAGCGAAATGAGAGATGAGCTTAAACACCGCGTTCCTAGTTTGGATTCATTTACCTATGGAATTAGACGTTTTTGTTATGGTTTAGCTAAGAAAGTATTAATTGCCGATGTATTAGGGCAAACAGTAGATATGATTTTTGCCGCGGCTTCTAGCCAGCAAATTGATATGCCGACCGCCTGGTTGGGAATGATTTGTTATACCTTGCAGATTTATTTTGACTTTTCCGGCTATACGGATATGGCCATCGGGCTTGGCAAAATGTTGGGTTTAAGTACCATGGAGAATTTCAATTATCCTTATATATCGCGTTCTGTAACGGAATTCTGGAGAAGATGGCATATTTCTCTTTCTTCATGGTTCCGCAATTATTTATATATACCCATGGGTGGAAATCGTTATGGCAATGTTTATCTTCATTTATTTGTAGTTTTTCTGGTCACAGGGATATGGCATGGTGCAAACTGGACTTTCATTGTCTGGGGATTATGGCACGGCTTCTTCGTGATTACGGAAAGGATGATAAGCCATCGATCATGGTATAAGCAAATTCCTGCTATAGTTAAGACTACTGTTACCTTATTGGCTGTCGCCCTAGGCTGGGTTCTCTTTCGGGCGACCAGCCTTACTGACGCCATCACTTATTTCCAATTACTCTTCGGTTTAGCGGGCGATCCCTTACCGGAATTTACTATCTCATATTATTTAAATCCTCAGATTATCTTTACGCTGCTTATTGCTTGTTTCTTAAGTGTTCCCTTGATTCCTAAGTTAACGGCTTTATGGCCGAAAGAATTTTATTTAAAGATTAGCAGAACTGTTTTGATGAGCATTTTATTATTTGTAAGCTTGATGTTTGTAATGGCCAGTACATATAATCCTTTTATTTATTTTCAGTTTTAATGTTGCATCATAAAGGGTGAAAGCATGAAAAGAATAAATCTCATTACTGTTATAATATTTGCTGTCATTTTATTACTTCCCCTTATAACTTTTAATTTTAAACCTAACCAAATTTCAACTATCGATAATCGTAAGCTGACGGAGTTTCCTGTTTTTAATTCCAATAGCTCGATAACTGAATTTGTCAAAGACCTGGATTCTTATTTTAACGATCGTCTTGGTTTCCGGACCTCATTTATTACCTCTTCCGTGCTTATACAAGATAAATTATTTGGCGTGCTGGTTCATCCTCTTTATACCAACGGTGAAGAAGGCTATGTTTTTCTTAACCTAAGGCCTCAGTTAACCGATTTTGACTATGTAAATGAGTTTGTTGACTTTGTGGCTAAGCTTCAGACTTACTGCCAGGAAAGGGAGGCGAATTTTCTTTTTAGCTTGGAACCTGCTAAACAAACTGTTTATGAGCAATATTTGCCCAAAGGGGTTAATTATAAAAATGACCGGGTAAAGCTAATGTTACGCGGTCTTGCGGAGAAAAATGTTAATCATGTTTATACTGCGCCTGCTTTGATCGAGGCCAGCAAACAGACGCAAGTTTATAACATTAAGTATGATGCCGGGCATTGGAATGATCATGGGGCCTTTGTTGGGATTTCCCTCATGCTTGAGGCTTTGCAGAAAGATTATCCTTCTTTAAACCTGCCTAAAAAGGATGACTATGATATTTTCTATGAGTTACGTACTTCTTTGCCGGTTTCTTATTATCCGATTAACGAGAAGGTCCCGGTTTATACTTTGAAGAACCCTCAAGCGGTTAGGGTAGACGTTTACAAAGATGAAATTAAGACTAACGAAACCGGTTGGTACTATTCTCACTATAAAAATCCCCATAAACCTTCAGCGCCTAAAATCCTTGTTTTTATGGGCAGTTATTTTTTAGATAAAGAAAAATTTATAGCCGATAGCTTTTCAGAAACTATTTTTGTGCATAGTTATAAAAATATCCAGGATCTTGATTATTACTTCAATATATTTCAGCCTGATATTGTGCTCTTTCAGACAGCGGATTATGCAACGAAAAATACATACTATCCCTTAGACCTGATCCAAAATGTTTATTACAATCCTGCTTATAGTACTAAGCAAAACTTACCGACTGCTGATTTTATCGGTATTGCGGCTACTGCAGGACAGGAATGGAAAAAAGCTGCTTTAAACAGTGATAAGCAGCTTATCGACTTTACCCTTCCATTATCCGGGGGTCGGATATCATATGCTTACGCCCGGATTGACGGGAAGTTTTACGATTTTAGAGTGCTTTCTGAGAACAGCAGGCAGATAATCAGCATAGTTTTGGACAAAGATATTATCTTGTCAGCCCGGAATATCCAGGTAATACTTATTTCTGCAGATGAGACTCAACAACAGGTAATTTCTCTAAAACAATTATTTTAGGTCATATTAACCCGTCAGCTTATTCGGTTAATATCTTTGATTCTTTTATAGAGTGTATTACGGCTAATTCCAAGCTCTCTGGCTGATTTACTTATATTCCAGTCGTTTTTTTCTAAAGTATTAAGTATTATGGCTTGCTCTTGTTGTTTTAAATTCCCATGATAGCTAGTTGTAGAATTTATATTCTCACCTAAATAAGAGGGTAGGACATCTACTGTGATTTCGTTGTCTTCTGTAAAGACTACGGCATTTTCAATAACATTGATTAATTCTCTAACATTTCCCGGCCAGTCATATTTAGTGAGAATTTTCATTACTGCCTTGCTGATTTTAAGAGAAGGCTTGTTCATTTGCTGACAAATTTTTTGAACATAATAGTGAGTAAGTAAAGGAATATCCTCTTTTCTTTCCCGGAGAGGAGGGAGTTTAATGTTAATGACATTAAGGCGATAAAATAGGTCTTCACGAAATCGTCCTTTTTTGACTTCTTGTCTTAAATTTCTGTTGGTGGCTGCGATTATGCGGACGTTTACGGTCCTTGGTTTGTTGCTTCCGATGCGTATTATGGTTTTATCCTGGAGAAATCTAAGTAAATTTACTTGCATTTCCAAGGGCATTTCGCCAATTTCGTCTAGGAACAAAGTTCCTTTGTCAGCCATTTGTAGCTTGCCTATCATTCCGCCTCTCTTGGCTCCGGTAAAAGCTCCTTCTTCATACCCGAACAGCTCACTCTCGACTAAACCTTCCGGGATAGATCCGCAATTGATAGGCACAAAGGGGCCTTTTCTTTTACTTGCCGAGTGAATGACTTGGCTAATTAGTTCCTTACCGGTGCCGCTTTCACCCTCTATTAATATGCTGGAATTTACTTGAGCGGCCTTTAGAGAACGTTCAATTACATTAAGCCACTTTTTTGATTCACCAATTATCTGATTGGATATAAAATTGGCAGTATTATTGGATTCTGAATTGGCATTGTCATTGGATTTTAAATTGGTGTTGGAAATAGAGACTATTTTATTGGTTCGTATGGGTTCCAAGAACAGAATAGTGTTGGAGTTATTTTTAGTACTGTGTTTTTTTACCTGGCATTTGATTTTTTGGTTCTTTGTTATTAGCTCAAGTTCCATATTCGAATTTTTTAATCCAGTTAGACATCTGTTTTTATCTTCAATAATTTTATGATAGGGGAGACCGGTTATATCTTCTTTGAAATCAGCTTTCATTAGATTTAAAAATTTTTCATTGGCGTTGACAATAATACCGTTATTATCAAGCACCAGAGCATATTGTTCAACAGAATCCATAAATAAGTTTAATATACTATCTATGTAAGTCCGATTATTTTTTTCTCTGAATAAATTATATTTGTTTTCTATAATCTGAGCACCTAATTTCATAAGATTCTTATCGCAAGGGGTAAGTTGGCCAAAAGGATTGGAAATACATACTACGCCAACAATTTTGTTATCTAAATCGCGAATAGGAATAGCAAAGCAGCTGCTGGTATGAAGGTGGGAGGAGTAGTGTTCATATCCGTTAACTTCAATATGGTCGTTTTCAACTAATGCAATGCCAATGGCATTGGTTCCAATATGTTCTTCGCTGCATTTAGCCCCTAGCGGTAAAAAAGGATAATCTACATTGCTTTTGACATAAAGAGTGTAACCATCGGGAGCACTTAACAGCACGAAAAATTGTCCTCCCAAATTACATAGTTCATCGAGAATCGGCTCGGAAACTGATACTAGATCCCGGTAGCTTTGGCGCTTTTCTTCTAATAGAAAACTGTTCAACACTTGATCGGTTTTTATGGGATTAATATCCGGATCAATACCTTTACACCGTTCCCAGGACCTTAAAATATGAGGGCGGATATTGGGATCTAAAATAATTCCTTTTTTAATATAATTGTCCCAAGTTTCCTTTTGTAAATAGTTTTTATCTTTAACGGGAATAGCAGTTTTCACCAAAATCACCTCGGTTTGTAATAAGCCGATGAGAATTGCGAAGGGCATTTTAGTCGAGCATAAATATTTCCAGGCTACCATTTACTAGTATAATACTAATATGGAATTATTTACAATATGCCATTTCAATAATATGGATTTTTTAGAAAAAAATATTCTTAAAAAATGTTAACAATCTGAACACTGCTTAAAAATGTGACACATTATTCTGACAGGTATGCTAATTATAGCCAGGAATTAACGGAACCATCAGCATTTCTGACCTGGCACTGTTCTTGCAATATTCTAAATATTAGGAAGTTTCAGACAAATAGCAATTAAAAGATGGGCGTATCAGTAATTAAAACTGGAAAGGGGGGAAACCGGTTTCATTTGGAACAACAAGGCAGAAACTTCCGCAAATATTAGGAAAAGATGGTGATTAAATGAATGATTTAATGGCCCAAAAAAGTGGCCGGTATGAATTTACTGTTGTTTTACTCTGCTTTTTAGGCTGGGGCATTGTATTTATGGATAGATTGGTCCTCTCCTGGCAGAGTCCGGTTATTATGGAATCATTACAAATATCTAATACCCAGTATGGAATGTTAGGTTTCGCCACCAATATTTGCTATGTTATTTCTGCCATATTCTTTGCAATGTTATCCGACAGGTTGGGTTATCGTAAAAAGATTATTGTTCCCTTGCTGTTCTTTACAGGTATTGCCTCTGCAGCAGGAGTGTTTGCCCAAGGCTTCTGGTCATTATTTGTTATCCGCTGTTTCGTTGGTATTGCGGAAGGGCCTATGCTGCCATTAATGGCTTCCCTGGTTAAAGATGCTTCCGCCGAGAAACGTTTTGGCATGAATATGGGAATTGTAAACTGCGGCGTCGGCGCCATCGGTACCACTGCAGGAGCTATACTGGTTACTCAGCTGGCCTCGCGTTTTGACTGGCAGATGACATTCCTTCTTTCTTCGATTCCCACTTTTATCATCGCCATTCTTTTCATTGTTCTTATTAAAGAGATCTATGTTCCGGCTGAGCAAAAGAAAGAGAAAGTCAATACCTTTTCTGTGCTTAAATACAGAAACGTTCTCCTTTGCTCCCTTATTGCTATCTTAGGTATGGCTGGCTACTGGACCGGTATGTTATTTGCACCTGTCTATTTAACAAATGTTGTTAAGCTTGACGTTACAACCATGGGTTGGATGGGCTCCCTCATGGGCGTTTTGTATGTGGTTTATTGCTTTATCGTACCTACTGTTTCTGACAGGTTGGGACGTAAACCCGTTTTGGCCGCTGCCTTTGTACTTGCGGCTATGTCGCCTCTCTGTATGTTCCTCTTCTCCGGCAGTATGTTCTCAGTGGCTACGTATGTAATCTTCGGCGGTTTTGCCGCTTCTATGACTCCAATTTATCATTCCTTGGTTCCTATGGAGAGTGTGGATGTTAAGATGATTGCTTCTGCCAACGCGGTAGTTATGGGTATCGGCGATTTGATCGGCACAGCGATTTATCCGGTAATAGCCGGTGGTATTGCCGATAAATGGGGTCTGTCCTTCATGATGCTGTTTGCCGCCATCTTGTTGTTAATTAACGTTGTATTAGCTATCTTCCTCATTGAAACCCGTCCGCGCAAAAAGAAAATGGCCGAGTCAACCAGCACAGCTGCTTAAAATTGCTTTCTATTTACACTTACCCTGAGTAAAAACGGTTATTAAATAAAAAATTCCATATAGTAGAAATGTTTAAGAGGAGGTTTTAGCATGGAATTCTTTTTTACCGTACCACCTGCAATCACGTTTGGACCGGGGTGTTCCAAAAAAGTAGGAGAAGTCGTTAACCAGCTTGGCTACAAAAATGTGTTTGTTGTTTACGATGCTGGGGTTAAAGCGGCCGGAATCGTGGACCCAATTGTTGAGGCCTTAAAAGCAGCAAATTTAAATGTTGTGGAATATGATAAAGTTTTAGCCAACCCGCCGATAGAATGTGTCGAAGAAGGAGCCACTTTAGCTAGAAATGCCGGGTCTGAGATAGTAGTCGCTATTGGTGGCGGAAGTGCCATGGATACGGCTAAATGTGTTAATGTGCTGTTGAGTAATCCCTCACCTCTTACTCTTTATGAGGGCGTCAATAATGTTAAAAACCGGACCAATCCATTGATCGCCATTCCTACCACAGCAGGGACCGGAAGCGAAGTTACCACTATGGCTATTATTACTGACGAAGCTAACAAAAGAAAGTTTGCCGTTCACGGCCAATACGTAGGAGCTGCCATTGCCTTAGTAGATCCGGAACTAACGTTGGGACTTCCTCCTTTTATTACTGCTACTACCGGAGTGGATGCCTTGACCCATGCTATTGAAGCTTATATATCCAAGATGAACATGATTCCTGCCGATGTAATGGCCTTAAAAGCTATTGAATTAATTATTAAGAATCTTCCGGAAGCAACGAAAAACGGGAAAAATTTGGAAGCCAGAAGCAACATGATGCTCGGAAGCCTGATGGCCGGAATTGCCTTTACCAATGCCATGGTAACCCTGGCCCACAGTATTGCCCATCCCCTTGGGGCTCGTTGTAATACGGCCCATGGTCTGGCCAATGCTTGTGTCCTGCCTTATGTTGTTGAATTTAATGTTCCCGCAGTCCCGCAGCGTATTAAAGATATCGGGGTAGCAATGGGTCTGCCGGTGCAAAACCTGTCTGACGGTGATGCGGCCAAGGCTGTAGTGGAAGCCCTAATTGCTCTAAATAAAGAATTAGGTATTCCTTCTTTGGAAGGCGCCAAAGTGCCCAAAGATATTCTACCGACGATTGCGGAAGACGTAATGAAAGAACCTCCAACATTCTTTAATCCAAGAGAATGCACGCCTGAAGAAGTCTTGGCAATTTTAAACAAAGCCTACTGATTCCCGTTATTTTTAAGAACCATAAAAGGAGATGCTCTAGGGGCATCTCTTTTTATGGCCTCATTTCCGTATTTGGTCCAAATTTTTGATGATGAAAAACCGGAATTTCTAAATTTGTATCTGGCAATATCTCCCAACTATTAATAGGACACATTTGGAGAATTTTGTGTATAGTATAGCAGGGAGGTGTCAGTAAAAGTATGTCCATTAACATAAAATTTCGAAATAACCTTCCTCCAATAATCCACAGGCCAACACCTGTGCCGGATACGGAAACCAATTATTTCCGAAACCTACCTAAAGTCTATAATAATAATAAAGAGCGGTCTTTACATAGAAACCATGATCAGGATAAAGAAGAAAATATTAAAGAAATTCTCAAAGAGCTGGATGAAATGATCGGCTTAAAAACGGTTAAAACATTAATTCATGAACTCCGGGCCTTTGTAGAAATTCAAAAAAAACGTCAGCAGGAAAATCTGGCAACTGAACCTTTAGTTTTACATATGATTTTCAAAGGTAATCCGGGTTCCGGAAAAACAACCATTGCCCGTTTACTCGGTAAATTGTTTAAGGAACTAGGAGTCCTGGAAAAAGGTCATGTTGTAGAATGCGAAAGGGCGGATCTTGTCGGCGAATATATAGGTCATACGGCCAGCAAGACTAAAGACATGGTTAGAAAGTCTCTGGGCGGGGTGCTTTTTATTGATGAAGCATATTCGCTAGCCAGGGGAGGGGAGAAGGACTTCGGTAAAGAGGCTATAGATACGCTGGTCAAAGCTATGGAAGATCATAAAGATAACCTGATTTTAATTCTAGCCGGTTATAAGTTAGAAATGGATCGCTTTATTGAAACCAATCCTGGTTTAAGGTCTAGGTTCCCAATTCAAATTCATTTTCCCGATTATACTATTGAGGAGCTATTTGCCATTGGCGAATTGATGTTAACTAAAAGAGAGTATGTGTTTACACCTGAGTCCCGAGCCGCTTTCCGCAGGTTATTGGAAAAAACAGTAGCCGAACATCCTTATTCAGGGAATGCTCGCATGGTAAGAAATATTATCGAAAAAGCAATTCGAAAACAAGCTGTGCGACTCTATAGACAAACTAATCCATCTCGAGAAGAATTGATTTGTATTATGGAACTGGATTTGGAGTGTGACGATCTTGATCATATTTGATTCGGATACAGTTACGGCCTTCTTGTTTAGCCTGATAGAGTGCTAAGTCAGCTTCTTTGATAAGATAATTGAGATTCTCTTGATTTACAGTTGCTACCCCTGTTATACCCATACTGGCAGTAACCCTTAGTTTATGGTTGTCATAGTCGATGGTCAGAGCTTCAATTTTACGTCGAAGTCTTTCCGCAATCTTAATAGCGTCATGTAGAAATGTATCCGGGAGTAAGATGGTGAACTCTTCACCCCCAAAACGGCCAAGTATATCAAAAGAACGAACATTTTCCCGGCATATTTTGGCTACGGCTTGAAGAACCAGATCTCCCGCCTGATGCCCATACCTGTCATTGATTTCTTTAAAGAAATCAAGATCAAGCATTATTAATGACAAGGAGCCTTTGTTTCTACTTAAACGCTCTAATTCTGTGGTACTGCGTTCTATAAAATATCTTCTGTTATTAATACCTGTGAGATCATCTTTGGTGGCTAAGCGGTTTAGTTTGTTCATCATTTCTACATAACGGGTAATATCAGTAATGGTGATTATCCAGCCGATGATCTTATGTTTATTGGTTTGAATAGAAGAGGTACTGATAGAGAAAAAGCATCTGCAATTATCCAAAACTGTATTGAACACAAATTTTTTACCGTTAAAAATAGAGCGGGTAATAGATGTCTTTTCTTTAAATATCTTTTCTATATGCTCTCCCAGGGAATCAGAAGTAAGGGAGGGCAAGACT
Source organism: Peptococcaceae bacterium (assembly GCA_012521215.1). GTDB lineage: Bacteria > Bacillota > Desulfitobacteriia > Desulfitobacteriales > Syntrophobotulaceae > JAAYMU01. The sequence continues at coordinate 8,890 of JAAYMU010000144.1, read as the reverse complement.
TTTGAAGCTGAGGGATTAAAATCTATAATCTTAAAGGCGTTATCCAAAACAATAATAGCGTCTGGAGTGTGTTCAAATACTTTCTCTTTAGCCAGGGGCTTCAGCTCTAACAGGCGCCATTGAAAAAGAGCCAGTAGGAATAATATGCTGGATATCGTAGCGGTAAACGGAACCCAATTAAAATAGTAGGGAGAGACTTTCAGCAAGTTCATAATAGCGGTTAACCAGGGTAGGAAGGAAGCAAAGAACATAATCAGGCATACATGACGAACTGGACCTGCTGTTTTTTTGTATTGGGTCAAATACAGAATACTGGCACTGATCACACAAATTGACAGGAAAATAAACTGAACGATATACCAAGGGCCCTTTTCCAGGTGAAGAATTGGAAAAAATGAATTGTACAAATATGTTTGGTCTGTATAGTATAATTGGTGGAACCTATTGGTAAAACATATAATTAAAGTGAGAATGGGTATTATAAAAATTCCAAGCCTGAAGGCTACTGATTTAAGTAGAGTGGTTTGGACTGTATATTGTAAGGCCAAAATAAGCCATAAAGCAGGAATAAACAAAGCTCCTAGATGTTGAATCATATTCCAGAAAATCATGGCCTTAAGATCAGTATTAAATAATTCCATACCATAACCGAAGGAATATACAGAAACAGCAAGGCATATAAAGGCCAGGGTTTTGGTATGGGAAGTTTTCCATTGTAAAGAAATAAGGGCCAAAAAAAGTGTTAAAATAGAAGAGGCAAACATAAAGGCACTTAGTAAAATATTTAACTTAATCATATATTACTCTCCGGATTAGGTTGTAACGACGTCTCTCTAAAATATACCATATTTTAGGTATAAAATAGTAGATATCACCAATAAATACAAATTTTTATTTTAAAGACTTAATGTCGTTAACTCTCGTTGTCAGGTGAAGCAGTCCTTATATATTGATTATTGTTTTTAAATGTTTTATTGTAGGAAGTATAATTTTTAGGTTTAAAGGCTTAAATAATTGACGAATCAAGGTTTTTAATAATGGAGGTAAAATTCATTGTTGTCAGAGTATAATTTGCCTCTTGAAATTGCTGAGGCGCTTAAATTTGCAGAACAAGTTTTGGAAACAGAAAGCCGTAAACTAAGTAAAGTTTTTGAACACAACCATCAAAAGGTACTGCGCGCTTTTCAAGCCGCCCGGGTTTCTGACTATGATTTGCATGGTACTACGGGTTACGGGTTGGGGGATACGGGAAGAAACAAATTGGATGAAATTGTGGCGGCAGTTATGGGTACGGAAAAAGCCCTAATTCGTCATCAATTTGTTTCCGGGACCCATGCTATTGCTTCTGCTCTTTTTGGGGTTTTAAGACCGGGAGATCATTTTATTTCAGTAACCGGTGAGCCCTATGACACCTTGCAGCAGGTTATCGGGCTGAAAAATAATATATCCGGGAGCTTGGCCGATTTTGGAGTCTCTTGTGATATTCTGCCTTTAGATAAGCACAATAATATCCAGCTTGAGCACTTGGATAAATTGGTAACTCCCCAAACCAAGCTCTTTATCTTGCAACGCTCTAAGGGTTACGAATGGCGCGGCTCCGTGTCCATAAGTCAAATAGAGGAGTTTGCGACTTATGTTAAAAGTAAATATCCCCAGATTGCTATTTTTGTGGATAACTGCTACGGTGAGTTAGTGGAGGATAAAGAACCGGGAGAAGTAGGTGTAGATTTAATGGCCGGTTCCTTGATTAAAAATCTGGGCGGAACCATAGCCCCTACCGGCGGGTATATTGCGGGCAGAGCGGATCTCGTGGAAAAAGCAGCCAGTCGCTTTACTGCTCCTGGGATAAATATGGAAGTGGGAGCCACTTTAGATCACTTAAGGTTACTTTTCCAGGGCTTGTTTATGAGTCCTTTAACCGTAAGCGAAGCTTTAAAAGCCGCCATATTTGCCGCAGCTTTTTGGCAGAAGCTTGGTTTTGAAGTTCATCCCGAACCTGGGGATGAGAGAACGGATATAATTCAGGCTATTAAATTTCAAGACAAACAAAAAATGATTGCTTTTTGCCAAGGACTGCAGATGGGATCCCCAGTTGATTCTCATGTCGTTCCTGTACCCGGGGAAATGCCAGGATACACGGATGAAGTAATTATGGCCGGTGGGACCTTTATTCAGGGTGCAACCAGTGAGTTTTCAGCTGATGGACCGCTGCGTGAGCCTTATGCGGCTTATATGCAAGGAGCAGTTTCTCATTTATATGTTAAAAGCGCCCATGTTGGAGCAGCTCTTTTCTTAAAACAGAACAAGATGCTCTAACTGTTTAAATAACTTACTGAATAATAATTATTGTTGCTAGGATTAAAAGTAAGGGGTCGTACCATGTCAGCTCGGAAAACAACTCGGCTTAATAGGAGGGCTATTAGAGGGCTTACAAGATATTTCTTGGAACTTGTGGAAATAATCATTATAGTCATCGCTTTATCCTGGTTTACCCAAGCCTATATAATTGAGCTAGTAAAAGTTAGCGACAATAGCATGCTTCCCACCTTGGGTCAGAATAACCAGGTGTTGGCATTAAAACTTTTGAAAAGCAGGACTTTGGAGCAGGGAGATGTTATAGCCTTTTACCATGAAGGAAAAACGACGAATGTCAAGAGAGTAATCGGTTTGGCCGGGGATGAAGTTAAAATCCATAACGGCTATGTATATGTAAATAACAAGCCTCGGTATGAACCAAACTTGCGAACTCCGGTTACCGTTGAGTTTCCGCCGGTAATTGTTCCTGCCAACCATGTTTTTGTTTTGAATGATAACCGTTTGGATAATAATGATTCCAGAACGTGGGGGACTATCCCTTTGGAGAAGGTTATCGGCGAGGTTATGTTTTGCTATTGGCCTTGGTCTCAGCTCAAGTTCCTGTAAATAATTAACGAGGGGGGATGCAGGATGGCAAAAAATAAAAACGATTTAATCGCTTATTGCTTCCTGCTCGGAGCTATTGCCTTGTGGGGCGGCAACTGGGTGGCGGTGCGTTATGTAGTCCAGGTCATGCCGCCGATGGTGGGAGCCACAATTCGAATGTTTTTTTGTAGCATTCTGTTACTGGTTTACTTAAAAATCGCAACCGGAAGAACGATATCCCTAAAAGGGATAGGCATATTTATTTTTTTAGGTCTAATGCAATTTGGGTTTAATTTTCTTCAATACATAGGCTTAACTTCAACCACGGCTATCAATGGCTCCCTAATCAACACCACCACCCCAATATTTACTATTTTACTATCCAGGTTTCTTATTAAAGAGAGGATGAGTAAATATCAGCTTTTGGGAGTATTGATATCCTTCGTGGGTGTGGGTTGGGTTATAACCAATGGTTCCTGGGAAGTGGTCAGGTCTCTGACCTTTAATGCCGGAGATATCCTCATAATTGGTGCAGTTTGTTGTTGGTCTCTTTATACAATTTATTCCAAAAAACAAATCCTGGCCACATCTGCTGTTTATGTTTCCGCCTATGTAACTCTTATCTCGTTTATTTACTTCTTGCCTTTCGGAATTGCCCAATATCAGCCGGGGGGGCAGCAATCGGTTTCTTGGACTTTGGTAGCAGCCCTCATTTTTATCGTCGGGGTTGCTATTTTCGGGCTTATTTTCTGGAATAAAGGGGTAGGTTTAATAGGGGCGGGGAGGGCCTCGGTCTTTATAAACTTAATACCGGTTTTTACCCTGCTGTTTGCTTCTTTGTTTCTGCAGGAAACAATTACCCTGAATCAGCTCATAGGGGGGATTATTGTGATCGGAGGTGTTTATTTAACCTCGGGCTCAAGGTTCACTATAAAAATGAGCGAGCAGGAGAATAATTTGACTGAATAATATCGAATTTAGATCCATATCTATTAGTAATAACAGAAGGGAGACTTAATTATTAATGAACAAGAGGACCAGAATACTCCTTGTTTTTGGGGGACAATCAGGAGAACATGAAGTATCAATAATCTCTGCAGGATCTATATTTAAGGCGCTAGACAGTGCAAAATATGAAGTGGAAACAGTAGGAATCACCAAAGAAGGCCTTTGGTATTGGGGAGTGAAACCCCAAGAATGGCAAGAAAAGACGGGGCAAATTCTCCCTCATTATAAACAGGTTACTTTACTGCTCGATCCTAAAGAACCAAGATTTATTGCTTTAGACGGTAGTCCGCTTTCCGGAGACGGCCGATGTGATATTGTTTTTCCGGTATTGCATGGGCCCAAAGGAGAGGACGGTACTATTCAGGGTTTGTTTGATCTAGCCGGACTTCCCTATGTAGGCTCGGGAGTCTTGGGGTCGGCTCTGGGGATGGATAAAGGCAAAATGAAAGCAGCATTCCGCGATGCCGGATTGCCGATTGTACCGCATCTAACCTTTTTGCGCAGCGAATTAAAAGAGATCGAACCAATGACGGAGAAGATTTCTAAGGTTATCGGTTACCCCTGTTTTGTTAAACCTGCCAACCTAGGTTCCAGTGTAGGCATTTCTAAAGCCGAAAATGAAGAAGAATTATGGGTAGCCTTGGCCTTAGCTGCAGAATTTGATCGCAAAATTATAGTAGAAAAAGGGGTTAAGGCCAGGGAAATTGAACTTAGCGTCCTGGGTAATGATAACCCTCAGGTATCTATTCCCGGCGAAATCATTCCCAGTAAAGAGTTTTATGATTACGAAGCCAAATATATCGATACCGGTTCAAAAATAATAATACCTGCTGCTTTGAAAGCAAGTGTGGTTTCCAAGCTTCAGGAATATGCCCGGCGGGCCTTTCTGGCAGTAGAGGCTAAGGGGTTGGGTAGAATAGATTTCTTTGTAACAGAAGAGGACCAAATTTATGTTAATGAAATTAATACCATGCCCGGGTTCACTCAAATCTCAATGTATCCTAAATTGTGGGAAGCAAGTGGCCTGCCTTATCCTACGCTGCTCGATCAATTAATAGAACTGGGCTGGGCCAGGTTCGAAGATGAAAGAAATCGCCGATTATCCTGATAGATAAAAAGTGGATTATTAGCCATCTGGAGAAGAGGATGAGAAAATTGTTGGTTATTATGTGCGTTGTGGTAATCCTCCTGTTTTTCTGTCTATGGCAAAATAATAGTATCGTTATTTCCCAGTATGAATATACCAGTAACAAAGTTTCTCCTGCCATGAATGGATTACGCATCGTACATCTTTCCGATCTGCATAATAAGGACTTTAAAGGCCGGCTTGTATCCTCCATAAAAAAACAGCAACCGGATCTTATTGTTATTACCGGTGATCTAATTGATGGCCATAGAACAGATTTAGATGTTGCCCTGAAGTTGGTACAGGAAGTTGTCCAATTTGCTCCTGTTTATTTTGTTACCGGGAACCATGAGGAAAAATCCAATATGTACCCAGAATTGTATTCCCGGTTAAAGGCTTGCGGGGTCAATATCCTAGCCAATCAAGCCACAGTGGTAGAAATTCAAGACAGCGGTCTAAATATTATAGGCTTGCCTGATCCAATACATTATAGACATTTAAAACCCAGTGATGTCAAAGAGCAGCAAGAAATAATGAAAAGAACGATCCAGGCTAATATGGCAGAAGATATGCTCAATATCTTACTGGTTCATCGCCCTGAGTTTTTTGCCCTATATGCTGAATGTAATATTGATTTGGCCTTCACCGGCCATGCTCACGGCGGCCAAATTCGTCTTCCTTTAGTCGGCGGCCTATTGGCTCCCGGTCAAGGCTTCTTTCCCAAATATACCAACGGCTTACATACTTTAAATAATTCGTCAATGGTTATCAGTCGGGGGCTAGGTAATAGTGTTTTTCCGCAACGCTTGTTTAACCGACCGGAAGTAGTGGTTGTGACCCTGAAGAATGAATAACAAGAATTTGAGAGAACATACGTGGCTGCTTTCTCTCTTTTATACTATAGTTCTAAACACCCCGATTACTTTTCCTAAAATGGAAACATCTCGCGCATAAATAGGCTCCATGTACTGATTCTCAGGCTGCAAACGGATTTGATTTTTTTCTTTATAAAAGCGTTTTACCGTGGCTTCATCTTCTAGCAGAGCGACAACAATATCACCATTGTTGGCCGTGTGCTGCTGTCTGACCAATACCAAATCACCATGCAAGATCCCGGCCTCAATCATACTATCGCCTTGAATTCTAAGCATAAAAACGGTATCTGACTTAACCAAGTCATAGGGGACAGGGAAGGTGTCTTCGATATTTTCATGTGCCAAAATCGGCTGACCGGCTGCAACCCGGCCCACAATGGGAATATGAACAGTCCTGTGAGCGGTAAACTCACTAAAGGGATCGAGAACTTCTATAGCTCTGGGCTTGGTCGGATCACGCCTAATATAGCCTTTTTCTTCCAGAGTGTTTAAGTGGTTATGTACTGTTGAACTTGAGGTTAAACCGACCGCTTTGCCGATTTCACGTACAGATGGGGGATAGCCTTTGGAGACTATCTCTTTTTTTATAAAATTTAAGATAGCCAACTGGCGCGAGGAAAGGTCTGTTGTCATCGATATCACTCCCTGTAAATAAAATATTTAATTCAAGATTTATGAAAAACTAATTTGCATTGGTATTAATTGTTACCATAATTGTAACATATTTATGGCCAAAAGCAAACTTATGTTCGATTAATTCTTGACACGAACAATTGTTCCCTATATAATGCAAATATAGGGAACACATGTTTGGTTAAGTTTAATAGTTAAGTTGGTGGAGGGATACCGATGATGTTTACTGTCGCCAAAGTTTCTCGGGGAAACAAAAAGAAGATAACAGTATACAGTTTGCGCTTAGCTATGGTTCTTTTCCTGGCTCTCATTATAATCGGATTTACAGGAATACATAAGACGGCTGCCCAAACCGGGGACAGCATGCCGACAAGCAAACAATCCGGCCTGATCTATGAAAGAATTGTTGTCCAGCCGGGGGATACACTATGGGATTTGGCTGTCAAAAACAACAAGAATAATCCCAATGATGTTATCAAAGAGATTAGACAGTTTAATAAGTTAAAAACTGTATATATAGAAGCCGGACAAGTAATATATATTCCAGTTAACAAGTAGGTTTTTATGTTTCGGGCCTTAAGGATAACAAGGTGGGAAATAATAATTCCGCAGGTAATATTTATAGTAATATATTTAATAAACCTCCATATTTTTAGATGTGGAGGTTTTTAGTAATGAAAAGAGTTGATAAATATTTTAGTAGAACCGGCAGCTTGATACAGTTAATGATTATTTCTTTCTGCTTGCTGGCCATAGCTTTGAGCCTATGGAAGCTATACATTCATCAACAACATTCAGCAGCCGCGGATTATAAATTACTGGCGGCAATTCCTCCTGAAGAAATAATAAGTTTACAGAAGTATAAGTTCGAGTCTTGGCAAGATTATGTGGCCTTGCAACAGGCCGTGAAAATATTCACAAACAAAGAAAAGGGGAGGGGGGAAGAAAAAAGAGAGGCGGTTGAAGAAGCTCTTAGAGCCTTACAAGCGCAATTGGACTGCAAGACGGATTTTAAAAACTTAGATTGGAGCATCGTATCTAAGGACATCAAGAAAAAAGCAGGGCAAATAAGAAAAATCCTGGATCGATATCCTGTTTATCAGCCAGGAAGGTATGAGTTTCCTCTGGCAAGGAGTTGTTATTACGAAGATACTTTTGGTGCCGATAGGGAAGGGGGAAAGAGAACTCATCAGGGAACGGATCTGTTTGATAAAAAAGGTACGAAGATATTTAATGTATGTTCCGGAACTGTAGAAAAATTAGGATGGAACAGATTAGGGGGCGAGAGAGTAGGGGTTAGGGGGGAAGACGGTAACTATTATTATTACGCTCACCTGGATGAAATCAACCCGCAACTTTGGGTCGGCAAAAAAATAAGCAAAGGAGAATTGATCGGAACTATGGGGAATACAGGAGACGCCATTACCACTCCTGATCACCTGCATTTTGGGATTGAACTTCCCAATGGAGAGTGGCTTAATCCGTATCCCTTTTTAAAAGTGTGGGAGTTTCATAAATTCGAGCTGACCGGAGAATAAAAGAAATATCGCACAAGCTAACAACCGAAGACCCAGGTAACCGGTAAAGGCAGGTCAAGTGGGAACCTGGTTAATAATACAAAAATAAAAATAAGGAAAGAAAACTATCCGCAGAGTTTTTTTGTCTTTAAAATATATTGGGTCCCATAATAAATATTATGTAAAATAAATACTAAAATTTTATACCGGATTTAGAAACTGATTTATACTGAGATTTATTATAGTCCAATAGTTTTATATAAATTACTTCTTTTTCCCTTCGGTTTGTAGTTGCAGATTTTATTTCCGGGCTGTACTTGGCCTGAGTTGCGTTTTCTGCTTTTGGCTATTAATAAGATTTATTATGGCCTTTACTTAAATTAACTTAAATATGTACTTTAATTGTTTAAATGTTTTTCTATAGATTATGACCTTAAAATGCGGCCTCATATTTGGCTTCTAAGGCCTTAAAATTTACCCCTGAGTATATTTGCCCTGGAAAGTTACTTTTTAGGCTGCTGAAGAGTTTTATGAAGATTTTTCTAAATAGGCCTCAAAATACCAGGCTCATATTTGCCTTGTAAGGCTTTAAAATGACCCAGGCAAGGTATTTGTACCTGGGTAAATACCCTAAGTAACCGTACGACATTAGTAAATGTGTTTGGCATTCTTTAAGTCGTAAAAGGTTCATATGTTTTAATAATTGTTAATGGCCATGATAAAATCGACATAAATGGTCACGAAAAACCCGCAAAAATGGTCATTTAAAAAGGAAAAAAAGCTCGTTCCCATAAACTTTTTGATTGGGAAACCAAAAAAGTATGAAAGAA
>JAAYMU010000143.1 GCA_012521215.1 Peptococcaceae bacterium | reverse complement strand
TATTTTTAAGCCGAATATCTTGCATTTTAAATCACTATTAGATATAATACTAAAGCGGCCCAAAATGGCTGACAAAATTGCCGAAGTGGCGGAACTGGCAGACGCGTCGGTCTCAAAAACCGATGTCTGAAAAGACGTGTCGGTTCGATCCCGACCTTCGGCACCAATAACGAAATCAAGCGGACTTGTTGATGTTTTATTATCCACTAAGTCCGCTTTTGTTTTATAACACTGCTAAGAATCTAAGAGGTCTTATGATTCTGTTGATTGATTGCAGAGGGGTATTCTTTGAATATAATATCCTGCAGCAGCGGGATACATGGGTTTTGGCTGTTTTTAAGCCAAGAGACACAGAAGTCGATGGTCATATCGCTCTCGAGATCAATGAAGCAGAGTTCCGGGCTTGTATATGGTTCCAGACAGCGCGGCAGGAGTGTAATGCCGATTCCCGATTCTACCATCATGATCAGATTGTTATAAAGGACCGGCCGGCTCACGATATTAGGCTCAAAGCCGTTGCGCTCAAAATCCTTTAGCAGTTTGATATAATCCTGCGGGTCTTGCATATCCAAAAGAACAAGCTTTTCCTGATTAAGCCGTTTAGGGCTTATTTTTTTCTCTTGGGCTAAAGCATGGTTTTTGTCGACCACAACACACTGAGCGCTGGTGTCCAAAAGAGTGCAGGAAATATCCTCCCGGCCTTGAAAGGGATAGGGAGAAGAAAAAACAACGTCGATAACTTCCTTTTCCAGCTGCTCAATCAGAGCTTTATTGTTGTCCTGGGTGATTGTCAGCTCTATTTTAGGGTAAGTTCGATGAAAACGGCCCAGTAGTTTGGGGATAAGGATTTGTTCATAAGGCCCCCAATAGCCAATTCGTAGAGTGCCTTCCACCCCGCTGGTTACTAGTTGGGCTTTTTTTACAGCTTCGTCAAACTTAGCGGTAATTACTTTAGCCTCCTCATAGAAAACCTTACCCGCCGGGGTTAAGGCAACGGTTCGGTTATTACGGATAAAAAGCTTAGCGTTTAGCTGTTTTTCCAAAGAGGCAATAATTTGGCTCATGGAGGGTTGAGCAATATGATGATCCTCGGCTGCCTTGGTGAAATTCAGATGCTCCGCAACGGAAATAAAATATTTCAAATGTTGAATATTCATAATTATCTCCTCATGGACTAGGAAATCCATCATAGCTTTTACCTATAATACCACATAAAATTTATATTGTACATCTTTCGGATAGCGGAATAAACTTTAAATAAAGTGGTTTAGTTCAAGAGCATAGTCTAACATATACCTAGTTAGGAGAAAGGATGGTAATTAAAATGGCCGATGTTCCTAAAACATGTAAAGCCGCGGTTCTGCCCGATTATGGCAAACCGTTGGAAATCCGAGAAGTCACCATCCCGGAAGTGCAAGACGGCGGGATCCTGGTAAAGGTGGAAATGGCTGGGATATGCGGTTCTGATTTGCATATAATGAACGGCAATCTCGGGATTAAAGCACCCCCCCCGTTTATTATGGGTCATGAAACTATTGGCCGGATAGTTAAGCTCGGTAGAGGCCGCACTCATGATGCCGCCGGTGAAAGGCTGAATATTGGGGACCGAATTACCTGGGCTCATGCCGATTGCTACGACTGCTACTACTGTGATATTGTCCGCAAACCAATGCTTTGCGAACATAGGATTGGTTACGGCATGGCGCCTCCGTCCGAACTAAGGGGCGGTTTCGCAGAGTATGAATATGTTGTTCCCGTCACAAAGGTAGTTAAGATTCCCGACGAAGTAACGGAAGAAGAAGCCATCGGTGTGGCTTGTGCTTTTAGAAGCGTAATGGCGGCCTTTGAAAAACTAAACGGAGTTGGCTATGCCGACACTGTGGTTATTCAAGGGGCCGGGCCGATCGGACTCTACTCGCTGCTTCTGGCCCGCGAAGGCGGAGCCGGCAAAACAATTGTTATCGGTGCGCCCGCCAACAGGTTGGAATTGGCTAAACAGTGGGGGGCCGATCATGTTATTAATATTGATGAAATCAAAGAGCCCGCAGCCAGAAAAGAAATAGTCATGGAACTTACCAACGGCAAAGGCCCAGAACTGGTGGTTGAAGCTTCCGGTTTCCCCCCGGCTTTTGTTGAAGGTGTGGATATGGTTCAAAAAGGAGGCAGATATCTGGTTATCGGCCTCACATCCCCTGTTCCCGTCACTTTTACACCTTATGCTCTCGTTCAGAAAAACCTGCAGATTATTGGTAGCGGCGGGGCCATTATTCGGCATTTCTACAAGGCGCTGCAATTCATTAAAACCCATAAGGACAGGTATTCCTTTGCTGATATTGTCACTAAGAAATATAAGCTGGAAGAAATCAATAACGCCCTGGCCGATATGAAAGCCGGTACCCAGATCAAACCGGCTATCGATAACCGAAACAGATAAATAATGGCTCTCTGTCAAATGTTAACGGGGAGTAAATAAACTAAATACTTGCATAAGATGTCTTCATCTGTACTGACCCCCATCATTAGATTTTTAGGTCTAACTTTTGGGGGTCACCTCAATCCTTGTAACTTGAAGGCATCTTTTTTTAGCCATTGAACCTGGCCCAATACTCCATGCAAAAATTTGACAATTACATATTTTGGGCTTATTATACTTATTGCAAATAGTTTGCATTTGCAAATTTTAAAAGGACATTCATATTAACTTAGGAAATGAAGGTGCATTTTTGTGAGAAAAAGCCGGTGTCTTATTTTGGTTTTAATCCTGATCACAAGCTTATTAATTTTTTCCGGCTGTAACAAAGGTAAAGCTACCGAGTCCCATGACTCTACCGAGACTGTTGTTAAATCTAAACAGATTATAGCCGTGACTATTGTTCCGCAACAAACATTTGTGGAAGCAGTATGCGGAGACTTGGCGGAAGTTATTACTTTAGTTCCCCCGGGAAACAGCCCCGAAAACTACGAGCCCGCACCACAAGATAGGGAAAAGTTAAGTAAAGCTTCCTTATATTTTTCAATTGGTGTTCCTATAGAGGAAGCCGGCATCTTGCCCGGTACCGAGGACCTAAGAGTTGTTCCTCTCCATACGGAAGTTGCCGCTAGGTATCCTGAAAGACATTTTAGTGCGGGAGAAAGAGATCCTCATATCTGGCTGTCCCCCAAAAGAGTGATGGTCATGATAGAGGTAATTGCTGAAGAGATGGCTCAGCTTGATCCTTTGAACAAAGAAATCTATTATAAAAATGCTGCCGCCTATACTGATAAGCTAAAGAAAGTAGACCAAGAAATAATATCGATTCTGGAAAAGGTAGAAAATAAGAAGTTTATTGTTTTTCACCCTGCTTTTGGGTATTTGGCTGACGATTACGGGCTTACCATGTATGCTCTGGAACAGGAAGGAAAAGAAGCCACACCAAAGCATTTGCAGGAAATGATTAAAATTGCTAAACAGGAAAACATTAAAGCTATCTTCTACCAAGCTGAAATTGACAGTAGACAATCCCTGGCCTTTGCTGAGGAAATAAAGGGTCGGACTATTCGTCTGGATCCTTTGGCTGCCGATTATATCCCGAATCTAAAAACCATGGTAGAAACAATTGCGGAGGCTGCGCAGTGAGTAAACTAGCTATAGAGATACATAATTTGGCGGTGTATTATGGGCAGACGCCCGCTCTTACTAATGTCTGCCTTGAGGTGGCGGAGGGTGACTATTTAGGAATTATCGGGCCTAACGGCGGGGGCAAGTCCACACTTTTAAAGGCTATATTAGGCCTGGTGCCGGTGGCGGAGGGAAGTGTCCGGATATATGGGCAAAGCCCGAGCCATAGCAGAGCTTTAATAGGGTATGTGCCGCAATTTGCTGCGATGGACAAAAACTTCCCTATTACTTTGTTTGAAGTGGTGTTAACCGGACGTTTAAGGAAAAGATTGACTCCATTTTTTCGATATAGCTCTCAAGATAAAGATATTACCTATGAACTTCTGGCTAGAGTCGGCCTTGCCGATCTAGCTAACCGCCAAATAGCAGAGCTGTCCGGTGGGGAATTTCAAAAGATGCTTCTGGCCAGGGCTTTGGCTCTTAATCCCAAAATACTGCTTTTAGATGAGCCCACAGCGAATGTTGATGCTGTTTCGCGCGATCAGATCTTCAGCCTGCTGGCCGAACTCAATAAGGATATGACCATAATCCTGGTTACCCATGATCTGCTGGCCATTTCCTCTGAGGTCCACCGGCTTGCTTGCCTCAATGGCAAGCTTGTTTATCACGGTGAGCCGGAAATCAATGAAGATATAGTCAACAGTCTTTACGGCTGTCCGGTTGATCTGATCGCTCACGGTGTACCTCACAGGGTTTTAAGAGAGCATAAAGAGCACGATCAACATTTTGGACCTATTAGTTATCAAGGAAATATTGAACATATTAAGCACAATGAACTGCAAAGCTACAGTAGCGAGTGCGGGTATCGGGAGGAGAAGGCGGAATGATTGGGGCCATTTTAGAGTACCAATTTTTGCAGAACGCTGTTTGTGCAGGGATTTTAGCAAGTATAGTATGCGGTATTATCGGTGTCATTATTGTGGAGAAAAAACTGGTTATGATGAGCGGCGGTATAG
>JAAYMU010000142.1 GCA_012521215.1 Peptococcaceae bacterium | reverse complement strand
ATGGCTACAGCTGAGGACGTAGCCAAGGCCAGAATCAAATCATATTTTTTGGAAGCTAATTCCTGGGCTATGCTTTGGAGATCATCTTGGTTATTACGGGCATTGCGGTAATCTATGTTAAGATTTTGTCCTTGAATATAACCGTTAGCCCGGAGTTTATTAATGAATCCTTTTCTGGCCGCCTCGAGGTTTTGGTCTTCTGCGATCTGAATAATGCCGATAGTTAATTTATCCGGAGGAGAATTTTCCGCTTCGCCGGTTGTCTCCATAGAATTCCCGCATCCTGATATTGTCATAGTCAAGACCAAAATTAGGATTTCAAACTTACTTCTCAAGCGCATCAGCCAACCCCTCCCATAATATGGAAATTAATTTATATGTTATAGGGCTGAGAAAAAGCTTGTCAACAAAATCTTGTCAGCAGAATTTTAAGATAAAGTCGAGATTATGAGGATCCTGAGGGGAATAGAAAGAATATCGTGATAATAACTAATGAAAATCGAATTATAGTTCATATATCCAGTAAAAATAATTGTTTAGGTAGGGAATAATAATGAAAGCTTATGAAAAGTGGCTCGCCATCGTCAATCCCTTTTCGGCCAATGGCCGTACCCGTCAAAACTGGGCCCGCTACTGGCAAGAAGCCAAGCAGGCGGGAATAGATTTGGAATACTGTCTTACTTCTTGTCAGGGTGATGGTATTAAATTAACAAAGCAGGGGGTACAACAAGGTTACAAAAAGTTTATAGCTGTTGGCGGTGATGGCACGGTCAATGAAGTTGTTAACGGTCTTATGGCTGATGACGACCGGATGGCTTCCGAAGATATTGAGTTAGCAGTATTCGCTCTGGGAACAGGCAGCGATTTTATACGTTCTTTTCAAGGAGAGATTAAGGCTGAAGATTTTATAAACTCTCTTCAAAGGAGGAATACCCGTAAAATAGACCTTGGGAAAGTAATTTTTCAAAACTCTTCGGGGCAAACGGACAGTCGCTATTTTATTAATGCCTCCAATATAGGTTTGGGCGCCGAGGTAGTCAATGAAGCTAATATGAATAGTAAGGCCTTAGGCAGTAAATTAACCTACTTCAGCAGAGTGCTGACAACCCTGTCACGATATAAGAACATTGAAGCCTCGCTGCTGGTGGATAATGAATTAAAGGTAGAAGGCCGCTTTTGCGGACTCATGGTCTGTAACGGAAAATATATCGGGGGAGGAATGAAAATTGCTCCCGATGCTGATTTAAGGGACGGTTTGTTTGACCTGGTGGTGATTAAGGATATATCCGCATTATACTTGCTTTCTCGAATTCCTTTAATTTATTCGGGTAAACATATCAACTTGCCCGCAGTTGATATTTACCGCTGTCAATCTCTTAAAATAGAAACCCCTGAACATTCTTTATTGGAAATAGACGGCGAGATTCCGGGGACTTCACCTTCAGCTTATTATGTTTTACCCCAATGCTTGGCAATGAGGGGCTAAGCTAAAAGTAGTAGCGTCGTAAATCTTTAATTAAGGTCAAAAAAGGACAAATCATTATTTGACCAATATTGACCTTAATATTATTTTAGACTATAATATACTGGAAGGTAAATTATGGCCTATAAGGAAACACTTATGTGTACAGAGGTGATTAAATTTGGAATTTAAGGATTACTATAAAATATTAGGCGTCTCTCCGGATGCAGATATAAAGAGTATCAAGAAAGCATATCAGAAATTGACTAAAAAATATCATCCAGATCTTAACCCTGGCAACAAGGAAACTGAAGAAAAATTTAAGGAGATTAACGAAGCTTATCATGCCATATCTGATCCCGTTAAAAGAAAAAAATATGATGACCTACGGGAAAGTTATCTGCAATGGCAAAAGCGGGGCGGCAGTGGAAAGAATTTTGACTGGTCGGCCTGGCAACATGATCCAGGATCCGGGACCTATACCCGGACCATGACTCCGGAAGAATTTGAAGCCATATTCGGTGGAACAAGCGGCTTAGGAGAAGGGTTCAGCGGTTTTTCGGATTTTTTTGCTACTATTTTTGGTATGGACCTGGATTTTGACTCGCCTTATACTTCCCCGGCAGAAGATTACTATGAAGCGTTCAGACAACCCAGAGCGGGTCGGGATATCGAAGGCGAAATTTCCGTTACTTTAGAAGATGTCTATTATGGGACTAAAAAGCTGATCTCTATCGGGGGCAAAAAGATAGAAGCCAGCATACCTAAAGGCATTCAGGACGGCAATATAATAAGGCTGGCCGGGCAGGGGCGGGAAGGATCCAGGGGCGGGCCCAAAGGGGATTTACTTTTAACAGTAAAAATCCAACCCCATGCCAGATATACAAGGCGAGGTAATGACCTGTATACCGATCTGGAAATAGATTTTTATACAGCTGCCTTGGGAGGGGAAGCCAAGATTAATACTTTGGCCGGCGAGATTATGCTCAAAATCCCTTCGCAGACTCAGGCCGGCAAAAGTTTTAGGCTTAAGGGTAAGGGAATGCCGGTATTGAATCAAACAGGCAAGTTTGGAGACTTATACGCCAAGATTTCAATTATATTACCTTCTGACCTGACGGAAAAAGAAATTAGTGTTTTAAAAGAGTTATATAGCTCGAGGCAAAGTAAGAAATAAGGGGGGAATATCATGGCTTTTGATACTAATCGTTTTACTCAAAAATCGCAGGAAGCGATTATTGCTGCTCAAAATAAGGCAGAGAGAAACCATAACAGCCAGGTTGAACCTGAACATCTTTTATTGGCCTTGTGTGAACAGGAGGAGGGGGTAGTACCCCAAATTTTGAATAAATTAAATATGCATAGAGGTAGTTTAATTCACAAGCTAGAGTCCAGTATAAATAAATTGCCGCGCATAACCGGGGCGGCTGCCCAGTTAACTTATTCTCAGCGCATGCGAACGGTATTGGTTAATGCCCATGATCAAATGGAGTCCTTTGGTGATGACTATGTTAGTACTGAGCACCTTTTTTTAGCTATTTTAGAAACTGCCCAGGGTGATGCCGGCAGCAT